>JABDGS010000008.1 GCA_013285915.1 Bacteroidota bacterium
GTACCTATAGTCACGAAGTAGGCAACCTGTCGCTGTATTTCAGTTGGTAGCTGTATCGTTAAATAATAATGCATAAAAGGAATTACATGAATAAAAAATTTACGCTCTCGCTAATAATCACCCTGCTGTATTTTACCTTACAAGCACAAAACGCCTGGGTTTTAAAAGCAGACAGGGATGGCATAAAAGTGTTTACCAAATCTCAGCAAGGCTCAAAATTCAAGGCGATAAAAGTTGAATGCAGTGTGCAGTCAACCCTGTCCAGGTTAACCTATGCAATAATGGATATAGCAACCTGCAGGGAATGGGTGTACAGTACCAAAAGCTGTGTTATGGTTAAGCAGGTTTCGGCATCGGAACTGTATTATTACTCTGAAATAAATGTGCCGTGGCCTGTGAGCAACCGCGATTTTGTAGCCCATCTTGTTGCAACGCAAAATCCGGTAACAAAAGTAGTTACCGTTGATGCTGAGAATGTTGCCGGGCTTGTGCCTGAGAAAGATAATATTGTAAGGGTTGTGCAGTCTGTTGGTAAATGGGTAATTACCCCTGTTGGCGCCAATAGTGTTAAAATAGAATATAGCTTATTCACCGATCCCGGTGGCGTGGTACCTGCGTGGCTCATCAATTTGTTTGTAACCAAAGGCCCGTTTGAAAGCTTCAAAAAATTAAAAGAACACATTCAAAAGCCTGCATTTAATAACGTCCATCTAAATTATGTAAAAGATTAATTGAGCATCTCGCCTGTTTGGTAAAACACCGAAAGCATTTAAAGCCAATGCACCTGTAACAATTTAGTAACAACGAAAATCTTTTCCCGCAACATTTGGCGGCGGAGATTTTTCATATCCTGTCATGCCATTGAAATTAAAGGTAATTGGCAAATAACAAAAATATTTTTTGTGTTTTTTGTTCTCTGTTGTGTGTACTGGTAGTTGAGAAAAAAGAAACGCAATAAACTGGTTAGAGAAACGGCGAAGCCTACCTATTAAATTAGTTTATCAGCTGATATCCATATTAAGTAACCTTCACCATCGTATGCTTTCACAATTATTGAAGATGCATTAGTTACAAATAATTTCATTGACTCCACAGTTATTTCGGAGAAAGGGATGATTTTCCTTTGTTCTTCAACATCTAAATTGCTGAATGCGCAAAGGAAAACATAGCTGTTACTTGAGAAGAAGGCATCGGTTATTTTTTCTAAATTGTTGTTGCCCAAGCCAAAGAAATAATAAATATTTCTTGTATTATATTTTTGGTATTCGATACCCGAAGACTCAAGAGCAAAATCACCGGCCCATTGTGTACAGTCTTCAAAAAGGCAACATTTTGTGTTATTCAAATTTAAATACTCCTGAATTTCGGATATAACCATTGGCGTGGCATCATTTCTTACAGGCATCACAAACTGGCCTTCCTTTCGCAGGCTGTCGCTTCCATAAAGCATTCCATAATCAAAATTGTACACCTCATTCTCGGGGGCATCCTCAGGAACAAATGAGTATACTCTGCCGGTTTCTATTGTCAACGTATTATTTAAATATTCAGATAATGATAATCCCTTGCTGAGCTCTTCTCTTATATATTTAAACGCCGCTAAACCAGTAACATCTTTTTTTCGCATCACCGCCATGATTTTCACATTTTGCCTTTTTTGGCTTTAACAGCCACCGCCATTTTGTCAATAGCCTGTACTAAATGGCGGCGGAGATTTTTCATATCCTGTCATGCCATTGAAATTAAAGGTAATTGGCAAATAACAAAAATGTTTTTGTGTTCTGTGCGAAGCCATAACATGACTTCTGTGCTAAGTAGAACTGTAGTAACTAACAGGGGTTACCCTGAAAAATAACCAAGAAAATAGTTTCTTGCTATAATGAGCAATATACCCAATATGTAGCTTGCTACCCCTAACCCTAAAAGCTTCAAGGCCAACTTCCATTTGCTTGTTTTCTCAAACAGGTCAACAACCACAACTGCTAAAAATATACTGGCTCCTATAGAAAGAATCACAAGAAACCAAAAATAATAATCGGGTATAATAAAAAAGAGGAAGCTATTGAAAACCGGTATGAGCAGATACAATAGCCTATTTTTGGCTTTCATTTTTTCCTTAAGAAGCTTTTAGATGTGTATGTGAAATTAATTGTTTCTCTTGATAGTTTCTTCGGTCATCTTTACTTAATGGATTAGCTTTGAAACCATTGCTATTGTTTTACCACTGCGCTCCCCTTTTTCGCCGCAACATTTATACTTTTTGTCTCATTTACACAGTATTTCAAAAAATAACCTATAACTTAACTTTTCACCAGGTTGTGTTATTCATTTAAACGCATTGCCATATTTTAAACTAACGATGATGAGAAAAGCATTTTACGCTTCACTTGCTGTTTGTTTTTCCCTCGTATTGATTACAGGGTGTAACAATTCAAAAGAAAACAAGCCACTTGAGGCAGAGCCTTTTGCCTCACCGCGCACAGTTAATGCAAACCCCTCACCCGCACATTTAACACCGGAAGAAAGTGTAAAATCTTTTCGCGTACCTGTTGGTTACCATGTTGAGCTTGTTGCAAGTGAGCCGATGATAAAAGAGCCGGTGGCCATTGCATGGGATGGCAATGCAAAAATGTATGTTGCCCAAATGGAAACATATATGCAGGATGTAAATGGCACCGGTGAACAGGGTGCTATAAGCCGTATAATGTTACTGGAAGACACTAACCATGATGGCAGGATGGACAAGAGTTCGGTGTTTATTGATAAGCTAAGATTGCCGCGTATGATACTTTGTGTTGGGCACGAGCTGCTGGTTAACGAAACAAACTCGTACAACATAACAGCTTATAAAGACACAAACGGAGATGGCGTGGCCGATCAAAAAAGAGTTGTTTACCAAAGCGCAGCGGTTGACACAAAAAACCTTGAGCACCAGCGCAGCGGGCTTGATTGGAATATTGACAACTGGATCTATATTACTGTTGACCCGGTGCGCTTTCGTTATAGGAACGGCGCACTGCAGGCAGATTCGCTGGTGAGCGGGTCTAATGGTCAATGGGGTTTAACGCATGATGATTATGGGCGCCTTTATTTTAGCAGGGCCGGCGCAGAAAATGCGGGTGCGGGTTTTCAAATAAACCCGGCTTACGGCCAGCTTGAATTTGCTGATGCCTATGATGATTCAACTTTTGGCGCTGTATGGCCTATTATAAAAACAGCCGATGTGCAGGGTGGTTTAAAAAGGCTGCGTGCCGATACCACGCTTAACCATTTTACAGCAGGCAATGGTCAATCCATTTTCAGGGGTGATAAGTTACCCGCAAGCCTGGTAGGTGATTATTTGATAAATGAGCCTGTGGCACGCATTATCCGCCGCGCTAAAGTGACCGACACAGATGGCAAAACAACGCTTAAAAATGCTTATACACAGGATGAGTTTATTGCATCGTCTGACATGAATTTTCGTCCCGTAAATACCTATACCGGTCCCGATGGGTGCCTGTATATTGTTGACATGAACCGGGGTATAATACAGGAAAGCGAATGGACAAAAGCAGATAGTTACCTGAGGCCGCAAATTCAACGGCTCGGGCTTGATAAAAATACACAGTTTGGCCGCATTTACCGTTTGGTGTACGATGGTATGCAGCCTACCGCAACACCTAAGATGCTTGATGAACCGACAAGTAAACTTGTAACATATCTTGATAATGCAAATGGCTGGTGGCGCGATAATGCACAGAAAGAAATTGTGTTGCGCGGCGACAAATCTGTAGTGCCTGCGCTTAAGCAAATTGCTGTTGGCGAGCAAGGGCCTCTTGCTAATAAACCAACTGCTTTAGGCAGGCTGCATGCGTTATGGACATTAGACGGGCTTGAAGCGACAGATAAAGCAGTTTTATTAAAGGCAATGGATGACGACGATGCACAGGTAAGGCGTGCTGCAATATGGATAAGCGAACCTTTTATAAAAGCCGGTGACGCGGATATACTGGCAAAAGTTGATAAATTGAAGGATGATGACAGTTATGATGTTCGCGTGCAGGTAATGCTGTCGCTCAATTTTGCGAAAGCAAACAACGCGGCAACTGTAACAAAATACCTGGTTGATAAAAACCCGAAAAACGAAATGCTCACGGCGGTACAAACCAGCCTTGCAAGAACGGAGGATATAAAAAAGTTTGGGGCGAAGCTTGGCAGCCTTGATGAAGCCAGCAGGATAATGGTAACAGGCGGTGCCGTTATTTTCAGGTCGCTTTGTGCTACATGCCATGGGCCTGATGGTAAAGGGTTGCCAACAAAAGTAGCGCCGCCGATTGTTTTTGAGAATGATTTCAGGCGGATATTTGGCGCAAAAGATACCACCATCAATATTTTGCTGCATGGTTTAAAAGGCCCGGTTGATGGCAAAACATACTCAGTTGAAATGCCATCCATGGCTTCTAATAACGACCAATGGATAGCATCTGTGTTAAGTTATTTAAGGTACGACTTGAGTTTTCCCAATCGCTTTCCCGGCCCGATACCACAAACGTTTTTAGACAGGATAATGGTAAGCGCGGCGGAAGTAAAAAAAGTGCGGGAACAAACTGCCGCGCGAACAACTCCATGGACCATGGACGAGCTAAAGAAAGGGGGTAAGTAACTATTTACCAGCCTGATTAATTGAGAACGGCCATATTAGTAAATAACGTGAGTTTGGGATAAGTAAAGGAAGTTAACGTCTGCCCATTTTCCTTACTCCATTAGGAGTAAAAGCCCGCCCGGCCCTGCCGTTCGGACGGGCTTTGTAGAAAGTAAAATCATGATCTTCTAATTGCCCCAGCAGGAGCAACCCGCATAGAGTGCCACACCTACGGCGTGGTAACATCTTTTTTTGTTTTGCTTACTACAAAGCTTTTGCCCCTATGGGGCAAATACGTTCAAAGGCCTAATTATTCTGAATTAACATTAAATATTATTTTCTTTTAAAAAGGCATCTAACCGGCTTCTTTGCCTTTCATGATGTCTCAAGTGCATTTCAGCAAATTGAAACCATTGAACTGCGTTAAAATAACCAAGCCCCAGGTGTTTTGTTTTGCCTTTAAATGCATTTGCTGTTATAGCGGCACCCGTTTTACTTATTTTATTTTTTAAAGCCTCCAAACGTTTTAGCACATCGGCTTTATCAACCGGTTGTGGGGTAAAAGCGTTACCAGGCGGCCCGTCTAATACGGCATCGGGAAATTCGTTATTTGCAAACATGGCTTTAGCCGAAGGGGAACATTCCATATCTGCATTATCATTGTTTGCAACGCAAATATTTACCTGCTTTATAAAGTATATTGTTGCACTTATAATATGCATATATACCTGGCCGACAGACCAGCTATTTGCCGATGGTTTTGCAAGAAATTGAGTTGAGCTGTATTTTTCAAGGTTATTTATCCAGTTGGCTATTGTGTTATTAAGATCCCTAACCAGTTGCTTATCGTCCATAAAGATTATATTTTACAAATTGCCTATTTCTGCTACCAGCAAATTTAACCGCAACTTCAATAGCTGCGATAATTAACGTGACATTTTACCGTTACACAGGCCATATGTGTAGCTTGTCACTGCAGTATTTTTTTCTCAACCTTAAAAATAAATGAATCACCATTTGCTACGCTCACCAAAAAAATCGAACCCATTTTGAGCAACCCTCCAACTTTTATCATTCCCTTTCCTACTAATTTTATTATTATCTTCATCGTCGTTCCGCCATATTTTCTAACTTACCCAAAATTTATGCTCATGCAATCACGCCGCCGCTTTTTACGCAATGCATCCTTATCCGCACTTGCCATTCCGTTTTTACCGGCTTGTACTTTAGCGGGTGTTAAAAACAATGCCACCGGCAAGCCGTTGCGGGTGGCTATTATGGGGCTTGGTAGTTATGGTACACGGGTGGCAGATGCTATGCAGGCCTGTACAAGGGCAAAGCTGGTTGGCGCTGTTAGTGGCACACCATCAAAACTAACTGCATGGCAAAGCAAGTACAACATACCCGCTAAAAACTGTTACAACTACCAGAATTTTGATGATATAAAAAACAATCCTGATATAGACGCGGTGTATGTTATTACACCAAACGCCCTGCATAAAGAAGGTGTTATACGCACAGCAAAAGCAGGCAAGCATGCTATTAGTGAAAAACCTATGAGTGTTAATGCAAAAGACGGGCAGGAAATGGTAGATGCCTGCAAACAGGCTGGTGTAAAATTGCTTGTGGGTTACCGCATGCATTTTGAACCAAAAACGCTTGAAATTATACGGCAACGTAATGCAGGCGATTTTGGTAAAGTGCTGTTTTTCCAAGGTTTGTCTGGGTTTATTATTGGCGACCCAACACAGTGGCGTTTAAATAAACAATTATCCGGCGGCGGCTCAATGATGGACATTGGCATTTATTCAATAAATGGCAGCCGCTACATGATTGGTGAAGACCCAATTTGGGTTACCGCACAGGAAACCAAAACCAACCCGGAGAAATTTAAAGAAGGTGTTGACGAAACAATAGAGTTTCAATTCGGCTTTCCCGGTGGCGCAACTGCATCCTGTTTATCAACATACAGCCTGAATAATCTAGACCGCTTTTTTTTAGACGGAACAAATGGCTTTGCGGAACTTAATCCATCAACCGGTTATGGACCAATTATGGGGCGCACAAGCAAGGGCGAGCTAAACTTTCAGCATGTTACACACCAAACGGTGCAGATGGATGAAATGGCCGCTATTATTTTTGATGGTAAACAACCAGTGGTGCCTGTTGATGGTAATGAAGCAGTAAAAGACCTGAAGATCATTGATGCCATTTACGAGGCTTGCAAAACAGGCAAAAAGGTTGAGATAAAATTATAAAAACAGCCGCAAGCTTTACGCTATAAGCTTTAAGCAAAAGCGTTGATGCTCTGGAAAATAAAAGGCCCCGAAGATTTTAACGTCTCCGGGGCTTTGTTTATAGTTGAGGGTTGGCAGTTATTATTTCATGTAATCTTTATCCAAAAATAAATAACGGGCACGGGTTGCATCGGGTTGCAGGCTTGTATTTACATCAATATACATTTGCTGGCTGCCATCACCAGCTTTTATAGGCAGCCATTTAGGCTGGCCGCCGCCATTGGGGTTACCGGTTTTTATAAAATTGGCAAAGTATTCTTCCATTGTGGCCGACACTTTGTAATCATCAGCCGTCCATGCATACACTTTATTGCTTGACAGGTTGCCCATGGCATATTCAATTTCAGAAGCGTGTGATGCACCAACTGCAGGTGGCATTTTAGGTGCCGCAGCATTTGCGTCACCTTTTACAACACCGCCGGCCAGACCGGGTTGTGCATTGCCCATAGATGCAACCATCGCCGGCCTTACACGACCAAATATATAAGTGTATACCGGCTTGCCACCTGTTTGGGCGCAAAGGTCTGCCCATTTCCAGGTGCTGTAAACGATAAACCTGTCGCTTGAAAGCGCTGTGGCAGAATGTATCAGTTCATCCTGGTTTGAAGCCGGATAAAGTTTTAACACTTCATCAGCCTTGTCTTTATATAGGTCCTGTATTTTCTTTGTATAATTTTCTGTTGTAAGCGCAGTGCCACCCATAAAAAACTGGTAAGGCACTTCTGCTGAGTTCCAGCCAGCAAGCAAAGGCACATGCGCCTGTTCGCCTGCTGCATATATAGCCTCGGGTGATTTTGGCAAAAAGTAACCGTCAATAGTTGCAGCAGTTCTGAAAGCACCTGGCTTTGAAGCTGAATCAAGCAGTTGGTCTGCACTCATGGCACGCAGATCAGCAAGAGAGTTTGCGTTAACACGTTTTGCAAAGTTTACACCATTAAGTTCGCCTTCAGCAAGCGGTATAGCAGGCAGTGTTGGCTTGATCATACCACCGCTTTCGCCTATCGCACCTGCAATAAGATTTTTTGATAATGGCGAAGCCATTTGTGCACACACTGAAATAGAGCCTGCTGACTCCCCGGCTATGGTTACCTTTTTGGGGTCGCCGCCAAAAGCAGCGATATTTGCCTGTACCCAAAGCAGCGCCGCATTTTGGTCAAGCATACCATAGTTGCCTGATGAATGGTGTGAAGATTCCTTTGTCAGTTCAGGATGTGAGAAGAAGCCAAAAATGCCAAGCCTGTAATTTACTGTAACGGCAACAATGCCTTTACGTGCCATACTTTCACCATCATAGCGCGGTTCGCTGCCATCGCCCGCAACATAACCACCACCATAAAAATATACCAGTACCGGCAGTTTGCCTTTTGCAGCCTTTGCTGGCGCCCAAACATTCAGGTAAAGGCAATCTTCACTGTTTCCGCTTGACCGAAAGTTCATATCGCCAAAAACTTTTTTCTGCATGGCATTACCACCAAAATGGGTCGCATCCTTAACGCCATCCCAGTTTTTAACTGGCTGAGGCTCTTTCCAGCGCAGGTCTCCAACCGGCGGCTGAGCAAATGGCAAACCCCTGAAAATGTGTATGCCTGAATCATCGGCGCCTTCTACTACGCCGTTTACGGTGGTTACCTGCAGGGCTTTGTTGCCTGTTTGGGCAGAAGCGGCTGTGTAAACACCCAATAAAAATAAAAGACTAAAATGCCTGATCTTCATATTTAATTTGTTTTAGCAATAGAATAATGCGGTTATTTGAAAGGCTAATGTTATCTTTATTGTAACATTTTGTTACAATAGTAAATACTTTTATTAATCCGGAAAAATTTTTTGTTAGTTTTCCACAAAATTTAATATGTCAAAGCAGGGAGATGGTGCAAAAGAAGGGGAGGGTTTTATGGCCGGCCTTGCTATTGACGCGGTTATATTTGGCTTTCACGACAGGCAGTTGAAAGTGCTGCTGCTTGAGTATAAAAGCACGGGGCTGTTTGCCTTGCCCGGTGGTTTTATAAAGGATACTGAGGATGTTGATGATGCCGCCAAAAAAATGGTTACCCGGCGTACCGGGTTGCACGATATTTTTCTTGAGCAATTTTACACATTTGGCGACTATAGCCGGTTTGACCCCGAGCCAATGAGGGCTATTATGAGTGCCAAAGGGACAATGCCACCGTCTGACCATTGGCTGCTGCAGCGGTTTATAACCATTGGCTACTATGCCCTTGTTGATTTTACACAAGCCATACCAACACCCGATGAAATATCTGACAGTTGCAAGTGGTACCAGCTTGATGCTTTGCCCGTTTTAATGCAGGACCACGCCCTTATTATAAAGAAAGCGCTGGAAACATTACAGGTAAGCCTTGACCAAAAGCTTACCGGCTTTAACCTGCTGCCAGAGCAATTTACCATGGGCGAGCTGCAAAGCGTTTATGAAACAATTTTAGGCAAAACCCTTATCCGCGCTGCCTTTCAGCGCAAAATGCTAAGCCTGGATATTTTAGAACTGGTGGCCAAAAAAATGACTGGCAAGGCACACAAAGCGCCTTATTTGTACAGATTTGTAAAGAAATAGATTGATTTGATTGCACTGCAAGAAATGCTATATAAATATTTCGTTGTTTCCACCTTAACCAAACTTTGTAAATTACGCTTTAATAAGCCTTCGGTAACTCTAACTGCTTCATAACCTTATGCGGATTGCTTTATTTATATTATTGACTTTCCCGTTAACTGCATTATCTCAAAATAATGGCACCGCCGCAATTGCATTGCCTGAAAGCATTTATTTTAACAAGCCGGAGGTTTTACAAACAGCAGGCGTAAAATATGTAAACGAAATCTATAAAGATAGCAGGGGTTTTATGTGGTTTGCTACCGGCAATGGCCTGTTTCGTTTTGATGGCACCAATGTGTTGTACGCCCGCCAAAGGCTCGATGATTCAACAGCACTGCCTTCAAACGATGTTAACAGTGTAACTGGAGATAAGCTGGGCAACATTTATGTGGGCACCAGTAAAGGTGCGGTAATAGTTGACCCCAACACGCTGGTTTGCACAAGGCTAAGGGAGAGCAACGGTAACTGGCCGGGTTATAAATTTAAATGCTTTGCTGATGAAGACGGTACTGTTTGGGCAATAAATGATGTAGGCCTTTACCAGTTTGACAAAGAGAAAAAGAACCTGAAGCTTGTTTGGGCTCAAATGAAAAATGGAGATGTTGCAACACAGGCTATATCATCCATTGCAACGTATAACAAGGATGAGCTTGTTGCGGGCACCCTGGGCGATATTGTTTTTATAAATAAGAAAGATTTTTCCTCGCACAGGCTTAATATTCTACCCGGTAACGCCGGTGTCGATGTATCAAAAGTATACGTGGATGCCAATAAACAATTGTGGGTTTGCACCTGGGGATTTGGGTTGCTTTATTACGATAAAGCTTCACGATCATTCAAAACATTTCAGATACAAAAAAACATACCGGCTGACGCCTATAACGTTTTATTTGACATAGTAAAAGTTACCATAAGTAATAAAAGTTTTTTGTATATCGGTGCGCCGGGTGGCTTGATAAAAGCCCCTTTGCAAAAAGACGGCGTTTCGCCTATTGAAAATGCCCAGGCCTATTACATACATAAACCAGACACGGAAGGCAGTATACCTGCAGGCAGTATTTATAAACTATACCCCGCTGAGAACGACAATTTATGGATAGGCAGCAACGGCGATATTGGTGTTGCCAAAATAGAATTGAGCGAATCGCTGCTATACACTTTACCGGTTAAGCACGAAGGCAATGTGCAGGATATTGACCAGCTTAGTGCAGCAGGCAAAAAGTATTATGCAATATGCAGTTGGCACGGCTCAACCGGGCTTGTGCTGCTGGACGAAGGTTTTAACCAGTTGAAGGCTTTCGACAAGGTACCCGCAGATGCTGACCACGATGGGGTAAATGTTTCATCCGTTGGGCTCGATAAAGAAAACAGGTTTTGGGTATCGTCGTGGAAAGGGGTTACTGTAATGGATAAAGACCTGCATGTGGTAAGGGTGCTTGACCACAGAACAAAAGGCCCCGACACCCTTTACAGGGAAAAAAATAATTTTCTGCTTATAAGCAATGATACCGTTTGGATAGCATCGTACAAACGGGGCATTGATCTTTTTACAACCGGTTTTAAACGGCTTAAGCATTACTCAATAATGCAGGACAATGGCCTTCTTGAAGATCTTATCTGGAAATTTTACCGTACCCACGATGGCAAAATTTGGCTGCTCGGCAATGCATTTTTATACAGTTATGATGCCCATAAAGACAGGTTTATACCTTACCGTTTTTCAAAAGATGGTGCGCCCTACGGGCCTGTTGATATTGCCGAAAAAAAAGATGGCAGCCTTTTAATGGCAGCGGCTACCGGGCTAATAAGTTTTAAACCCGGCGACAGCAATTACACATACCTGCGCAGCCCGCTGCTTGATAAGGAAGATAATGTAAATGCTGTTAGTGTTGATGAGAATGATAATGCCTGGTACTTAACCGACGACCACCTGGTGTATTATAATTTTAGCAGCAACGTTTACACTATATATGGCAAGCAGGATGGGCTTGATGTTTCAAACGGGCTGTATATGATGCGCTATGTAGGCAATAACAAAGTGCTTATAGGGCAATATAATAAGTTGACTATTTTTACAGCGCCACAATCATCGCAACAAAACCGGCCGCCCGGCCTTGCGGTTACCGGCATATATGTTAACGACAGTCTTTTCAACAGCAGCCTGCCGGCTAAAGGCTTACATTTAAGCTATAATCAAAACAAGATAAATATTGCTTTCGCTTGTATTAATTATAACAGGCCCGAACAAAATATTTACGCTTACAGGCTGAAAAATGCCGATACTGCATGGACATATACAAGGCAGGGCAATGTAACCTATGCAAACCTTTCACCTGGCCAATATACTTTTGAGGTAAAGGCTGCCAACTTTGCAAGGGTTTGGAGTAAAGTAAGCGCCTTCCAGGTAAATATCAGCCCCCCCTTTTGGCAGTCATGGTGGTTCAGGATACTGGTGTTAGCTATTGCAGTGTCAGCCACATACATGGTGTTTAAATGGCGCGTTAACAATATAAGGAAGGAGGAGAAAATTAAAACCGATCTAAACCGTAAAATGGCGCAGCTTGAAATGAAAGCCTTACGCGCGCAAATGAACCCGCATTTTGTTTTTAATTCTCTTAGCTCCATACAGGAAAGTATTGTAACAGGTAAAACCGAAGCAGCATCAAAATACCTGTCAAAGTTTTCAAAACTCATCCGGCTGATACTTGAAAACTCTGGCAAACAGTTTATTTCACTTAAAACAGAAATAGAATCGCTGACATTATATCTTGAGCTGGAATCGTTCAGGTTTGAAAACTTCACCTATACTTTTTCTATTGACCCGCACGTTGATGCAAATTTTACCATGATACCCAGCATGGTTATACAGCCTTTTGTAGAAAACGCCTTAAAACACGGCCTGTCAAAAAAGAAGGATGACAAACACCTTAAAATAGACATTCGTAAAGACAGCGGCAGGCTTGTAGCAGTAGTGGAAGATAATGGCGTTGGGCGGTCAAAGGCTACTGAAATGAAATCTGACGAAAGAAAAGACCACCATAGTATGGGCATTAAAATAACTGAAGAGCGCCTGCAGTTGCTGGGTGTACAAAGTAATGCGGCAACAGAAATTACTGACCTTTACGATAAACAGGGTAACGCCGCCGGTACACTTGTTAAAATAATATTGCCTGAAGAAAATGTATAAGCGTGGTTTAATATTGCAAATGATCTCAAAATAAAAACGCTGATGATAACTGCTGTTATAATAGATGATGAAAAAAAATGTGTCTCGTTACTGAAACATTTAATAGAAAACCATTGCAAAGATATTAACGTTGTTGGTGAGGCAGAAAGTGCAGCACAGGGGTTACAGGTTATTCAGCAGCACAAGCCAGACCTGGTTTTTTTAGATATTGAAATGCCCGACAAAACCGGGTTCGAACTGCTTAAGAGTTTACCAGAAATAAATTTCGATATAATTTTTACAACTGCGTATAACCATTATGCCATTAAGGCAATACGCTTTAGTGCGCTTGATTACCTGTTAAAGCCAGTTGACCTTGATGAGCTGAAAAACGCGCTGGCAAGGGTTTATAAAAAACACCAAAAAGCAGGACCGCAGCAAAATGTTGACGTACTGATGAGCAATATCAAGTCGCCGCAGCCAAATTTTTCCCGTATATCATTATCAACACAGGACGGTCTGGTGATATTGCATGTTGATGAAATCATATACTGCGAAGCTTCGGGCACATATACCATTTTCTATCTCAAGAACCGGGAAAAGATAATAGTTTCAAAGACACTCAAAGAATATGAAGAGCTTTTAAAAGATCATAGTTTTTTTCGTGTGCACAACTCCTTTCTTATTAATCTCAATGAAGTAAAAAAATACGTTAAAGGAGATGGCGGCTCGGCTTTTATGAGCAATGGGGATGAAGTATTTGTATCAAAAAGAAGAAAAGAAGAATTTTTGTCGGTACTAAATAAGTAAGCCTCCGGCACCTCTGTTCAAAAGTCCCCTTACCGCCTGTTAACCAAATAAAGCAATGCGGCTTCAATTTAATGCCACTTATTAAGTGCGGCAAATGCATATTTTATCCTGCGTTTAATTTGCACTTCCCGTCTTTCATAAAAATCAGCTATGCACAGGATTGGCATTTATATTGACCCTTCAGGTTCATTCTTAATAATTGAGACCCCGTCGGCGCTTCAGTTTGAGTTGCGTGACAGCAACGATAAATTGCTTATTACCGGCAATAAATTAAGGCAGCCCTCCTTAAGCATCAGCATAAAGAGGCTTATAAAAGGCAGCTATACCTTAAAAATTACAATAGACGGCGAGGTTGTGTCTAAAACCATTGAGTTATAACAACAATCACCTTCCCTTGTTTTATATTACAGCATACACCACAGCATCCTAAACTGTTGTATTTTTGAAACAGTGCCCCACACCTGCACTGTTTAATATGAAAAAATTGCTGCCATACATTATTGCAATAAGTTGTTTAACCTGTGTTTCCGCTGCTGCCCAACGCCAGCACCCAACACTGCCCATCGGTTCCGCTGCGCCTGGTTTTAAATTATTGGGTATTGATGGCAAATATTACACACTTGCATCCTTTAAACAGGCAAAAGTGCTGGTCATTATTTTTATGTGCAACCACTGCCCTACCTCGCAGGCCTACGAACAACGTATTATTCAGCTGACCACCGATTATAAGGACAAAGGCGTTGCGGTTATAGGCATCAATCCAAACAACCCTGCATCTTTAAGACTTGATGAGCTGGGCTACAGCGATGTTGGCGATTCCTACGCAGATATGAAAGTGCGTGCCAAAAATGCCCATTTCAATTTTCCTTATTTATATGATGGCGAGACAGAAATAGCCTCCAATAAATATGGGCCGGTGTCAACACCACATGCTTTTATCTTTGATGCGGAAAGAAAACTGCGTTACCAGGGGCGTATTGATGATATGGAAAACCCGCACAAAACGCCGCATAGCCTTGATACACGCAATGCCATTGACGCCCTTTTAAATAACCAGCCCGTGCCTGTTGAAACAACAAAAGTGTTTGGCTGTTCCATAAAGTGGGCAGAAAAAAAAGACTGGATAGATAAAGCCAAAATTAACTGGGCAAAAGAACCTGTGAACATTTATAACGCTGATGCTGACAGCATTGCCGCCTTACTAAAAAATTCCTCTGATAAGCTGCGCCTTATAAATATTGGCTATACGCTCAACAGCACAAACGCTGCTCAATTCCCCCAATTTATTACGATCCATCATTTGTACCGCGACCGCGGTTTTGAGTTTATGAGCATTAGCCTCGACAACGCAACGGAAAAAGATAAATTACTGGCATTTTTACAAAAAAACAATGCATCAGGCCCCAATTATTTATTTTCCGGCGAGGATAAGAAAAAGCTTATTACCACTGTTGACCCCAAATGGAACGGCACCACCCCTTATGCCATTCTCGTTGAACCCGGTGGCAAGATCGTTTATGCCAAAGCGGGCGTTATTGATGCCGAAGCTATGAAGCAGATAATATTTAACGATGCCCTTATTGGCAGGGTATATAATTAGTCTCACCCACCAGTTCCGTCATCTTTCCCGGGGCGATGGGAGGAAAAAAGGAGGAAAAAGTTTACCATCCAATTTTACTCAATTAATTGATAATCAAGTTTTTACAAAAAAAATTAAATAAATTACCAATAAAATTCAATTTGGTATTTATTGCTTTTATTGTCCGCCGTGAACTATTTTAATGCCTGTAAAATCAACCAAAATTTCAAAGAACCTTTCGTGCTTCCGCCTTAAACCTTCTTCCTTCCACCTCCCTGTACTATATATAAAAACTGCTGTTTTGTCCGCTGTTTTTCACAACTATTTTTTTCCACACATGATTGCAGATTTGTGCCATGGAGAAGGGTCGGACGTTTCCCGTTGCACGGCTTCAGCAACAGTTCAGCCGTGGTGTTCAATGTTATCAAGACCTATAAGGTTTCTAAAACCTTATAGGTCTTACCTTTGCGCTTCATACGCTCCTTAAACTTCCGGAGGGTGCCCAGTTTTCGGCCCTGATGTTTAATTCTCAGCTTTAGTTCATAACTTCAACAGCTTTTCAATTCAACACTTGCACCGCGCTTAACAATCAATCAATTCGCTGCCTTCACAAATATTTGAACATTTTATATAATACTGCTAACCACCCCACAACTATGATAAGACTTTTAAGTATATTTTTATTGGCCTTTTTATTTTCATCTTCTTTTAGCCAAACAATGGAAACGCAAAAAATTCCAATAATGAATAAGCGGTATTTTACAGAAGAAGATTTTAATAAGAAGTATGGAAAGGAAATGGTTTCTGCAATCACCGTTTATCAAGACATGACTAAAAGCGGTTTTGAAGAAAATGCGCTGGCAACTTTTGACTTTGATTTCACTTCTGACACAAAAGAAAAACTTGACTCATTGGCAAAGTTCTTAACAGACAACTATGGCTTCAAACTTAAAAGCCCCGAAAAAGAAAACGACCTTTGGATTGTAGAAGGCGATGCAATAGAACTGCCTTATACTGAGGACAACTTAATGTTTTGGGCTCTTGACCTTTACTGCAAAGGCTACGAATTTGATTGCAGGCTGAATGGTTATGGGGCTTTGACAGATCCTAAAAATTTGACCTGCCTAAATTTAGAAAATCAAACCGAAGACAGTTTTCATAAAAAAGGAATTGACGCACTAAACAAAAGAGATTTTGGTGCTGCAATTATTTATTTTACAACAGCATTAAAATTAGACCCCCAAAACAAAACAACATTATTGGCAAGAGGATATTGCAAGGATGAAATTCATACCTGGAAGGCAGCCAGGAAAGACTATGACAAAGCATTGGAGATTGACCCAAATTACGTTGACGCTTTATTAATCAGGGCGACAAACAAAGACGATGCAGGAGAACATAAGGAAGCACTAAAAGACTATGACAAAGTAATTCAACTCGAACCTGAAAATGATTTGGCTTACTTTAATAGAGGCAACACAAAATTTAGTTTAGGTGACAAAAAAGGTGCTTGTGAAGACTGGACAAAGGCAAAAGCATTGGGTTCGCCTTATGCACAAGATAGATTGGCCGCAGAATGCAAGTAAAGACAGTATCCCGGTTCTTAGTTAGGTGTAGTTAAAGCTTTGGGCGCAGTATAACTTTAGCTCAGCTACTATTTTCAAATTCCAGTCAAAGCCCGAGAAATCAGGCTGGCTCTTATTTATAATCCAAAGAGCGTTGCACTAACTCTTTGGATAGCACCACGATTTTTTGTACTGAACACTACGAACAGCCCGGAGACTAATTCTAAGAAAGCAACCGTAAAGTATAGCTCGGATTGCGTTGTTTTTGGTTGTTCTACAGTAAGGATAATTCTGTTGTGGTACCACATTAGTAGTTCATGATAAAGTTTTACCAATCCAATTGAATTCTGATAAGATTAGTTTTGGGCGAGGATTTCCTCTCAAAAGCTAACCTCAAGCTTATATCCTTTGCCACGGATAACAACGATATTGATATTAGGATCAAGTTCCAGTTTTCTTCTGAGTTTTGATATGAACATATCAAGACTGCGGCCTACTATAACTCCTTTATCTTCCCATATCTCTTTTTGCAGCCTGCTTCTCTCTATGGTCTCGTTAGGTGAAGATGCGAAGATGTGCAACACACGGGTTTCAGTTTCGGTGAGATCAATCGTTTTTCCATTTATTATGAGCTTACGGTTTTTTTCATCAAACAACATTGAGCCCAAAGTGATTACATCGGTAACCTCGCCACCAGGTAAACTCCGGCGCGGCCTGGCAGACCTGAAAAATATAAAACCCATAAATGCTAAAAAGGGCAAACCGCCTAACAAAACCACGGTCTTTACTGTATTTAGGCTTGTGGGTTTAAATTTTATGTTGATCATGTAAGGTGCCCTGGGTTGCACCCTTCCCCTGCAGGCTACAATATCATCTTTTTTGTTTTTGGATATAGCATATCCATAGGCTACACCAGGTTTGCCACTGTTAAGTACTGTTACCACATAATCAGTTGCCATGGGGTCTTTGCCCAGCAAACGCCGGGTAGTATTCACCAGCGAGTCTGGTTGAAAAGTAAGCTCATTCTCAAAACTTACCTGGTATTCATTTTCGGCCATCTTTTTTACCGGAAGCACCCTTGATTTATTGTCGCCCGACTGTGTGAGCAGTTCGTCGCCTATCTTCCGGAGCAAAACTTCCCTCCTGGCGATAGCAAAACCGTCACTGCCGGTGGTACTGAAGGCGACGCAGATTACAGAGATAAACACGAGTAGTATTAATCCCAATAGATATTTGCGTTTCCCGTAAAGTAGGTTTTGGCTATAAAACATGCCGTTTTACGATTTATTTACAAAGGTTACGTTTTTATTTACAATCCAAATACCCGGGCGGAAAGGTATCTGGGTAATTTCGCTGAACCAATTGTAAAAGGATATGAAAAATAAAATAATCGTTTTGTCCTGCCTGGTTATTCTGTTAATAGGGGTAATTTATTTTGCCGTACAGGCTCATCAAAAAAATGGCACTCATCGCGCTAACTTTTCTGGCGAATGGAAATCCAAAGAATCGATAAGTATGGGCGGAAATATTGTTTGCACGTATGTTGAGGGTGATCGTATGCTCTCTAAAACAACGAAAATAGCAGAGCAGGCAGATTTTCTAACTATAGAAACACCAAACCTGTCTCCTGGAGCAACGCTGGCTGCAAGCCAGGAGAAACTGGCCTTCGACGGTAAAGAAAGCCAAATTAGTTATGGCCAGCAAAGAGGAAAGAAGTTTACCGCAAAGTTGTCAGCTGACAGGCAAACTATGACTGTTAACTCAATTGTGCACCTGGTGGTTGCCACCCCTTACCATGTAAATGTTCAGGAACAATTAATTGTTTACGTAACAGAGGTTTGGAAGCTGAGCAATGACGGCGGGTCTATTTCTGTTCAGGCCAATGCAAAATCAAACTTATTCGGCCCGGAGCGTTCATGGAAGACCGTTTTCGATAGGGTCGATTAGTATACCTTGAACGAACCTGGTTTATCAGCAAATAGATTGATGTTAATTAAACCTGCAAAAAATATGAAAAAAGTAATGTATGCGCTTATCTTACCGCTGGTGGTGGTAGGGGGGCTGGTATTTGCTAATCGCGAAACTTCTAAAAAGGCCGCCCCCAAGCCGCTTACTGCTGCAGAAATAGCGGCCGAACGGAAAAAATGGGAGGCCAGCCCTGAGGGTATAAAGTATACAAATTGGGTAGCTTCTCCCGAAGGTAAAAAAGTGTATGCCGGTATTGCTAACATACGGAAGGATGTAAGTGCTTTTACCAATATGGAGGCTGTTATAACTTCTCTTTCCCTTCCGCCTGGTTCAAGATTAGGTTTCGGTGTAATGGCAAGGATTAAAGGCGAAGATTACATTGTAAAATTTGATGCGAATGAGTCTCAAATTGAGCAATTGCAGGGCCTGAAAGTTAACGACAAAATAATTATAAGAAGCCATAACATATCGCTTGCGCCCAAGTATGCATACCCAATAGTATCTGCCGAATATGCAGAACAGGATGGTAAAGCAATTTTTAAACGTATCCATCCCAAAGGCGGTTGCTAAGTAAATAAAATTATGAAATACGTATTGTATGCCTTATGCCTGGTACCTGTATCGTACACTTTTCATTAAAACCTGGCTTCGCAAAAAGGCACCGGCTTCTGCCAGTGCCGTGTTTTTCCGGTTGCGCAACAGCTTCCGGATTTCCCCATTTTTTGTGCGCTAAAGGCGTGCCAGATAACGGCCGTCTTTTTGACAAAAGGCAGCGAAACATTTTGTGGCAATTATACGCGCGATTTTTTCAACAGGTGCGTGTTATGAAAAGGCATTTGCTGTATGATCGGCCCTGCAATTCCACAAACAGGTTGGGTTGCCAGTGCCTGTAGTCTTTATAAATTCTGTTAATAGTTTTGAGAAAGGGGCAAATGAAAATGGCTTGATAGTTGTACAGGTGAACACGGTTTTTCAAAGGATATTGGAATTAAAACGGGGCGGGATTTTTATCCGGCCCTTTTTATTTACAGCAAGCTAAAGTTATTACGACGATGGCAGCAAGGCGGTTGCAAACCAGTACGCGCAAACAGTTGTCAGCATATGGCTCCAGGTCTTAATATCGTTGGGCTTGGGAATAAAACTATTGGCACCGGCTTTATAACTAAGCCGGACATCTTCCTGCCATGCTGAAGTACTCATAACTACCACGGGTATGTGTTTGTACCGGATATCTTGTTTGAGGGTTGCGAGCAGTTGTGTGCCGTTCATACGCGGCATATTCAGGTCTGTCAGGATCAGGACAGGGAAATCATTTGGATGGCCGGCAAGAAATTGCAATAATTCTTCCCCATCTTCAACGAATTCAATCTTTGCAGGGCACGGAACACTCTTAAAAACTTCCCCCATGATTTCGCGGTCTTCTTCATCGTCTTCCGCAGCAAGTATATAGGGTTTGCTCATTGCATTTTTTTTACACTGGTTATTTTACTCTTATACTCACAAACAGCAGGGACGGTTGAAGCAGCAGTTTGGCGGGACGGATGATCCGGTTGAAACAGGACGCAAAGGTAAAATGTTCAATCTTTTTCGGGATGAAAATTGCGTTTTTAAGCGAAAATTAATAGTGGCGGTGTTTGCGTAAAAACTGTGCGGATGTTGCGTTTGAAGCTTAAGAAGAAAAGCGGATGCGCCCGCTAAGTATTCTGCTTGCATTATAGTTTTAATCCCACTGGCGCAAGTGTTCCCGCCACGCGGGGCCACTTGTGTCTTGTAGTGTTAGGGGACTGTGTCCCCCATTACAAAAACATTTCCGTATTACACAGCCAAATGAATGTTACAGGCCTTGCCGCGTATAACCTACGTGGGTTTAAGGGTAATTAGCTCAAAATGCCACCTTGCCGCACATCAAAAAAACAATACTATGTAACCATTCGCCGCCTTATATTTGCGCCATTAAATTTTTCAACCGGCAGTATAAACCTTTAAAAATTATGCGGACTCCTTTCAATGTTTTGTTTGTTTCAGTTGTAGTGCTTTTTTCTGCGTGCTCAAAATCAGGCAACAGCGGTAATAATAACGGCGGAGGTAATAATGGTGGCGGTAATAACCCCACACCCCCGCCAAACTATCTTTTGCATACTTCTTATACGGTGCAGCGCAATTCGTCTGGCGCGGTAACCAACAGCGAAGGCAATATATATGCTTATGATAAAACCAACAATACTGCTACCATTTACCGCGCTGATACTATAAACGGCCTGCCATACCCAGACACCCTGCTTTTTACACTAACTGGCGATGTGGTATCACTTACCTATAAAAAGGCCCATATAACCAGTACTACTTATTTACACAGCGGGCACAACTACCCCGACAGTATGGTATTGGTAAACAGCCCAATTACCAACCGCACAAAATACGAATATACCTTTGATGGCAATGGTAAATTAGCCACCCGTAAGCTTACAGAAACTATTTATACAAATGGCACCCAGGGCTCTGCCGAGGTTAGCACAAACGTATATACCTGGGTGAACGGCAATATGGTAAGTGATAACCTTACCGATAACTCCTTTACCTATTCCGCCACCTTTGATGCAAACGCGCTGGCAGCGGCGCCAGACCCTATAATGAATTTAATAAGCCCTTTAAACCCTGTGTTGACAAACAAGAACATTATAAAAACATCCGTATCAACCTTTAGCGGCTCCGTGCAAAACCTTGTTTTTACATACGACGATAAGGGCAGGGTTATAAACGAAGCCTATTCTGATAACCATGGCACTACTTCTGCCATTATTAACACGTATTATTAAGCCTGGTATTTCTATACTGGCACAAGTGTTCCCGGGCCACTTGTGCCTTTTAGTGTTCGGGGACTATGTCCCCATTTACAAAACTGTTTATACCAATTAGACTTTAAAATTGCCTCTTATTCGCCTCATCCCCTAACCCCTTCTCCTCGCGGAGAAGGGCCCGACGAGATTGTGGAGAAGACCATATATTTTTAAAGTCCAATTGGTATTACCTATAATTAAGGTATAAAATATGCAGCTTTAGCTAAAGCGCTTTTCAAAAGAAATTAAATGATAAATCTGCTTTAAAAACCGCGTTTTATTCATTAACGCCAGGGCGGCAAAGAGCAAATATTCCTTATTTTTCTGCACCCCAAACAATCCGGCACCCGGGCATCAAGGGTTGAAAAATGCATACCGCAAATCCTCAACGGAAAGGGGTTAAATGATGATTACTTACAGGCGGTAAAATAAATTACCAAACTTACCGTCCTGAAAGGGTTTCGTTGATTGCCATGGGCAGACATGTATTGCTATTGTGAAGCATTTTCCTTATTAAGTAATCTTGTCAAGTTTGCCACCCCCACAGCTCCAGCGTCTAATGCCTCGGGCATGCCTGCAAGTAATCCTAATGTCGCCATAGTGGTTGGCGCATTTTTAGTTGTAAATAGAGAACATACTTTGGCTTGATACCAATAAAACAAGTTGCCATTTGGGTTCTCTTTTGTGCGGGAAAGTGCATATTTGTCTGACCATAATTTATAGGTATCGTCAAAATTGTCAGTAAAAAACCCAAGGGTCTTATTAGCTTCAATTTTTAAATCTTCATATGTTTTTTTCCCGAGATCATTGATTGTAGTTAACCCAATTGTTTCAAATGGTACAGTGTTCCTATAAAGTGACTTAACAATATCTTGCGACTTGCTAATATCTTGTTGCTGGCTTAGGTCCACAAGCTTACTTAGCTCAGTAAGTTGGTTCAAGTTTACAGGTTGGCTCAATTGAACCGCTTTACCAAGTTCTGCAACTTTGCTTAATTCAACGGGCTTACTCCATTCAACCGGCGCACTCATCTGCTGTACCGGTGTACTCATCTGCTGCACAGGTGTACTCATCTGCTGTACAGGTGTGCTCATCTGCTTAACCGACGTGCTCATTTGCTGAACAGGTGTGCTCATCTGTTGTACCGGGGTACTCATTTGTTGAACGGGTGTACTCATCTGCTGTACAGGTGTACTCATCTGCTTAACCGGCGTGCTCATTTGCTTAACCGGTGTACTCATTTGCTTAACCGGTGTACTCATTTGCTGCACTGGCTTGCTCATCTGCTGCACCGGTCGGCTCATCTGCTGTACTGGCCTGCTCATCTGCCGCACTGGCTTTGTCCATTGACTTTGTGCATTTAAATAATTTAACCCCGGCATTAAAGACATTAGTATTAATAAAGAACGTATCATATTGTTAAAGATTTAAGTATTATACTCAAAATTTCGTTCACGGGCTTGATATAAATGTGGATGAAAGTATGCTTCAAAAAAAGCAGCTTAAAATAGCAATCAATTTCAATCTCTATACCGAACAAAATATAAAAAGATGTTGATATTTCAAAGCTTTTATAAGAATATTATTTCAGGGCGCTTTCCTCCCTTTTGTAAAGGGCATTTGAAAAACCACAGCCGAAGTGAGTGGCACCCACTTGAACGTCCCGATTTCGGGAGGGCAGGCAACTACAGTTCAGCAAGGCTATGGTGCCCTTTCGCCAACAGCCTTCAACTTTGCGTCCTTGTACCTTTTGGTACCGGGGGACTGTCTCCCCCACCCATTTCCCCTCAATACTTTGCGTTGTTATAAAGTTTGGCTATGTTTAGCCCTGTAATGGTTATTAGTTGTCGCAAAACACAACTTCAAAAAATGCCTGCGGTTTTTTCAATTGAGTTTGTATGATAAAAAGCTTGCCCTTCGTATTTACTGCATTATTATTTATTGCCGGGTGCCGGGAGAAAGAAAACTATCCGCAGGTATCAACATTTGCAGGTACAGGCGCTATGGGCAAAGCGGATGGTACCGGCACTTCCGCGTCATTTGCAAACCTGATGGGGTTAGCAATAGATACTGCAGGTAACATATTCGTGGCAGATTCGCACAATAACCTGGTGCGAAAAATAACCCCGGGCGGGGTTGTTACAACAATTGCAGGCAACGGCAACATCGGGGCAGCAGATGGTACAGGGGCAGCAGCATCTTTTTTTAATCCAGAATATGTGGCTGTTGACAAAAGCGGCAATATTTACGTAAGCGATACACACAACAGCCTTATACGTAAAATAACGCAAGCCGGTGTGGTTACAACAATTGCAGGCCGAAGGTTTGATAGCGGCACTACCACAAAAGATACTTCAATAAAATTTGATAACCCGGCCGGTATCGCTGTTGATGAATATGGTAATGTGTATGTAGCCGATTGGGGTAATGATCGTATACGAAAAATAACCGCTTCGGGTAGGGTAACAAATTTTGCGGGTTGCGGCGTGCCCGGTGCAAAGGATGGCGTTGGAGATGCTGCCTCATTTTACCTGCCGTGGGGCATTGCGGTTAATTCAGCAGGCAGCATATTTGTTGCCGACAGTTATAACAACATGATACGCAAAATAAGCCCTGTGGGTGTTGTTACAACTTTTGCGGGTAAAAAGGCGCGTGGCGCAAACGATGGAAAAGATACTGCGGCTTCATTTTTTCACCCGGCAGGTATTGCTATTGATGCCCACGATAATATATACGTGGCCGACGCAGGCAATAATAAAATTCGCAAAATAACCGCTGGTGGGGTTGTTACAACAATAGCGGGCAGTGGCCTGCGTGGCTTCGCAAATGGCAGGGACACAGCAGCAACCTTTTACCGGCCTTACAGCGTGGTTGCAGATAAAAATGGAAATGTTTTCGTAGCTGATTATCTTAATAACGTGGTACGTAAAATAAGTTTTTAATTTTATACAGGTGCACTGCTTAATTATTCAAACCCCTCAGTATATGATCAAACGTTTTGCTTTGCCGCTTTTATTAACAGCATCGGTTTTTATGGGCTGCTCAAAAAAAGGTGGTGGTGGTTCAAACAACAATCCCCCTCCGCCGGTAAATAGCCAGCATATTTCTGTGCTTACCCAGCATAATGATAATACACGTGCAGGCCTTAATGATAAAGAAACAAGCCTTACAACAACCAATGTAACAGGCGCACATTTTGGTAAATTATTTACGCTTGCCGTTGATGACCAGGTATATGCCCAGCCATTAGTTGTGGGTAATTTATCAATTGCATCAGCCGTCCATAATGTGGTATTTATAGCAACTGTTAATAATACGGTATACGCTTATGATGCTGACAGTGGCAAATTATATTGGCAAAAAAACTTTACGGTTTCCGGCATGAGGACTCCCAATGCAGGTGATATGAAGTCTGACTGGTGCTCACCTTACACCAACATTACAAATAACATTGGCATAATAGGCACACCTGTTATAGATTCTGTTTCGCACACAATTTATTTCGTTGCCCGCAGTACAGATGGCACCCACTTTGTTCAGCATTTGCACGCAGTTAACATTATTACCGGCAGCGAACAGCCGGGCAGCCCCGTGATAATTACCGCAAGCGTACCCGGCACCGGCGATGGTAACGTGGCCAGTATAGTAAGTTTTGACCCCATGCGTAATAACCAGCGGCAGGGACTTGCATTGGTAAACGGCGTGGTATATATAAGTTACTCCTCGCATTGCGACTGGAACCCTTACCACGGTTGGATACTTGGGTATAATGCGCAAACGCTGCAGCAGCAAATAGTGTATAACGACACGCCTGATGGCGAAGGCGGCGGTATTTGGGAAAGTGGCCAGGGTATTGCTGCTGATGTGCAAGGCAACCTGTATATAACTACCGGTAACGGCACTACCGGAAAGGGCAATTTGTACACTGCCACCGGCAACGGAACGCAGGATAACGGTCCGAATCCCGACCCAACTGATGTTAAAAACCGCTCAGAGAGCGCGCTTAAATTAACACCATCCGGTTCAACCTTAAAGGTTTCAAGCTATTTTACACCAACCAACTACTTTAACCTTAATACAAACGATCTTGATTATGGAGTAATGGGTACTCTCTTAATACCCAATTCCGACTACTATTTTACGGGTTGCAAAGATGGTAATATATACCTGCTTAATAAGGATAACATGGGCAGTTATTCCGCAAGTACAAACCTGGTGCAGCAAACAGTATCACTTAACACAAATTTTCATTGCCAGCCTGCATATTATAAGGGCGCGGGCAATGAATTTGTATTTGTGTGGAGCGAGAACGACAGGCTGCGTGCGCTTTCATTCATCAGGAGCAGCAATACATTTTCAAACGATCAAATAGTTTCTTCTGATATCGGCCCGTCAGGCCAAACAGGGGCGATGTTGTCTGTATCATCTAATGGCACGTTGGCTGGCACAGGCATACTTTGGGCTTACTGTGCCGCCACAGGAGATGCGGAATCAAACACCACACCAGGCGTGCTGCGGGCATACGACGCAAGCGATGTAACAAAGGAAATCTGGAGCAGCAAAACCAATGCGGCAGACTACCCGGGCAATTTTGCAAAGTTTGCTTCACCAACTATTGCCAATGGCCATGTATACCTGGCTACCTTTTCAAACGAGGTTGAGGTGTACGGGTTAAAGTAGTGTAGTTGCTTTAGTGTTTTATAACAACAAACAAAGTAATCTATCCCCATAAAAGCGTGGTAGCATAAAAATATTTTAAAACCGCATAAACCTTTCAATACCGCCTACCTTACCTACCTTGCTGCCCTGCAGGTTTCTAAAGTTGTAGGTAAATGTTAGCATAAAATACCGGCGCAGCACATTAACCTGTGTGTTTACATTATAATTTTCGGTAGTGTATTTTGTAATGGCAAGGTTTTGATTAAACAGGTCGCTTACTGAAAATTTTAGCTGAGCTGCATTGTCTTTAAGAAACAAATAATTCACAGCGGTATTTACTACGGTAACATCTGGTGTTATGCCGCCAATAATGCCGGTATTGCTGCGGTAGTTCAGCGATTCCTCCCAAACAAAATGCCTGGGCCAGCGCAGCACAAGCTCTGCTATAACGGCATTTGTTTGAAAAGCAACATCGCTGAACTGGTTGTTATTGTATGCCGTTTTGTTAAATGAGTGCTGGTAATTCAATGTCCACTCAATAACATCTTTCCAGTTTAAGGTGGCATTTAGTAAAGGTGCAATACCCGTTGTTTGCATTAACGACCTGTTGCCGTTTACCATTATGTAATTTCTGTTGTACGATAAATTGTAGCCGCTCCCTAAACTTCCCCTTAGCACAGTGCTGAATTTCTTCTGTTTGTTAAAATGAAAGTTGTTGTTGAATGCAGCGGTACCATTGGCATTATACGGGTGTGTTATTTCAGCACCATTTGTATTTACCGTTTTACTTACATAAACAGCGTTTTGATAAATAGCGCCATTAACAAAAAAACCCACAAACAAACCTTTATGCGGGTTAAACTTGCTTAACGACAAATTAATATTATGCGTTATTAACGATTTAAGTGCCGGGTTACCTTCTCTTATATACAGCGGGTTGCTGTTATCTGGCACCGGTTGCAGGTACGATACACCAACAGGCGTTACATCCACATTATAACCAAAGCTGAAAATGTTTGCATTAACAACCAGCCCGGGGAACAGGTAATTTTCATGTTGCCTGATGACGTCTGTTGATTTTTGAAAGTTGTTGCTTACATCAATATGTGTATAATTAAGCGTGAAGGCAACGTATAGATTTTGGCTAACATAATTAATACCTGGACTTATGGTGTTTTTAAGCAATTGCTGGTTTACCCTGTCGCTCAGCTTAATGTTCGGCACATCATATTTAGCTGATGCATTGTTATAATCATAACTATACAACTGGTCGGTGTTGTTATAATAAGTTCCGTTATACCCGGTGCGGAACCTGAACTTTGCCGAAATGGGGTCAGTATAAATAGCGCTTATTAATGCATTGTTTGATGTTAGGTGCGTAGCCCTTAGCTGCTGCAGTACAGACGAGTCCTGGGGATTGTAAAATACGCTGTTGGCCTTGTCAGTTTCATCATCATTTGTTCTGCCAATGTTAACCGTGTTTGAAATGTTCAGCGTACGCCCCTTTTTCCTGAATGTTTTAAACAACAGTAATGTATGTGTATAGTTAATATCATTTATTGTTTCACCAGCACTGCTTACATTTCTGTTTAAAATTTTTGCACCGTTTTGTGTAAAGCTTTGGCTGTTTTCTTTGTTATTTTCATCAGACACAATAAGCCCCGGCCTGAAATCAATGCGCAGGGTTGAATCAATTTTCCCCTTCAGCACAAAAGCAAAACGGTGGCTGTTAATTACTGGTTGCCTTTTTAAGGCTGCAGTTGTTTGCAATGTGGTATCGCTAAAAAATTGCTGCTGTACTGTCTGCTGATCAACAACCGTGTTAACATGACCGTAAAAGTATTGCGAGTTAAGTATCAACCCATTTTTAAACACATTATTCAAGTTAAAACCTGCTCCACCGCTTGCAGTAATACCCTGGTTGTTGCCGCCAAATGTTAGCCCGTTAACCGAGGCTGTACCGGCATGCGACACTTCTATGTTTCCTCCTCCCCTGTCAAATCCGCCTAAACTTCTTAGATCATCTAAGCCAAAGGCCGCCCTGTTTAAGTTGTTGGCATAGCCCAATAAACTTATTTGAAAAGTGTCTTTAAAAATATTGGCAATACCACCTGCTTCATAACGCCCGTCTGAGCCCGCACCGCCATAGCTCTTACCAAACCATCCTTTTTTAATAGCCTTTCTCAGCTTTAAATTTATTATCTGCCCTAAAGCGGCCTTCGGCTTATCGGGGTTCATCTCTGCTTCATCTTTGTCGTCTGTAACCTGTACTTTGTCTATAATGTTCGCGGGTAAATTTCTCGTTGCCATGCGTGGGTCACCGCCAAAAAATTCTTTGCCATCAACAAGTATCCTGGTAACGCTTCTGCCGTTTACAGTAATATTACCTGCGGCATCAACTTCAACACCAGGTAGCTTTTTCAAAAGGTCTTCCACAAAAGCGGTGGGCAATGTTTTAAATGCCGATGCATTAAATTCAATAGTGTCTTTGCGAATGTTTATTGGTGGCCGCTCTGCAGAAACTTCTATTGCTTGTAAAGCATTGGCATCGGGCTGCAGAACTGCATCTATATTTAAAGTATGCTGCGCATTATTAAGCTCAACAACTTTCCTGTACACGCTGTAACCTGCATACGTAACAAGCACCCTGAAAGGCTTGTTAACAGGCAGCTTGGGTAAAGTAAATTTTCCAGAATCGTCACTCAACCTGAATTTAATTACCGTTGTATCCATTGTAAAAACGGTAATGGTCGCAAGCGGCAATGGCTTTTTTGTAATTGCGTCCATAACACGTCCGTTAACTGTTCCGGTATTATCGTCCTGCGAATACGCATTAAATGAAAGTACAGTTACTAATATCAGTAAGCAGCAGCGCATAGTAGTTGGCTTTGGTAATAAAATACAAGTATATAACGGTTGTTAATTGATTTACAGGTGGTGGTACTGGCCATCACTAAATTGTTATGACGGTGGCGAAATATGTTTTTTATCCCTGCATTGCAGGTTTCGGCTGTTTTGTACCAGCTTTTTGGCATTTGCAACCATTTACACAAAAGCGCAGCAGTTATACCCCGAATTTTATATATTTAAAAATGGCAGCTAACATTAATGTAAGGTTTGTTATAAAGGTGCTGTTGGTTGTGCTGTTAATAAGCATAAACGGCTTTGTATTTTTTGGTTTTCAGCACCAGGTTAATTGGTCAGACGCAACCAAGGGAGCAGGCAATCAAAATTTATTGCTGCTGGTGTTTGCAATACATATTGCGCTGCAGTTGGTGTTTGGATATGTATTATTATACAAAGTTTTCAGCCGCTCCCAACCGCTAAAAAAAGGTGCAAAGCTAATAGTAACCTTAACAGGCCTGCTTTTACTTTTTTATATTGCCGACAATATTATCACAGGCCATTTTTTAGCAATAGTTTATCACCACAAAACTGTGTTCGCCCACTCGCCTCGCTGGATCATTTCTTTTGTACTCTATGCTTTTACTTTAATAATCGCAGTATCATATCGTTTAGGGGCAAGGGCTTATGCAGGTGAGAAACAAAAGCAGTTATTAATTGAAAACCAGCTATCAACCGAACTAAATTTCTTAAAGGCACAGATTGATCCGCACTTCCTTTTTAATTCGCTTAATAATTTATTCTTTCTTGCACAGCAACAAAATAATGCAGCGTTAATGAATGGTATTGCAAAACTGTCTGACCTGATGAAGTTTTCATTATACGAAACCAACCGGCCATTTATTGAGCTTGAAAAAGAAATTGAGTATATTAAAAATTTTATAGGCCTTGCTCAATTAAGATATAAAGAAAAGGAAATAGAAACCAGTTTAACCATAACCGGCGATGTAAAAGGTGTCTGCATTGCTCCAATGATCTTTTTACCCTTTGTTGAAAATGCTTTTAAATATTCATTCGATTTCGAGAACCCTTCTTACATTAATATTCAAATAAATGTTGACAATAAAATAGTTTTGTTTACATGCAAAAACCGGGCGAATACGGCCTTAAAACAACCTTCCGCCTCCGCAAAAGGCGTAGGTCTTAAAAATGTAAAGCGCCGGCTTGAATTAATTTATGGCAACAGCCATACATTAACATTGCAGGAGAAAGAGGAAGTATTTACTGTACATCTGCAAATTAATACCGATGATAAGCTGCATTATAATTGATGATGAACCAAATGCAATAGAGATATTAAAAACTTATTTGCAAAATATTTCATCGGTTAAGCTGGTGGAATGTTTTCGCAACCCGGTAAAAGCATTAAATTACCTGCTTGTTAAACAGGTTGATCTTATCTTTCTTGATATAAATATGCCGGGTATGTCTGGCATTGATATTATAAGATCGTTGCATTATAAACCGGCAGTAATATTTACTACTGCCTACATGGAATATGGGGCGCAAAGCTATGACTACAATGCTGTTGATTACCTTGTAAAACCTATAATACAGGAGCGTTTTATTAAAGCCATAAACAAAGCAATGGCACTGCTAATACCAGTAACTAAGGGCGAAGCCACTATAATTGAAAGCGATCATGTTTTTCTAAAAAGCGGTACAGAACATATTAAAGTGCAATTGGCTGATATAATAATGGTTGAAAAAAAGGAAAACTACCTGTGTTATGTAACCCCCGATGCAAAAATTCTTGTGCGTGGCAATATGCAGGATGTTCAGGGCTTTCTTCCTTCATCAAAATTTTTGCGGGTACACAAGTCGTATATAGTTGGGCTGCTGCACATAACAAAAATAGACAGCAATTCCATTTTTATTGGTTCATATCACATCCCCATCAGTGACCCATATAAATCTCAAATTCAAAAAATTTTACAGCCAAAAAAATAAGGCAGAGTTAGTTTTAGCGCTTTTCGGATTTCTAATAAAAGCTATCCCGGAATATCGGAACGAAGTTTCGGGCCACGACTGGCATTTGAAAAACCATAGCTGAAGTGAGTGACACAACCACAGTTCACCAAAGCTATGCAGCTCACACCCATAAAACCTTCTTCCTTTGCGCCTTCGCGCCTTTGCGTGAACCTAACCGGCATGCCCGAAGGGTATGTGCAACCGTCTCCCGCTATTATATTGCCTCATGCCCTGTGCCATCCTTAGTAACCTTTATATTAAAAGGCGGTGCTTTGTAGTTTTTATCCAAATAATCAGTGGGTATAGTTGAACCATTGCCGTCCCTTGCAGCCCGGTAATGCGGCGACATTATTTCTATACCTGCTTCATTGCAGCAATCCTGTATATTCTGGTGCAGTTGCGAGTAAATGCCAGACTGCCTGTTTGCCTCTTTCGTATGGGCATTTAGCTGGTACGAAACATAAAAATCGTCAAGGCTTGTTTGCAGCACAAATGGCATGGGGTCATTCAAAATAAATTCAGTACGCAGCCCCGCGTTTATCAATGCCTTGTGCACATCTCGCCAGGGCACATCGTAGCCAATAGTTACAGTGGTGTGTAATATAACGCCTTTGTCGGCCGGTTTTGTATTGCTTGAGTAGTTAATGGTGCTGCCTGATAAAACAGTTGAGTTGGGTATGGTAATATCTTCATTTTTGCTGGTACGTATTCTTGTAACAAGCATGGTTTTTTCTATTACATCGCCTGTTATATCACCAATTTTTATACGGTCGCCTATTTTAAACGGGCGCATATAAGTTATCACCATACCCGCTACCATGTTGGCAATGGCGTTTGACGAGCCTAATGAAAGTATTACACCAACAAAAACCGATACCCCCTGGAACGCGACAGATTTACTGCCCGGCAGGTACGGAAATATCAGCACGATCATAAATGCATACAGCAAAAATTTTACAATATTAAAAGTGGGTTGTGCCCAATCTGCATGAAAACCGCTTAAAGTAATGTTTCCTTTTTCAATTTCATCTACAAAATATCTAAATCCTTTTATGGTGTACCTGAAAATAAAATAAATAACAAGTATGGTAAATAAATTTGGAAGGAAATGAAATACACCGGCCATTGCAGACCTTGCCGGGGTTAATATCCAGCCTAATAGTATATCTGTCCATGCTTTGGTTTCAGGAAATACGCTAAACAGCAACGGTAATGAAAGGTATACTATTAAAATAAGCAGTATTATCCGCAGCACATTGCTTACCTGCAATTCTATTAACTGCAACTGCTCGGCACTTAGTATTTTTATTTTTCTAATAGTTAAGCCGCCAACATATTTGTGTGTGCCTGTTTTGCGAAAATTAATTACCAGTTTAAACAGCTTGTTTACAAAAAACACCAGTATGCTTAAGCTTAATATTATAAGGCACACCAAACCAATGCGCCTTAGCCAGCTTTTCAGGCTGTTTGCATCTCTTTCGGCAGCTATATTTTTTTTAATTTTTGCAACATAATCACTGGTCAGTTGCTTTGGGTCTGCGCCAAGCCACAGGGCATCCATTCCCGTAACTGTCAAAATAAGTGTTTCATTATTATACAAAACATCAAACCCATTCTCTGTTTCATTTATTTTCAGCGAATCGGCGTTATAAAACGGCGCATTGTATAATTTTTTAATTCTTTCATTTATTGCCTGCGCCCTCTCACGCGGGCTAAATGATCCAACTTTTGTGTAAATAAAAAACAGGGTATCCGTAAACGGTACTACTGCAAAACCGGTTGCGTTCTTTTTAAGCTCCGCAATTTTCAGTAACTGTTGAGCCTTATGTATGGAGTCGGTTGTAACAAACAGCCTTAACCTGTCTTCAAGTTCTTTTGTTTTTTGCTTGTCGCCGGTTGCTAATTGCAGTTCATTTTGTAACTGTGCTTTCATTAACGAATCTAATTGTTGCTGCTGGCGTTGCTGTTGCAGTAAATTTTCTATGTTGCGGCGCAGGCTATCGGTTTGCAGGCTGTCAACCGCGTTCTTGTTTTGCGCGAATAGTGTTGGGGCAGCAAAGCACGCTGCAATTAAAATAACTACAAATTTTAGCTTATTCATTTTTTGGTTGCTGGCTTGTTAACCGGCCTTTAAAAGGCGCCCGTAAATATACTAAACGCGTACTTATAACCTGCTATACATTCGGTAGTTTTAATAGCGGGTGTATAACTGTATTTTACACGCAGTGCAAAACACCGGGCTTTATATAAAACCTTGTTATTTAGTTATTTTCCGTATTCTCCACCGGCGGTGGCGTAAAAGCAGGCTTCTTTTCTTCGGTGTGGTTTATACCAAAATTGTAGCGTATGGTAATGCCGCAGCGGCGGCTGTCCTGCAGGCGTGTACCATCCACAGTTATGCCCTGCTGCTGTATACGAAAGATGGATTTATTGGTATGAAGCAGATCATTCCCCGAAACAATAATACTTAGCTTTTTATGCATCAGGTTTTTGGTTGCGCTAAGGTTAAGCTGCCCCATGGTTTTTAATTCGTTAAACAGGCGAAAGCCGTTCACCAGCATCCAGCCATTCAGGTTAAAGCTGAGCGTTGGTGTGGCCTTAAACTGGTGTCCGGTAAAAAATGTCCAGCTTGCACGGCTGTAATCTAATGGTGCATTGTTGTATTGTCCGGTATAATGCACATAGTTAAACTGCACACCGGCATACATAAAATATTTGTGGCCGCCCGGCACACCACCAAACAGGCGCCAGTATATTTCGCGGTAGCTGCCCAGGTTATCATAAGTGCGAAATGCAATTTTGCTGGTATCGTTTTGATAAGTTACCATGCTGAACACATCTTTGGTGCGGTTTATACCAATTGCAAAAACCGGGAAGTCATTATACGTAGCATTCACTTCGTAATTAGTAGTAAACTGCGGCTGCAGGTGCGGGTTACCGCTATTATAGGTAAACTGGTCAACAAACTGCGGGGATGGGTTTAGCTGCTCATAGCCAGGCCTTGTAATACTCCGGCGTAAAACTACATTACCCACAAGCGGGTAGCCGAATACACTAAACAGGTTCTTTTTAATATACAGGTATGGAAAAAGGTCTGTGCGTTTAATGGAAAAAGGAATACCAACCGGCACAGTTTGGTGGCCCGATATATCCGTATACTCAAGCCGCAGCCCTGCTTTAAATGTATAACCGTGGTACAGTTTTGACAGTTGTGTATAAGCCGACCCTATATTTTCATCATAATTAAAAGTGTTCGTTTTAAAACTGTCCAATTGTTTTACCTGCCCTGTTTGCTGGTAATACAAAGCCATATTGTCATTGGCGGCACTGCTGAATTTTAGTCCCGTTTCCAAAACGTAATCGTGCTTCATTCTCAGCGAGAGGTCACTCTTAAAACTTACAGCATTTGCCTTACTGTTCGTGTTGCCATTGCCATATAATAATAAGCCCTGCGGCAAAACCTGCTGCTGCGTGTAGGTTTGCATGTTAGTGTTATGGCTGTACACATAATCCAGTTCATTATCCCACTCACTGCCTGCGGAATCAATCTTATATTTCGCAAAAACAGTATTATTCAATACCAGCGAATTACCACCGCTGTTTATGGGGCTTTGTGTTTCAAAAAAAGCATCCTGTGTATTGCTTATAGTGTTATAGGTACTGGCAAAATTGGTGTTATGTGTAGCGGTAACACGAACGTCATAACTCAAGTCGAATTTGTTGCTAAAAGCAACACCAATACCGCCACTGGCATAATTTGTTACAGGCGCATATTTGGTAAGCGACCTTTGCATCAGCAATGTATCAGCTTTTATTATGCGGGTTGATTGTATGTCGTCAAAATAATGGCGGCGTGTGTATTGATACGAGAGGTATGAGCGCATTTTACCCACGCTCCTGTTTAATGTTATTCCCGCCGTTGTGTTATTATATACCCCCTGGTCAATCCTTACATTGGCACTGCCCGATGTACCTACCTGCACACCTTTTTTCAACACAATATTTACAATGCCGCCATTGTTGGCAGCATCATACCGTGCCGAGGGCGTGCGTATAATCTCAATCCGGCTAACGCTGCCGGCAGGCAGGCTTTTTAGCAACGCAGCAATATCATCTGTGCTCATGTGTTGTTGCACACCGTTTATATAAATAGCCGCGGGGGCAGAGCTGTTAAGGTAAACATTCCCGTCCTGGTCAAGCACTACGCCGGGCACTTTTTCCAATACCTCGTATGCGTTGGTGCTGGTTGTAGCTAATTGCTCGGCATCAACCAGTGTTTTATCATCTTCCTGCCGCATTAACGGCTTTGTTGCTGTAACTGTTACATCGTTTAGTTTTCCAAAAGATGATCTTAGCACAAAGCTTACGTTTATTGGCCTGCTGCCAGCAGTAATGGTTTTATACTGTTCTTCATAACCCACAGCAACAATATAAATACGATATGTGCTGTTGGCCCGCACATGCAGCGTGTTTATGGGCTTGCTTATTATGGTTTGCAGCAATGTACTATCAGGCCAGGAATAAAGCTGTATGGTTGCACCGGCAACGGTGTCTTTGCCAATGGTTGACAAATTAACCCGAACAGGTACTGTTTGGGCTTTAATAACATTACACATTAAAACAAGAAAAGACAATGCCAATAATTGTTGCCGCATACTGGCTGCAAAGGTACAAGTTTGCGCTGCTGCATGTTTTGCAACATGTTAAAAATATCCCTTTTGTTACCGGCAGCAGTATTTCATAGCATCTTCGTTGCTACGCAAGCTCTTTAGCTGCTGTGCAGGTGTCGTCTTTTTAAAACCTGGTAGCCAAAAGCCATATTTAATTTCACCGGACTATCTAACTAAAAAATCTTTCCTGCCCATTCAAATAAATACAGACCTTTAGCGTCCCTTTAAAATTACATTACATGAAACGATTAATTGTGTCGCTTACCGGTATTGCCTTGTTTTGCATTGTATACACAAACAGTCAGCCTTACAAAGGCGCTTCCTTTATTAGCCCTTCTAAAGATTGGAAATTTGGCATTGCCCTCTGGACTTTTCACAGCGTGCCGTTTGCCGACGCGCTTGATAAAATTGACAGTGCAGGCATACAGTACATTGAGCCCAACACTTTTACCAAAGCTGGTGGCGAACTTAAAGATTCGATTATTATGCAGCTTTCACCCGCAGGCATTATAAAGCTTAAGGCCATGATAGCCGCCAAAGGGCTTAAATGCGAGTCTGTTTATATTGCAGGCGGCCCAACCATACAATCGTGGGTAAAACAGTTTGATATTGCCAAAGCCATCGGTGTTAAGTTTGTAACAACCGAGCCACCGCTGAATATGTGGGATGCTATTGACAGCCTGGCCGGCGTGTACAAAATGAAAGTGGCCATTCACGAGCACTGGAAAGGTTTTAGCCACTACTGGAACCCCGATACTACGCTTATGGCTATAAAAGGGCATCCAAATTTTGGTGTATGTGCCGATTTGGGCCATTGGCCAAAAAGTGGTATTAACCCCACAGAGGCTATAAAAAAATTAGCTGGTCATATAATCGCGATCCATCTGAAAGATATTGCAGCTTATAACGATACAAAGCTGGTTGACGTGCCTGTGGGCACGGGCGTTGTTGATTTTCCGGCTATTTTCCAGGAGCTGAAAAAGCAGGGCTTTAAAGGTTACATATATATTGAGCGCGATGCGGAAGACAAACCTAATAACCTGCCATCGGTTATACAGGAGAAAAAATATTATTACGACCAGGTGAATAAGCTAAAATAAATACCACATCGCGAAATATTTAATATCAAACCCAAAAAATATCCATCTTCAATATAAGAATAGATTACGCTGTTGCTGTATGATAAAGTATGTTTTACTGCTGTTGCCACTGTTTGCCCGTGCAGGCGAAGATTATAAAGCTTCGCTGTTTGGTATACGGTCAGATGGCAGCACGCTAAATACCCGTTCCATACAATACGCGGTTGATTACATTAATAACAAGGGTGGTGGCACGCTGGTATTTGAAGTTGGCAGGTATATTACCGGCTCAATTCATTTAAAATCAAATGTGTGCATCGAGTTGAAAGAAGGCGCTGTTTTAGTAGGCTCTCTAAACCCCTTCGATTACGATAAAAATGGCTTTACCGCATTGCTGCTTGCTGATAGCCAGCAAAATATTACCATAACCGGCAAGGGTATAATTGATGGGCAGGGCAGGCAGGTTGCCGCAAACATTGTTGCGTTGGTACATGGCGGGGTTATTAAAGACCCCCTGGTGCAGGACAGGCCAAATGAAACCATAAGGCCAATGCTTATTTATTTTAAAAGCTGCAGTAATGTTACCATCAAAAACGTCACGCTAAAAAATGCAGCTTCATGGGTTGAAACATACGACCAATGCCAGAACCTTAGTATCGACAGCATACATGTTTACAGCAAAGCATATTGGAACAACGACGGCGTTGATATTGTTGACTGCAACCACGCAAGTGTTACAAATTGTTTTATTGATGCGGCCGATGATGGCATTTGTCTTAAATCACACAGCGCGTCTGCTTCCTGCGACAATGTTTTAATACACGGCTGTACCATTCGCAGCAGCGCCAGTGCAATTAAGTTCGGCACCGCATCTTTCGGCGGTTTTAACCACATACGCATTATTCAAAACAAAGTATATGATACTTACCGTTCAGCAGTTGCCCTTGAAGCTGTTGATGGTGGGAGTATAAAAGATGTTGTTGTTGACAGCCTTGAAGCCATTAACACAGGCAATGCAATTTTTATACGCGCAGGCAACAGGAACGGCAACCATACCAGCAGTGTTAGTGATATACACTTAAGCAATATTTCTGTTGAAATAGCAACCACCAAGGCCGATGCCGGTTATGAATATGAAGGCCCCGTTGAAGATGAACCACGCAATATATCACCAATGGTTTTTGCAGGCTTGCCGGGTGTGCCGTTAACAGGCATACATCTATCAAATATTACCATCACCTATCCCGGCGGCGGTAATGCATTTATCGCCAACCGCAGCCTTGATGCTTTAGACAGTATTCCTGAATTGCCTGCTAAGTACCCTGAATTTTCCATGTTTAAGGAATTGCCTGCGTGGGCTTTGTACATAAGGCATGCGAAAGATGTAGATATGCAGCAAGTAACATTTACCTGTGCTGCTAAAGACTACCGCACAGCAGTTGTGCTTGATGACGTACAGTCGGCCAATATAACGGCACTAACAATAAAAGAACCGGGTAATAAAAAGCCTGTCTTTCAGCACAACACAAAAGGCATTGCAATAAAATAGCTACCAGGTTTATTCCGAAGGTGTTCACCGCTTCCCAAACCCTTTGGGAAAACGGTCCGCAACAAGGTTTAGCTGTATGCCATATTCAAGATATGCTTTAAGGCCGGCCAGCACCCAGGTAAACCCGCCGGTTGAGTCAAGTGCCTTTTTTACTACCTCGTCGCCTGTGCCTTTAAATCCTGAATTTGTTACATTTAAAAATGTGTAGTTATTTTCATAAGGGGTAAACACCCACTCAATTCTTGTATAACCGGCGGCATCGCTGCCCCAATCCATAACAATCCTTTTATTTGCTTCAACAGTTAATACTTTAACATGGGCGTGCACATTATACATCTCCCAATCCCATTGCACTGTTTTACCTTCTTCAATTCTTCCACTGCTTTTTGTAAACCAAAACTTAGTAATTTTTTCAGGGTCAACTATAGCGTCAAATACCTCTGCAATTGGCTTGCGTATTAGCATGCCTGTTTCAGCAATTGGGTCAATATGTAATAGTAAATCTCCCATAACACAAAGCTATACAAACTTATTTTATGCGGCTCTAATGACATCTTGCATGATGCTTTATGCCAACCGGGTAGATATTTTTATTTCCTCAACACTGCCTTCAAATTTTTAGGAACTACCGCAAGTTTTTCGCCGGTAAATAGATCTGTTTGCGGGTTAACCGATAGATAGTCGCTAAATATTGCCGGCAATTGTTGTGCAATGGCAAGTATGTTGCCCTCCATTGACCCTGTTCTGTCAGTATCCGGTTGCGAATTCATATAAAAGAGTACATCAAAACCGTTATCAAACATATAGGCATACGTTTCAAGCCCGCATAAACCGCCATTATGCTGCAGTCTGCCAGCTGTTCTGTACCAGTCTTTGGCAAAGCAATCTGTGCATCCTGTACTGGGTGTTGTAATTGAATCAAGCCAGTTGGGTTTTATAGGTGCAACCCTTTTTTTCACCCGGTCAACAGCAGTTAAAAATTTCATGTGGTCAACAATATCTATTACCCAGGCGCCCTCGGCTTCTGTCGCATTTATACTCAGGTTATCCGGATCACAGGTCCTGTACGGGTTTGGGTAATAGGTTACTTCATTAACTTTATTATGAATATCTATAATTGACATTTTTGCCACATCTATGCCCAGCGGCGCCATAATATCTTTTATATAATCAGGGTATTCGCTGCGTCCGCTTTTCAATTCAATTATTTTGCCAAGCACTGCATAATTAAAATTTGCATACATGGGCATTTGCCCTGGGTTATATAGCAACACAACCTTAGATATCACACTCGATATATATTTTGTTTTTGCAGTGCTGTAGTCAAGGTTGTTATAAGTCTCTGGCCCTGGCACACCTAGTGAAACAACGCTGTCGTTAAAACCGCTTGTATGCTCAAGCAGGTTATCAATGGTTATATTATTTAGCCTAACATCTTTTTTACTTAACGTGTTTAAAAACGGGTAATCACGAAAAGGATGATCAGAAAGCCTGATGATACCATCATTAACTAAATGAATAATGCCATAAGCGGTTATTTGTTTGCTGAGGCTCCCAATTCTAAAGCGGTTATCTACCCTGAGTTTTTCGCCTGTAGCAGTATTAGATACCCCATAGCTTTTTGCAAAAATAAGCCTGTCGTCATAGGCTACAGCCATAGTAAAACCAGGCATGTGCATGGTAGGGTATTTACCCATAAGACCGTTTATATCATTGTCAATTTTATTTATGGCAGCAGTATTTTGTGGAACGGAGGCCCATACACCTGAATACTTGGCTTCGCCACCAGCCTCATACCCGCAAATGTCAATTTCATTATAGTTCTGGTAATAGTATTCGTCAGAAACATGTTGAAAATTGTCGCTGGTTTCGTTATACCAAAAAGCATAAGGTGTTGCCGCGCGTTTTTCATATATGCCGCAGAATTTTACAGTTCCGTTAACGTTGTATGGATATAATTGAACAGGCATATAGCCCTGCGCAGACAATTGTTTATTTCTTGCTTCAAAATCAGTGGTATTTAATGTATGAAAGGAAGCCCATGGCGTACTTAGGTCGTCTTTCAAAAATAACGCGGCAATACATTCCTGCCCGTTTGCCATATAACCGCATACTTTTACGGGTTTGTAACCCTGCTGTTTATAGGTATTAAAAATAGCCTGGTAACTGCTAACGGGTATAAGGTATCTAACATACCAGCCTGTGGCGGGTGTATTTTTAACCCACAGGCCGGTGTAATAATCGGCGCCATTACAATTAAAGGCAGAAATATCTGCAAGCCTGTAACCTTGTGCCGGCAGGGTTTTAAAGTCATTCTCAAACTGTGCACGGTTTAAGCCATGGTGCGCTATAAAAGCCTTATGCTGGATATTTGCCTCAAACAACACTGAATATTTAATACTGTTGTTTACGCAATACCCATTTAAGCGTTTTGGGTAAAAGCCGCTTGCCATAAAAGTATTAAACTGGCTTTGGTATTGCGCAGCATCAAGGCCGTACCGTGTTGCCCATGCCTGTGCAAAATTTTTGTTTACAAAAACGGTTAACAGTATAACTGTTAATAAAAGATGGGTTGGTTTATGAAGTTTCATAATTAATGGTTTTGAGTTTATTAAATGCACTGTAAAGGTTGCTAAAGTGTTTGCCTTTTTAAATACACGTTTAGAGTGATTTTGCTATACACCAAAATAATTACCACATACACTAAAATGGGTATGGCATGCAGCTTGCATCACTAAAGGGAATGGAACATCATAACGATCTAATAGCAAAAGCCCGCGCACTTGAACAGGAAGAAAAGCCTGAAGAGGCCGCCGCTTTCTATGAAAAAGTAGTGAAGGAAGATGCCCTAAATGAAAATGCTATTGGTCGCCTGCTCATTATTTACCGGAAATTAAAAGAATACCGTAAAGAGATGCAATTGTTAAATGCATCAATAAAAGCCGGTACCACCAAAGTACAGGATAAGCAGGCGGCATGGAGCAAAAAGCACCCAAAGGCAGCGAAGGCCAGTAAGTATTTATTGTACATTTTAAGCACAGCAAAAACAAAAGCCTTTACCAATTACGAAGAACCTGCAGTACAAAGCTGGCGCAAAAGAAAGGAGGGCCTGGCGAAGAAAATGAAATGATTTTATAACAATTACCTGCTTTTGCAGGTGACGCTGCACGATAAGCAGTACTATCACTTTCTTGCATTTTTAGTAATTGCGCGGTACCTTGCAAATCTTATTGCCTGGTAACTTTTTACAAAAAATCCGGTATCAGGGAACCGATACTTTATATTAATCCGCAGATTTTTAAACAGCGTTGCATACAATTTCATTTTTGGTAATTTTACCCCTGAAGTAAAAGTGAGTATATCAACTTTAGCATTAACATTGCAGGGGATGGGCGCATAAACACCGTGTTGCAATAAAATATAACAGCCATAATCAAACAGGTGTTCTTTCTTTTCCAGCACTGCCAGCTTACGGGCCTTATCCCAAAAGTTTTTATTTTCTTTGCTATTAAGTAAAGCAATATCAACAATCCAGTTTAAATTATCCATTTGCCGGTTTACCACGGCATGTATAATTATCATAAAAACTTCATATTCAATTGACGGCTTCAGCGCACCGGGCAGAAGACTGTAACTTTCAAGATTTTGCATCAATTTCTCGTTAAACTGTTTGGAGCATAGTGATCCAAATTTCCAATGCAGGTCAAGCCGCGTTCCAGTAAGGGAATGAGTAAAATCAAATGAATGAGAAAAAGCAGTAATTAAACCGAAGTGTTTAAAAAGCAAAGGCTCTTTTGCCTTATCTGCTTCATAACCAATAGTCTTTAAAATTTCGAGTGCTTTTTTTATTTCGGCTGGCCGGATCAGAACATCAAAATCCGCCATGGATCTCAATTCCGGCAGTACGTAAAATGACATTATAGAAGCCCCTTTAATAACTATGGGTTGTATTCCGTGCTTTAGCAAAGTTGCGTTCACAACTTTTAACTGGTTAAAAGTATGTTGGGTTTTAAGCCACCAATACTTATATATAACTTTTAAACGCTTATCATGCAAAGTGGCAATGCCCCATTGTTTGTTTTTATGCATAAAAAAAGGCACCAACCGCAAACACCTGTAATCCATTTCATTCATCACTACAGTTGCTTCCCATTCCCTCACAGCTGCGCTATGCCCGCTTGCTGATTTAGCGATGCACGCTTTTATCATAAGCAACTGCGTTTTGCTTAGGCTATCGGTTGTATTAAAACCATTTAATTTCATCGGCAATATTTTCAAAGCCCTCCTGGTGACTGATAATTATTATGATCGCGTTATTTTTTGCGTTAACAACTTCTTTTTTTATTTCGCTTATAGCATACTCATCCAAATGGTTAAGTGGTTCGTCTAAAATAATAAGGTCTGATGAACGAAGCCATTCACGGATAAGCGCAATACGCCTGGCTTCACCGCCAGACAGGCCTTCCCCCTTTTCACCTATCCTTCTCAGCTCAGGCGGCCCACCTGGTAATAACGCAGATAGCCAGTTGCCTGTCAATCCGGCCCATGCTTCAGCTGGTGAAGGGTGGCCAAATAAAACGTTATCTTTTATTGTGCCGGTAAACATGGGGGCATCCTGGTGCAAAAACGCAAACCGGCTCCTAAGTGCTTTCAACTCTTCCCAGACTGTTTCTTTGCCATTAATGCATAGTTTGCCATGTTGTGGCTGCAGCAGGCCAAGCAGTATATGCGCAGTGGTGGATTTGCCACTTCCATTAGCACCATGCCACAGGTATATTTTGCCTTTCTCCAGCCGCACGCAAATATTATTTATGGCCGCGTTGCCACCGTATGAAAATGAAACATTATTTATTGAAATCGTATCAACCTTTGGAATATCATTTAATGGTAACCCCGCAGCATCGTCTTCCGATGGCAGCTCAAAAAAAGCAGCTATTGTTTTTGCAGCTTCCTGTCCTTCCATAAAACTCACTATTGCCGCAGGCACATTCGCCATATTGTTTTGTATAACGCTCACAATAAGCAAAACAAGCAGCAGGCTGGTAAAGTTTATGTAACCAACCTGTACCCAGTAAATGCCGGTAATAAAAATAACAACCCTTACAAGGTTAATACACACCTGGTTTATCGCCCGCCAGCGGGATTGGCTAATTACCATTGCTTTATTAGTGGCCAGGAACACCTGCGTATTTTCATTGTTACGTGCTGCAGATCGCTGGTAGCCGCGGCCCATTTTAAGCAGGTCAAACTGGTCAACAGTAGCGGCAACCCAAAAATGTTGCTCACGCCACGCATTATGAAATTTTTTAAGGTAAGGCCTTACCCGGGTGGTTGAATAAAAATGCAATCCTGCAGTTAATAATAAGCCTGCAGAGCAAACAATAAACATTGGTACGTTTATAAGCAATATGGTTAATGCCAGTACAAGTACAAGAACAGTATTTACAATTACCATCTCTAGTAAAGCGGCCATACCCTGCCTTAGGCGCCATGCTTCTATCATCATCATATCAAAAAAATAAACCCTGTTTTTGTTGTGAAAAACCAGCCATTCAATACTGTTCATTTTTTTCCAAATCCGCTCTCCTAATTTTAGCGAGAACTCCTGCATAATTGATGCATTCACTTTTGACTGCATATGCGCGGCTATACCGCCAATGGTAAACATACCTATAACACCAATACTAAGCCATGTTATATATGCTGCGTTATTATTATGATTTTTTTGCAGAAAATGATACAGTATATAGGGCCACACAGCAGAAAACAATATTCTTACGCAGCCATAAAGCAGCGATAAAAAAAGTTGCCGGCGCGGCAAGGACACTAAGAATCCAGTCCAGTTTGTATCTTTTAGTTTTGTTTCCAATTTAGCTTAAACTATCCAATCCGCGTTTTTTATCAATATGCGATTTTAATATTTTAAGATACGCATTTTTATTTACACCCCGGGTTGTATTAGCATTATGCACGCGCCTGTATGCCAGCACTTCCTCAACCATTACCATGTTTTTATTATCACGAACAAGCCGGCTAAACCATTCAATAAAATCCCCCATGCTTATTTTTTCATCAAACCCACCATATTTAACAAAGTTTAAGCGGTGTGTAAGCATTGTTGTTTTAAAATAGCCTTTTATGGGTTTTAAACGTGCTGCGTATCCATGGCTATGGTCACCTGGTGATATTGTATCAAATTCGCTGATGTACGTAAAACACATATCAGCATCATCGCGTTCCATCTGCAGCATTTGCTTTTTCAGCTTATCGTTATGCCACAAATCATCAGCATCAAGAAGGGCTATGTAGTTTGCTGTTGATGCTGCTACTCCTGTATTTAACGCGGTAGCTACGCCCGTATGCGGCAGCGGTATAATTTGAATATTTGCATAAGTTACTTCCAGCTGATGTAACACAGCCAGGGTGCCGTCGGTACTGCCGTCATCAACAACAATTATCTTAATATTTTGCCAGCTTTGCCGCACTGCCGATTCAATGGCTTCCGCAACAAATGCCTCGCAATTATATACGGCAATAATAACGTCAATTAATGGTTCATTCATCGGCCGTTCATTTGTTTATGAAGCAGGTTTAATATCTCGTTTCGCAATAGTTTCTTATTAAAGCTTGCATTGGTACCATGTAACCATTTTAGCAATAACAATACATCTGCATTGTCTTCTTTAAACCCGGCATTTCTCAGCCGTCTTATAAGGTCCATATCACTGCTTACTGTAAGGTCGGCCTTAAATCCGCCAATACTTAACAGGGCATGCCTTCGTATAAGCAGTGCGCTTGGTATAAATGACCGATGTTCCTCCTTTAGTTTTTCATCAAAATAAACCGGAAAATCAACATTGTCATAGCACACCAAACGCTGGTTACACGTAACAAAAGCACAATAAGGATCACTGCGTAAAATATTCCATTGGGTTGTTAGCTTATCCTGCAACCACTCATCATCCTGGTCAAGAAAAGCGATCAATTCACCGGACGAAACTTTAATACCCTTATTACGCGCGGCAGCTACACCCGCGTTTTTTTGCCTGGTTATTTTTGCAACGGGGTAATGTTTTTCAATCCATTCAGCGCCGCCGTCACTTGATCCATCGTCTATTATACAAAGTTCCCAGTTGGTATATGTTTGTGCCAGCACACCCTGTATTGTTTTTTCAATAAATGCTTTGCCATTGTACAATGGCACGATAATACTTATAAGTGGCTCATTTCTCAATACCCTAAAGTCGGCAACCTGTGGTATTTGCTTTGTTTGATTGCCATAGTTACGCCGCTGAAGCGATGCATGCAATACTTTTAAAAGCTGAAGTTCCTTAAGGCTTTTATTGACCGACATATTGTTACCGTGTACATGATATAATAAAGTCGTGAACTCAGTAATAACAATATGGATATTATTTTCACGCAATCTCAGCCACCAGTCCAGGTCCTCGCTAAATTTCAGCGACTCATTGAAATAGAAGCCCCGGTCAAAAATCGTTTTACGCACCAGCAACGAACCGAGGTGCACATGGGTTAACCTGTGATTGGTATCTTCGTAACGTAATATGGGCGATGCCTGGCCCTCATCTATTACATATTGTATCTTTCCGCCGGCAACTTCCGCCACGTCATCTTCAAAAAAAGGCAATAATTGCATTAATTTATCCTCTGGCCATTCATCATCAGCATCTAAAAACCCTATAATATCACCCTTCGCCTGTTTTATTCCAAAGTTTCTTGCTGCCGCCGGCCCCATTTGCTTTTCCAGTTGCAATAACTCTATTGCCCGGTAATTGGTTGCAAGCTGTTGCAGGCCGTTAGTAAATTCCGCTGCAGACCCATCGTTTACAATAATTATCTGCAGGTTATATTCTATATTCTCCGGCTGCTGCTGGTTAATAATGCTTTTAACAGCGCGTTCTATTTCCGGGCCGTTGTTAAACGTTGGAATAATTATGCTTACACCGCCCTTATACATTGTTTATAAAATTGTGAAATGATGATTGAAAATTTTGAACATCATAGCCAAGCATCCATGTATACGCTGGTATGCGGGATGAAAGATAACTGAGTTTTTTGTATGAGATATCCCTGTTATGGGGTAAATGGTGTAATGTAGTTGGCGCCATGCAAAGTAATGCCTTTGAGGGCGGCGCATTATGAAATGACGAATATTGCCGCTTGCCTATTGCTGGTAATACAATTGCTTTTAGTGTAATGCAAGGCAACCACTGTTGTGGAAATAATTCTTTAATATCAAAAATTGCTTTTTCATCATTATACGTCTGGCTGTTTTTTATAAAAGGCATCCAGTCATAAAACTTGCCCCGCAGGTTATCCGCTTCAATTTTTGCGGTTTGGTAAAGTGCGTGTACCACCGGCGTTTCATCAAACTCAATCCAAACATAGTCATCCCCTAGATATTTGTAACCCGCTTTTAATAAATTAAGGCATGAAGTTGATTTGCCCGAACCGCTTGGCCCGGTTATTAAAACACCCGTTGTTTCATTAGCAATTGCTCCTGCGTGCACCAGCTGCGCGGGCAGGTTATAGCTCCAAAAATGAAATATTATCCTGAATGAAAATGTAACTTCCCACCACGGCACATCACTTACTGTATCAACCCAATAAATAGCCGTTTGCTTTGATTTTGAGTAGAGAAAAACCTGCTTTTGCCAGGGTTGAAAAAACACCCGTACATCTCCATTTTCATTAGAGGCATTATAACCCTGGGCATTAAATTCCGCCCAGGGTGGGGCATTAAGCTTGCCAGCTAAATTTTTACCCTCGGCGTACCAAATAGTGAGGCCGGGTTGTTTATTGTTCTTATCAACAACCAGGTGCGATAAAGCCGGAAGGAAAAGATTTCGCAAGGCTTCAGACGGTGTATTAAGATGTACTAACCGGCCTGCCAGTAATAACACATCGGTTTTAAAAGATGGAAGGGAGGTAAATAGCTGCAGGGCATCGTCAAAATATTTGTCAGCTTCCATGTCCTTTTTTTAGGGAGTTTGCTTAACGGCCCAGCCTTCTTCATCAACGTCGTGTATCGGGTCCAGCATTAAAAGGTCCTGCATATCAGCGTAGCGGTTAAAACGTGATGGAACATACACACCCGCTACTGGCAATTCCCGGTTTGCAGGGGTAACAGGCGCGTCAGATTGTTTTACAATTTCCTCGGCCAATAACTGTTGCCATATGTTGCCCAGTTCAGTTTCTATGCCAGCAGCATTTGCGGGGTTTGCCTGCATTACCTGTGTTATATAATCAACCGGCGCATCAAACGGCAGTGCCTGCAAAAGCGAAACTGCAGAGCCCTGTACATTATAATAAAGCCCTGTATCAAGATTGGCAATAACATACTCGTTATCAAATATATCTGCAGCTAGCCTCGGGTTTAAATAATACATAATAAAGAAAAACAATGTGTCACGCAATATATATATAAAAATTCAAAAAAGAGGTTGGAAATCGGTAATCACCAACCTGCAACTGCTTACGCCTCCAGCCCAATCCATACTGCACCGCCAATGCTGTCACGGCTTGCACCGGTAACGCTTGCCATCACCGTATTTTCTTCACGCCAGCGCAGCAAACCAAGCAAAGCCATTACCAGCGCCTCTTTATATTCAACAACATTTTTACCTAGTACAACCACTTCTACGGCAAGGGGGTTAAGCATACTTTGCAACCTTTCAATCAAAAAGCTGTTAAACGCGCCGCCACCTGTAACAAGCAGTTTGCCTTTGCCTGCTTCCATATCGTAAAATGCGCCGCATACCTGTTCCGCAATATGCTCTGTAAACGTTCTTAATGCATCTTCAACGGGCAGCCCCGCTGATAGTATCTCCGGGTACAACACATCTGTTCCAAATTCGTTGGCCAAAGCTTTGGGGGGCGGCTGCCTGTAATACTCCTGGCGGTTTAATTTTACAAGCAGGTCAATATCCACGTTACCGGTTTTTGCAATATCACCATCTTCATCAAACGGCTTATCCTTTAATTGGGCCAGCATGTTAAGCACGCGGTTGGCAGGGCATATATCGTATGCAATAAATGAATCATTTTTTTTGAAAGAGGCATTTGCAATACCACCAATATTTAAAAAGTAATTGGTATCACTCCACAAAAGTTTTTCACCCATCGGCACAATCGGCGCACCCTGGCCGCCCAAGGCTACATCTATCGCCCGCATATCGCTCACTACATTAATACCCGTAACGGCAGCAATAGCAGCGCCATCGCCTAATTGAGCCGTCATTTTTTTCCCCGGTGTATGAAAAACAGTGTGGCCGTGGCTTGCAATTAACTGCACCTGGTGGTGCAGGTTATTTGCCTCAATAAAAGCATTTATTCGTTCGCCAATATAGCGGCCATATTCGGCATGCAACGCTAAATAATCAAATGCATTTAAATGCCTGGCGCTCTTCAATTTTTCTACCCACTCACTCCCATATTCAATACAATCAGCACAAACTATATTAAATGCCCATTTGCCACCGCTGTCGTCAAGTTCAATAAAAACAATATCAAGCCCGTCTAACGATGAGCCGCTCATTACACCAATAACCCTGTAAACCATAATTTATTAATTAACAGCGCTAAGGTAAACGCTATTGTGTTTGTTTGCTAACTTAGCGTTATGGTTGTAAACCTTAGTCAAAAGCACAGCCTTGTAAGCAACTGGATGAGCGAGCTGCGTAATGTTGAAACGCAGGGTGACCGGCCGCGCTTTCGCCGTAACCTTGAACGGCTTGGCGAAGTTGTGGCTTATGAAATAAGTAAGGAATTGCCCTGCAAAACGGTTGAGGTACAAACACCGCTTGGTACGCATACCGGTAAGGTTTTGGTTGATTACCCGGTGCTTGCTGCTATATTATGGGCAGGGCTGCCCATACACCATGGCATGCTGAATTATTTTGATAAGGCCGGTACTGCGTTTATTGGCACAACACGAAAAACCCGCCACGACGGCAGCATTGAAGTTAATATTGACTATGTAAGCAACACTTTTATTGAAAACAGCGTCATAATCATCAGCGATGCTATGATTGCAACGGGGGCAACAATAATAAAAACGCTTGCAGCGTTAAAAGGTGCAGGTACACCTGCCGATATACATATTGTTTGTGCAATAGCCAGCACCATAGGCATTGAATATATAAGGCGCGAGGCCGGCAGGAAAATTAAGATATGGTGCGGCGATGTAGATGACGAAATTACTGCTAAAGGTTTTATAGTGCCGGGACTTGGTGATGCCGGTGATTTGGCGCTGGGGATAAAAAACACCGATTAAAAGTTGATAATCATAGCTGTTTTAGCAAAACATATTATATAATTAGCTATTTTAGATTTTCCAAAAACTGCAGAATGAGAGTTATTTTTTTGATGTTGTTAGTGACGTATGCAGGAAGTTGTATAGCGCAGGATCCGCATTTTTCTCAATTTTATTCCTCGCCGCTAACCCTTAATCCCGCATTTACCGGCAAGTTTGACGGTAATTTTCGCTTCGCCGGCAACTACCGTAACCAATGGCCCAGTATTGACCATGCCTATGAAACCGGTACTGCCTCAGTTGATTTCCCCATTTTTCGCAACAAAATTTCTTACAGGGATACGTGGGGAATGGGTTTTATGGCCTATACTGACAAAAGTTCAAACGGGGCAGTATCGTATAACTATTTCTCGGCTTCTACAGCTTTTCATAAAGGGCTTGATGAAGATGGCTATAACCAGTTAGGCGTGGGTTTCCAGGCTACTTACAGCAATATGCTTATTAACACCAGTAAGTTGTTTTTTGAAGACCAGCTTACGCCTACCGGCTTTGACCCGTTTAAGCCCACCGGCGAAATATTTAATTCTTCTACACTAAGCTCCCACTATGTTGACCTTAATGCAGGCCTGCTGTACACTACCAGCACCAGCGATAAGGATAACTATTATTTTGGAGTTAGCGTGTATCATATCACCAGGCCAAAACAAACATTTACCGGCGCGTTATACCTGCTTGATCCGCGCGCTACTTTTCATGCGGGTGGCTACTTTCCCATAGGTGAAACAACAACCCTGCATTTCAGTGGCTTGTACAGTACCCAGGCAAACGCCCACGAAACAGTATTGGGTGGCGCGATGGAATTTAATGTTACACAGGATGAAGACAACCCCGTTAATTTTTACGCAGGCGCCTGGATGCGTTTGGGCGATGCCCTCATACCCTATATAGGCCTTGAGTATGGCCAGTTCAGGCTGGGCACCACCTACGACATTAATACCTCAAGCTTAAAGACTGCCTCCCAAAGCCGCGGCGGTATTGAACTATCAATTATCTACATCGCAAAATCAGCAGGCAGCAAAGGCTTGCCTTGCCCGAAGTTTTAGAGGGGGTGAAGGAGATTACAAAATTCGCCTGTAGCAATACGCGTCAATGGAATTAATTATATTTGCATTGCTAATGAGCAATAAAGATTTAAATATAAAATTAAAGCAGGTTTTATACAAGGCGCTTGAAGAAAAAGCAAGCAAAAACCTGCCACTTGTTTACCGCAACAGGTTTTGTACAAAAGAAAACCAGTTTATTCACGCTTACCCTAATGGCCGTAAAGTTCTTATACAGCAAGATCCTAAAACTTCAGTAGAGAAAGTTATAAAAGAGTTTTGATATTGGTGATGCCCCCAGCACTTTTTATAATAGCAGGGCCAAATGGCGCAGGCAAAAGCCTTTTTTCAAGTTCACTTGTTGAGGTTGATTTCGAAGTTTTTGACGGTGATAAATACATTGCCGAATTGAAAGTAAAATACCCTGAAACAGGGAGCGATGTGTTGCAAACAAGTGTAAATGAAAATCAATTTTATAACGCTAAAGAGCTTGCTATTAAAACAAGAGGAAGTTTTGCTTTTGAAACAAACTTTAGCTCTGATGATCCCACGCAGTCATTAAGGCAATTTAAGAATGCAGGTTATCATTGTCATCTTATTTTTATGGGGTTGAACACAATAGGAGAATGCGTTCAGAGAGTGTCTATGAGAGTTAAAGCAGGGGGGCATAAGGTTCCTGAAAGTTCCATTGAATATAATTATGTTCAGGGGCACAAAAACTTATATACTTATTATGACCATTTTGATACAGTAACACTAATGGACAGTTCTTTTCCCGAAAATGAAGAAATTAAAGTTCCTGAAAAAATATTGTTGTGGAGAAATGGTCGAATTAAATTATTCAAAACAGCGTTTCCTAAATGGGTTGAAAAATTTATTGCAGTGACGCAAGGTCAAAAATAGCAGCTCGCTGATTACAGCTTGTACGGATAAAAATATTATTCCAAGTCTGTAATAACGAGATTGAATGCCATTGGTGGTAAGATAATTCCGCGTGGTTGCAGATATTGCACTAAAACAATTACAAACCATTTTATCAATACCCACAATCTCACTCATGCTGTTGATGTACAAAAAATATGATGGCTATTATAATGGCGAGTATTATAAGAACTGCGATAACAACTTTTACTGACGATACAGGCTTTTTACAATAAATTTTACCTGTTTGACCGTTCCCTATTATTCTGTTTTATATTTAAAAGTAAAATAAAAATATGCTGCCGCTGCAAATAGAGGTGTTAATTTTATTGCAGCAACAATGCAGATAATACTGCAGCGTTAAATTATAACCATGCAATCAAAATACATATCAATATTCTTTTTAGTGTTGCTGTGCACAACCAGCAGCGCGGGACATTGCCAACCTGATACGACACGCAAACTGTGGCTTGGTTACTTGGATAAAATTGCCCGGCCTGTAATAAACAACCTTGCGGATGATAACTTAAGGGTCGCAATGCCGGTTGATTTATCTAAACAAAGTGATAATACAGACAGCCGCACAAAAGCAGCATATCTTGAAGCCTTTGGACGCACGTTGAGTGGTATTGCACCCTGGCTTGAGCTGGAAGGTGGTGCAAGTGAAGAAATTACTTTGCGGGATCAATACCGTAATTGGTGCCTTAAAGCTATAGCCAATGCAGTAAATCCAAACGCGCACGATTACATGCAGTGGCAGGGTGGGCAGGCATTGGTTGATGCATCTTTTTTTGCATTAGCGCTGGTTAGGTGCCCGTGGTTGTGGCAACACCTTGATGCAGCGGTTAAACAACAGGTTATTACTACGTTAAAAAGCACCCGCAGCATTGTGCCTGTGTATAATAACTGGTTGTTATTTAGCGGCATGATAGAAGCATTTTTATGCAAGTATGATTTAGGGGACGACCCGTTACGTGCAGATTATGGCGTTCGCGAGTTTATACAACATTGGTATGTGGGTGATGGAATGTATAGTGATGGAATGACCTTTCATTTTGATTATTATAGCAGTATTGTTATACACCCTTTTCTTAGCGAGATTTTAAAAATTTATAATGAAAAGAAAAAGAATTACCTACCGGAAGCAGTAAAAGAATTGGCGGCCGGGCAGCGTTACGCAGAGATAATGGAGCGGCTAATAAACACCGATGGCAGCTACCCTGCAACAGGACGCTCTATAACCTATCGCACCGGTGTTTTTCATCACCTGGCCAATGCAGCTTATTTAAGGCAGCTGCCTCAATCATTAGCACCAGCACAAGTACGTTGCGGGTTAACCGCTGTGCTGAAAAAAACCATGGAACCACCTTCAACTTTTACAAACAATGGCTGGCTTAATATTGGCCTGTATGGGCATCAGCCAGGCCTTGCAGATTTTTACATTACCACAGGCAGCCTTTATATCTGCACAGAAATTTTTCTGCCGCTTGGCTTACCTGCAACCGACGAATTTTGGAGTGCACCACCACACCCATGGACCTCAGTTAAAATATGGAGCGGCCAGGATGTAAATGCCGATCACGCACTGGATTTGAAGTAACCCAGGATGTTATTTTATTACGCTCGTCATGGCTTGCAGGCAAAAGAATATTTACCAGCTTTGCCGGCTTTTTAATTGCGCGCATATACCAAAACACAGGTTAGCCGTGCCGGCATAGTCAGCCTGTGCAAAAAGGTGACCCCACCTTAAACGCGCGCTCACTCCAGCTTTCCAGCCGTTTTGCCAGGTTATCCCCTTAACCTCGTCTGAACTGTATTTTAAATAAGCGGCTTCTATTTGGGGTAAAAAAGCCAGGTTATCCGCAAGCATAAATTCGTAACCGGCCTTGAATGACATCGTTGCAGGATCGGCCACATTCATGTCAATTGGCGGCGCTTTCATTTCAACTTCTAACACTACGTGTTTCAACTGGCAACCGCCATACAAATTAATTACGGCAGACTTAAAACTATTGGTACCGGCGCCGAATCCCATAAATCCCTGCGCCATTAATGTGGTAAATAAAAATGAACTTACCACCAGTAAGGAGGTTTTTTTCATAGAAATTTATATTGGATGATTGGATAAAATATACAGGTAAACAGGTGGCTGCAGGCATTTGCCGCTTTAGCTGTTTAGCACCATGCAGTAATACCATTTAGCTACCCGGTAAATAAGCACAGGTGTGCTGCTATTTGCGTTTGCTTATGCGCACAGGCTATCGCTTTTTAAGCGTATGCAAAGTATTTTGTGGAAGAAAGGCTGGGTAATAAAATGACAATAATTCGGGTGAAATTGTGTTGGGCTTCATAGAATTGGTTTTATTGTTTTGGATTTATAGCGTTAAGTTAAAACAATATTTTGATAAAAAGTGCACGGGCTGCCGATTAAAATTTGGGCTGTGGCAGCTGTACAAATTTTACTTTGTTGTGGGATTTGATTTAATGAGGGATATTTAGTTGGTACACAGGCTTTAATACCAAAAACATAAATAAATTTCATCACAGCAGCCATGCGAATGCTGAGCATGCACTGGATTGGAAGTAATACGCCACAATTCTTGATACGAGGATTTGTTTGATTTAGATTCTAAACCGCTTACAATAAATTTGTGCTGCTAAAAGTGCTCATTTAAGAGATTGGAGCCGCTACCCTTTTAAATTAAACAGCGTATCTACAAACTCGTGTTTGTCAAAAATTATCAGGTCGTCAATTTTTTCACCAACACCAATATATTTAACGGGTATTTTAAACTGGTTGGCTATTGCCAGCACAACGCCACCTTTTGCAGTGCCGTCTAATTTAGTTATAACCATGGCGGATACATCAGTTGCAGCAGTAAACTGTTTGGCCTGTTCCAGTGCGTTTTGCCCTGTAGAACCATCCAAAATAAGCAGCACTTCATGCGGGGCATCCGGTATTACTTTTTGTATAACACGCTTTATCTTGCTCAGCTCATCCATCAGGTGAATTTTATTGTGCAGGCGGCCTGCCGTATCAACTATTAACACATCTGCCTGCCTTGCTATGGCGCTTTGCACAGCATCAAACACCACCGCAGCAGGGTCGCTGCCCATGGGCTGTTTTACAATCGGCACTCCCACCCTCTCGCTCCATATAGTCAATTGGTCAACAGCAGCCGCACGAAACGTGTCACCTGCTGCCAGTATTACACTTTTACCGGCCTTTTTATAGTTGTTCGCCAGTTTGCCAATGGTGGTAGTTTTACCTACACCATTTACACCAACCACCAAAATAACGTAGGGCTTTTTGCCCGCTGGTATATCAAAGTTTTTATAGCTGTTATCTCCCGCATCCGCCAGCATATTCACAATCTCTTCCTGTAATATGCCATTTAGCTCGCTCGTGTTAATATATTTATCACGGGCAACGCGCTCTTCAATTTTCTTTATTATCTCAATGGTGGTATCAATACCCACATCGCTGCTTACAAGGGCATCCTCAAGGTTATCCAGCACTTCTTCATCAACGGTACTTTTACCGGCCACAGCCTTTGCTATTTTGTCAAAAAAGCCGGCCTTCGTTTTTTGTAAACCCTGGTCAAGGCTTTCCTTTTCCTTTTTTCCAAACAACTTTCCGAGAAAACTCATCTTGATTGATTTAGCGTAAATGTATTGCAGATTGGTCACGCCACAGCGTGGCAGATTGCAGATTTTTATGAAGTATTTATGGAACGCAGATTGAAGGGATTTTCAGGATTTGCAGGATTTTTTTTATCTGCGGGTATCTTTAACATCCATTCAATCAGCGTTCAATTCATCCTCTTCAAAAACTTTAAACTGGAAACTTTAAACTTCAAACTTTCTTTAAGCCTTTCAAATACAAAAAGCCATCCCGGTTAGAGATAGCTTTTTATAGTTAGTTTGTACTTGCGGCCTGTTATTTCTCAGCCAAAAAATCTTTTATCTTATCCTTGTGCACTATAGCTTCTTTAAAAGTATAGGCGCCGCTTTTGGGGCTACGCACAGCTTTAATAACTTTTGTCCAGTTTTTAGCTTCGGCTGCGGCCTTTTGGTCTTTTGTCTTAATCGCGGTTTTAGCTTGCTTAGCCATGATTATTTAATTTCTTTATGAACAGTAACTTTTTTCAAAATAGGATTAAGCTTCCTTAGCTCTAAACGCTCAGGAGTATTCTTTTTATTTTTCTGGGTTATGTAGCGGCTGGTACCGGGCATGCCACTTGCTTTATGCTCAGTGCATTCCAATATTACCTGTACCCTGCTTCCTTTCTTTGCCATTATATAAACAATTTAAATTGTGCTGATTAGATTTTTGTGCCTTTGGCTTTCAATTCCTTGATCACAGAAGCCAGGCCATTTTTATTAATGGTACGGATAGCTTCAGTTGAAACCTTTAATGTAACCCAGCGGTCTTCTTCAGCGTAAAAAAAGCGCTTGGTTTGTAAATTTGGCAGAAAACGGCGTTTGGTTTTAATGTTTGAGTGTGAAACACTGTTACCAGTAACCGGCTTTTTTCCTGTAACCTGACATACTCTTGCCATGACTGTAATTTTTTCTTCCCGATATTTTGGGCCGGAATTATCCCGGTCGTTTTTTTTCGGACGGCAAAGGTCGTAAAAACCACCGAAATAACAAAAAGAAATACGGGTTTTTTACATTAATTATTCACATCGCGGGAATAAACAACGCTTTAAACTTATTTTAAACAAATATAACAAACAGCAACCCAACCTTTTTTGTTTACATTCAATCTATTTGCGGCTAAATGCCCGGGATGTTATTTAAATGCAAAAAGGGTATTTTCCACGTACTTAAACAATGCAACAGCCGTTTTTCCTAAAAAATTGAGTATCGTATGAAAAAATTACTGGTTTTACCGTGTGTGGCTATGCTTTTTTCTTTCACCCAGTGGCATTACGACTTAAAAGAGGCAGAGCAAATTGCCCGAAGCCAGCACAAGTATATAATTCTTAATTTTTCCGGCAGCGATTGGTGCGGCCCGTGCATAAGGATGCACAAGGAAATTTTTGAGAGTGATGCTTTTTCAAAATTTGCTGATACAAGCCTGGTAATGATAAATGCTGACTTTCCCAGGATGAAGAAAAACCAGTTGCCTGCAAAACAGCAGGCAATTAATGATGACCTGGCAGATAAGTATAACTCAAATGGTGCTTTTCCACTTACGGTGCTGCTAAATGCCGATGGAAAGGTTATAAAGCAATGGGATGGCTTGCCAAAAGAGTCGCCGGAAGATTTTGTTTATGATGTTAAAATAGCCATTAACAGTGACGGCCATTGATATTAATACAAAGCGGCTATTTAAAAAACAGGTAAAACTGATGGGTAACCAGTTTGAAATAAGCGCGGTTGCCACAGATGAATATTGGGCTGAAGGTGTTATACAGGCAGCAATTGACGAAATAAAACGCATTGAGCAATTGCTTACTACTTACAGGGATGACAGCGAAACAAACCTGGTTAACCAAAACGCAGGCATTAAGCCGGTTAAAGTTAGCCAGGAAACTTTTGACATTATTGAACGCTCAATACGTATTTCGCAGGCTACACAGGGCGCCTTTGATATTTCTTATGGCTCTATAGATAAAAAGCTGTGGAATTTCGATACCACTTCAGTAAGCCTGCCGGATAAAAAAACGGCGCTTAAAATGGTGCGGCTTATAAACTATCGCAACATTATACTTAACAGGCAGCAGCTAACTGTTTTTTTAAAAGAAAAAGGTATGCGTATTGGCTTTGGGGGTATTGGCAAGGGTTACGCTGCAGAGAAAGCCAAACAGGTTATGATAAATATGGGCTGCACCAGCGGCATAGTAAATGCTTCGGGTGACCTTACCGCGTGGGGTTATCAGCCTAACGGTAACCCGTGGACGGTTGGCATTGTTAACCCCAATGCAGCAAATACAGCCTTTTCATACATGAATATTACTAACATGGCGGTTGCAACATCGGGTAATTATGAAAAATACATAATGATCGGCGGCAAAAAGTATTCGCATACCATTAACCCCAAAACAGGGCTGCCGGTTACCGGTATTAAGAGTGTTACAATAATTGCCCCTAATGCCGAAATAGCCGATGCAATGGCTACGCCGGTTATGGTTATGGGCATTGAAGCCGGCCTTTATATGATAAACCAGATGAAAGACATTGAAGCAATACTGATAGATGATAATGACAAAATTTACGCGTCAAAAAATATCCATTTTACCAATTAAACAAAATTTCATGATCAAGAATGTGGTGATCAAAATAGTTGTAGCAGTTACAGGTATCCTTATGGCAGCCTCGTGCGCCAACGTAAAAGCTTACCAGAAAAGCAGGTTAAATGATTCGGAAATGGCCCTTTCCGGAAGAAAAATAGAAAAAACAGATGCAAATTTTCAATCGTACCGTGAGGGCTCATCTGGCGCCAACGGTGGTAAAACAGGCGGTGGCTGCGGCTGCAATTAATGCCCGCTTATTCCTTCATAAAAAGTTGATCACTTAAAGCACATGAAAAAATTATTTTTAACTACCATTGGCCTTTACCTGCTGTTATTAAACGCGTTCTCTCAAAAATCATCTGCAGATTCAACAGGCTATGCACCCAAGCCTTTAAACCTGGAAGAAGTAAACCTTGTTTCAAGCTATTATACACAAAATGGAGACCACTCACCTGTTACCGGGGGCATCGGTACCGAAAAGGTAACCGACCTGTCAAACGGGCTTGACGTAAAATTTACCGGGGTAGATCTAAAAGGCCGTAAGCACACTATAACGGCGGGTTTTGGTGTTGACCATCATACATCAGCCTCATCAGCATTTGTTTCAAAAACAGGCGCATCACAAACAGGCGGCTCACGTATATATCCTTCTCTCAATTGGGAAGTAGAGAACCCGGTTAAAAAAAGAACTTTTGGGGCTGGCCTGTATTATTCTTCCGAGTATAACTACCAGTCGTTTGGTTTGGATTTGGAATATTCTAAAAAAACAAAAACAAACGGAGAATTCAGCGCTAAGGCAAATGCCTATTTTGACCAGGTAAAAATGATCTATCCTTCTGAACTGATACCGGGTACTACTACCACAACCGATGGTGGCACTACTACTTATACTACAGCAAGCGGCAGAACGGTAACACTTGGCGGCGGTGAGGATAAGAAGTATAATATACCAAGCAGCCCAAGAACTACGGTAAGCGGCTCTTTTTCATTCGCTCAAATTATAAACAAAAGGCTACAGGGCAGTATTAGTGTTGATGTTGTTGGGCAAAGCGGCTATTTGGGTTTGCCTTTTCACAGGGTGTACTTTACAACCGGCACAGATGCCGTTGAAAACCTGCCGTCAAGCCGGTTTAAATTACCTATTGGCGCACGTTTGAATTACTTTTTAGGGGATAAGGTTATACTGCGAAGTTATTACCGCTATTATGTGGATGATTGGGGTATACGATCGCAAACGGCGAGCCTTGAAGTACCCGTTAAAATAACGCCGTTCTTTTCAATAGCGCCGTTTTACCGGTATTATACACAAACCGCATCTACATATTTTGCGCCTTTTGAACAACATAAAGAAACAGATACTTATTACACAAGCAACTACGCATACTCAGCATTTTCAAGCGGTTATTTCGGCTTTAATGTGCGTATAGCACCACCAAAGGGCTTGTTTAATTCTTACTTAAATACACTTGAAATAAGGTATGGGCATTATACCCAAACCACTGATCTGGTATCGAATGTAATCGCATTAGCCTTTACGTTTAAATAGCTAATTAAAAACATGGCAAATAAAAAGGGCCCGTTTTGGGCCCTTTTGCATTATTATATTTTCAATCACTTATTTATAATTTATGCTCTTTACCAAACCCTTACCCTTGTGCTGTCAGGTTTGTACATTTTATTATTGGGTTGTACATTAAAGGTTTCGTAAAACGCGTCAACGTCGGTGAATGGCCCATTAACACGAAATTTAGCTGGTGAATGTACATCCGTTAATACAAGGCTGCGTAATAACTCAGGGCGGTCGCTTTCAAGCCACCCAAGTGCATACCCTAAGAAATATCTTTTTGCGGGAGTTAAACCAGCAACAGGCTGGTTGTTTTTGTATTCATCGGTAAGCTTAAAGGCGTCCCACCCAAGCAATATACCACCAAGGTCGGCAATGTTCTCCCCCAGCGATGCCTTTCCATTTAAATGAAACGTGTCAACGGCAACATACTGGCTAAACTGGTCGGCAAGTTTGTTAGCTTTTTGCTGAAATTGGGCAGAATCATTTTTTGTCCACCACATTTTTAAATTGCCCTGCGCATCATATTGCCTGCCTTCATCATCAAAACCGTGGGTAAGTTCGTGGCCAATGGTTGATGCTCCGCCATAACCATAAACAAGCGCATCATCCAGTTCGTTGTCTTTATATCCCGGCACGGTAAATATACCCGCTGGCAGCACTATTTCGTTATTGGTTGGGCTGTAATAAGCATTGTAGGTTTGCGGGTACATACCCCATTCGTCTTTATCAACCGGCTTTCCTAGTTTATTTATGTTGTAATTATGCCAGAACACATTTGCATTAATTACATTTTGCACATAGCTTTCTTTATCAATTTTCATGGCCGAGAAATCTTTCCATTTATCGGGATAACCAACTTTCTTTTTTACTGCCGCCAGTTTTGTGTAAGCTTTTTGTTTGGTGCTGTCACTCATCCATGTAAGGTTTGCTATGCGGTTTTTTAGTGCAGTACGAATATTCTCCACCATGTCCGAGTATCTTTTCTTTGCAGTTGAATCAAAATATTCCTGCACATAAAGGTGGCCCATCAATTCGCCCATTTGTCCCTCTTCAGCGCCTATAACCCTTTTCCAGCGCGGCCTTCGTTCTTTCGCCCCCGAAAATAATTTGCCAAATTCAAATGCTTCTTTGCCAAATACATCAGGGAGTGAGCCGGAGAATGACATCAGCAGGTTATACCGCATATACTCCTTCCAGGTGTCAAGCGGTACGGTTTGCAAAAGTTTGCCGGCTTCTTTATAATAGTCTGGCTGGCCTATAATTACAGAGTCAACCTTATTCACACCATATACGGTCATGTAGTTAACCCAATCAATATCCGGCGATACTATGTTAAGTTTTGCAACCGCAAATTTGTTGTAGTTAAGATAAGGATCGCGCAGGTCTTCAAGCTTTCGGTGCGATCTTGCCATTTCTGTTTCCATGGCCATAATATTTTTTGAAGCAGCATCTGCTTTTACTGAATCCTCACCAGCAAGCATCAACATCCTGGCTATATGTTTTACATAAGCTTTGCGTATAGCAACGGTTGATGAATCGGTTTTAAAATAATAATCCCTCTGCCCAAGGCCTATACCGGTTTGCCCCATTTGCAATGCGTAAACATCGCTGTTCTTATCATCCTGCCTTACATTCATATCAATTGGGCCGCCAACGCCTATTTTATCCAATTCTGCAAAAGTGCTTTGCAGTGTTTTTTTATCATTCACAGCATTTATCATGTCAAGGTAAGGCTGCAGTGGTTTTATTCCATCGCTTTCAATTTTAGTTGTATCCATTGCCACCGTCCAGAAATCCCCTATTTTTTGTTCTGTGGTTCCTTCTGCAGCATTTGCTTTAGCAGCTTTTTCCGCAATCTCCCTTAGCCTGTTGCGGTTTTCCTCCATAACAAGGCCGCCAATGCCCCAGGTGCTCTGGTCACCGGGTATTGGGTTGGTTTTTATCCACCCGCCGTTTGCATACTCAAAAAAATCATCTGCCGGGTTTACAGTTGTATCAAGGTTGGCAGCAAGTATATCTTTTTTGTCTGCGGAGGAAGTTGTATCATTTTTACACGCAGCAAGGGTAATAACGGCTGCAAAAAGCAGGTACCGGCAATAACTCATATAACTAATATTTTGTGGCTAATGTAGTTAGTTTTCAAAAGCGGTTAATATGTTTTTTATACACAGCAGCAGCCGGCAAATATTAAAAAACTATTATAAAAGCCTACTTTACAGCAACTTAATTAATTAATTTATAAGTAACATTGTTATACATTATAATTTATTTTGAGGTATGAAAAGATCAATAATAACCAGGTTATATATTGGCTTTGCAATGGCAATTATTTTGGTAATTGGCGTTGGTGTTTCATCTTACCAGGCATCACAGCACGAGGCTTATTCAGGCCAGTGGGTTAAGCATACTTACGAGGTAATGAATAAAACAAAAGACCTGCAGCTGATAATTGTAAGAATGAGGGCTGCCGGTAAGAATTTTTATATTTCTGGTGACGAGCGCTTTTTTCTGCCTTACAAGCTTGGTTTGTCAACTATTTTTAAAGAAACTGATGATCTTAAAAGCCTTGTTGCAGATAACCCGCTGCAAATAGCGCGGGTTGACAGTATGGTAGTTGCCATAAAAAACCTGCTAATGTTTTGGGAAGGGCTGAAGGTAAGTGATACCGCCTCGAAGCAGGTTAAAACAGCACTGATGCTGCAGGAAGAGGAGCGGATTGATGAGGTAACTAACTTAATAAGAAGCTTCTATTCTGATGAGCAGCGGCTGCTTTTGGTAAGGGAAAATGATGATAATGATTCAAATAGCCTTTCGTCAGAAGTGCTAATTGCGGGTATTACGCTTATACTTGTGATTGTAATAACCCTTATGTATTTTATACTTAAAGAGTTTAAACAGAGAACACTGGCGGAAGAAGGGCTTAACAAAACACTGGGAGACGTACGGTTACTTAATGATGCTGCCGATAAGCGAAACTGGCAGCTAACCGGCGTTGCCAATATAAGCAATGGCCTGCAGGGTAAAGAAAGTGTTGCGGGCATTGCAGGCAGTGTTTTAGGCACTTTAGCAAAATACTTTGAAATACCTGCTGCCGCGTTTTATATTGCTGACGGAGATAAGGGCACCCTTACCCTGCTGGATTCCATTGGCTTTAAGCCGGCTGCAGGCACCACTTACGCTTTAAAGCAATTGCCGGGAGGGTTGCCTGCAAATAAGGAAATTAAAATTATAAAGGATGTACCTGCGGGCTTTTGGAAGATACAATCGGGTTTGGGTAATGCAATGCCAGGCGAACTTGCCATTTTTACCCTTTACTTTGGTGCAGAATTAAAAGGGGTTGTTGAGCTGGCCAATTTTAAACCCTTTACAGCCGAGCAAATTGAATTGCTGAAAGTAATAAGCGATAACATAGGTGTAGCGCTTAACACCGTACAGGCAAGTGAGCGTATTATGGTCTTGCTGGCCCAGGTACAGGAGCAAAAAGAAATATTGGAAAACCAGCAGGAAGAACTGCGCCAGAGCAACGAAGAACTTACCCGGCAGGCTGAGGTTTTGCAGGCATCAGAAGAGGAACTAAAAGTGCAGGAAGAAGAATTACGCCACATAAATACAGAGCTGGAAGAAAAGAATGAAGCAGTTGAGCTGGCGCGCCAGGCCTTGCAGGTAAAAGCAAAAGAACTGGATGATACCAGCAGGTATAAATCAGAGTTTTTGGCAAATATGAGCCACGAGTTAAGAACACCGCTTAACAGTGTGCTTATTCTTGCAAATATGCTTGCTGAAAACAAGAAGAGCAACCTTACTGAAAAGCAAGTTGAGTACGCACACATTATCCATAAGTCGGGCACAGACCTGTTAAACCTCATCAACGACATACTCGATCTGTCGAAAATTGAAGCAGGCAAAATTGATGTGCAGATTGAGCAAACGTCCCTAAAAGGAATTGTGGATGACATCACGCCGTCCTTTATCATTCTTGCCGAAAACAAAAAGCTGCATTTTGATACTGTTATTAGCGAAACTGTTCCTGCATATATTTCAACAGATAAATTAAGGCTTGAACAAATAATAAAAAATCTTTTAAGCAACGCCTTTAAGTTTACTGAAGAACGTGGTTCTGTCACATTATCGTTTACCACAGCTGCAGGTAACGAAAATGCCGGGGAAAAAGAGTTTTTGTCAATTGCAGTTACGGATACCGGCATCGGTATTCCCGCCGATAAACAGCGGCTTATTTTTGAAGCCTTTCAGCAGGCTGATGGCTCAACCAGCCGTAAATACGGCGGCACAGGGCTGGGGCTTTCCATTAGCAAGGAGCTGATACGCATACTTGGCGGTTTTATTACAGTTAGCAGCGGGCAGGGCGTTGGCAGCACATTTACCATATTTGTACCGATAAACTTAACCGAGAGTGTACAAAAGCCTGCAGCACAGGTGATAAAAACTTTAAGCTTGCCGCAGCAGGCCGATGTTAGGCAGCAAACTGAATTAAAAGATGACAGGAACGATATTGAGAAGGGCGACAAGGTAATGCTGATAATTGAGGATGATGTAAAGTTTGCCTTTATTTTACAAAGTTTTGCCCGCGACAGGAATTATAAAACTATTATTGCCACCAGCGGCGACGAAGGGTTGGTTTGCGCATCCAAATATATCCCTGCCGCAATTATTCTTGATATTCATTTACCTGTTTTAGATGGCTGGAGCATTTTAAATGCACTAAAAAATAATAACAAACTAAAAAACATACCAGTACACATTATTACTGTTGATGATTCTTTTGAAGGAAAACCTGAAGGTGCAATTGCCTACCTGAAAAAGCCGGTTTCGAAAGAAGGGCTTGAGAAAGCTTTTGCTGATATAGCGGGTCATATCAGCTCGTATTTTAAAAAAATACTTTTCTTTTCTACGGAACCGGGAAGGAATACCGATTTGCAGCAGGTGCTTGATGAACGTAAAATGGATGCCAGGGTTACCTATGCAAATACACCTGAACAAACTATAAGTATTTTAAGCGAGCAGAGATACGACTGTACCATTGTTGATATTGGCAACGAAATAGTTGCCGGTATAAATAAGTTAACGCAACTTAAAGAGGCTGGTGCGCTTGACGATACCCAGGTGATCATATTACTTGATAAAGATATTTCAAGGGACGATGAATGGAAGCTTAAAAAATTCTCCAATGTGGTTATCCGCGATTCGTCGCTGGCCCGCCAAAGATTAACAGATGAGCTTGAATTGTTCCTATATAAAATACAGCAGACCCAAAAAACTCCTTTCAGCTCAACAGGCGCTATAACCGATGATAATGTTTTTGCAGGAAAGAAAATATTGCTTGTTGATGATGACATGCGTAATGTTTTTGCTTTAAATGTTGCGCTTGAAGAACAACGTATGGTGGTTTTTACCGCAAACGATGGTAAAGAAGCCCTTGAGGTGCTTAGAAAAAATAAGGATATAGCGATAGTGTTAATGGATATTATGATGCCTGAGATGGATGGTTATGAGGCTATGCGCCAAATTCGCAACGATATGAAGCTAACAAGCCTGCCTGTTATTGCGCTTACAGCAAAAGCAATGCAGGGCGACAAGGAAAAAAGCATTGAAGCCGGCGCAAGCGATTATATAACCAAACCAGTTGATATGGGGCGTTTGCTTTCATTGATGCGTGTTTGGCTGTTACAATAAAAAAGAACCGGATACTACATGACGAACGAGGAAGTTGACGAGATAATTTTATTGCTGCACCGTGAGCATGGGTACGATTTTTCAAATTACTCGCCGGCCTCGTTTAAACGCAGGGTATTAAGGGTTATAGCCTTAAACCGCATAGCCAATTTTTACGACCTGAAATTTGCGCTTGTTAACGATAAAAAATTTGCAGGCCATTTCGTACAGGAAATTACGGTTAATGTAACCGAGATGTTTCGTGATCCTCAGTTTTTTAGCGCGCTTAGCAGCAGGGTGCTGCCCACGCTTGCATCCTACCCAAGTATCAAAATTTGGCACGCAGGCTGCTCTACAGGCGAAGAGGTATATTCATTGGCAATACTGCTGCACGAGGCAGGATTACTTAAAAGAAGCAGGATATACGCAACGGATATTAACACTGCAGCGCTTGAAAAAGCAAAAAAGGGCATTATTGATGTAAGGCTTGTGAAAGAATATACCCAAAGTTATATTAAGACAGGTGGTAAGAACGATTTTTCATCATATTACACAGCAAGGTATGATAATGCTATTATAAAAAAAGAGCTTAGGGAAAGTGTTGTATTCAGCCAGCACAACCTTGTTGTTGACGGCGCGTTCAATGAGTTTCAGCTTATATGCTGCCGCAATGTACTTATTTATTTTAACAGGGTGTTGCAAAACCGGGTGCTTAACTTGTTTTATAACAGTCTTGCCCCTTTAGGGTTTATGGGGCTTGGTATAAAAGAGGCGATACTTTTTGCAGATATAAAAAACAAATTTGACGCTGTTGATAACACGGTAAAAATATTCAGGCGGAAAGATTAAATTCATGATCGAAACAAAAAAAATAGTAGCCATAGGCGGCTCGGCAGGCAGCCTGCCGGTAGTATTACAAATATTGCAAACCATTTCCCCCAATTTTATAATACCCATAGTTATTGTTTTACACCGGCTAAAAAATACACCGAGCGAATTGGATAAGATCGTTAGTATTACAAGAAGCGACCTTAAATTAAAAGAACCAGATGATAAAGAACCGGTTTACCCGGGATATATTTATATTGCGCCTGCCAACTACCATTTACTGGTTGAAGCCGACAAATGCTTTAGCCTTGATTATTCAGAGCCTGTACAGTATAGCCGCCCTTCAATTGATGTAACCTTTGAAAGCATGGCTGCCGTTTATGGCGCCGATCTTTCTGCTATATTGTTAAGCGGCGCTAATAATGACGGTATGGAAGGTATTACCCGTGTTATAGAAAAGGGCGGCAAGGCGATTGTGCAAAGCCCTGTTACCAGTGAGTACCCTGTAATGCCTGCCGCTGCCATACGAAAAAATCCGGCTGCATTTGTTTGCACGCCTGTTGAAATAATTGGATATTTGGAACAGTTAAATCCATTTTAGGTTTTTTTTCGTTTATTAGCCAATCCTTAAGCAACCATGCAAAATTTTACAATACTGTTAGTTGATGACAGGGAAGAGAACATTATAGCGCTGCAGGAAATACTTGAAACAGAAAATAGGAAATTTATCACTGCCACATCGGGTAACGAGGCCTTACGGCAAGTTTTAAAAAATGAGGATATTGGTTTAATTATGCTTGACGTGCAGATGCCGGGCATGGATGGCTTTGAGGTAGCAAAATTTTTAAAATCAAACCCTAAAACCAGGGACATTTCTATTGTATTTGTAACTGCCATAAATACAGATGAACAAAATGTGCTTAAGGGGTTCCAGGAAGGTGCAGTTGATTACCTGCAAAAGCCGCTGGATATTAGTATTACAAAAGCAAAGGTTAAGGTGTTTGAGCAGCTTTACCTGTACCAGCAAAAGCTAAAACAGTCTGTAAGTGAAGCAGCCTATATTAATAAACAATTAGAGCAGTTTGTTTATATTGTTTCACACGACTTAAAGTCTCCGCTGGCAGCCATTATCACAATTCTGTCGTTGCTTGAAAAAGATGAACGCCTTGTAAAGCAAAGCGATCTTTATAACAATATTGAAATGCTCAGCCAGTCGGCAAACCATTTGTCCGACATGATAACGGCAATACTTGATTATTCAAGAAAGAGCGTTAAAGAGCAGCAGGTTGAAGAGGTGGATGTATATGAGCTGGTTTTGCAGGTAACTTATTTATTGTTTCCCCCCCACAATATACATATTGACATAGTTGCACCTATGCCTGTTGTGCAAACCCGGAAATTAAAACTGATGCAGGTTTTTCAAAACCTTATAAGTAACGCCATTAAATACAACGATAAAGAAAAAGGCATTGTTGAAATAGGGTGCAGGGAACTGGAAGAGTATTACGAGTTTTATGTAAAGGATAACGGGCCGGGCATTGCCCAAAAAGACCAGGAACGCATATTTTATCTTTTTGAAGTTACCCAGAACAAGGCAAGAAATGAAACCAGTACAGGTATAGGCCTTAACATAATGAAAATGCTGGTTGAAGAACAAGGCGGTAAATTGTGGGTTGACACAAGCACAGATAATGGCAGTTGTTTTTATTTTCAGTGGCGAAAATAATTTCACTGCAGCAGCGGTATAAAAACCACGAAATATAAACTACATAAACAATTTATATTTCGCAGTTTTTATAAATTTCGATGTATTATCGATCTACCTCAGCCCCTGCACTTTGATTAATAAAGCTTTCGGCAATTTTTGTAAGTATGGCATCAGCCTGCTTTTCCTCTTTCAGCGTTTCCTCTAACAGTTCAGCAGCCCCACGCTCACCCAGCACATTTGCAAATTGCACCAGCGACCCATAGGTGGCTATTTCGTAGTGTTCTGCTTTTTGCGCGGCCATAATTAAGGCTGCATCGCGTGTTAACGTATCATTTTCTGTGTCACTTATTATTGAGTCCGCTTCGCTTATAATACCTTTAATGGCCTGGCATTTTTTAGTATCCGGCTCTTCACCAATACTGCTAAATACATGCTGCAGCCTGGTAACATGGCCCTGGGTAATAATGCGGTGCTCATTAAATGCCCTTTTTAAATCGGTTGTTGTTGCCTCGTCCCGTAAGGTTTCAAGCGCATCAACAAGGTGTTGTTCGGCGTAATAAA
>JABDGS010000009.1 GCA_013285915.1 Bacteroidota bacterium
CCGTAACGAAATTAATTGGCTGATCAATGCCTTTTTGAATAAAATCTTCGCTAACAGTTTTCATTTCTGCAAATATGGGCTGCCATACTGCTGTTACCTGTGTATAACTGCCAAAAATAAACGTATCGGGAATGGAAGCAAGTGGCACACCTTTCCAGCGTTGCAGCCAGCGGTAATCAGCGCTTATTAAATGTTTGCACAGTTCATGCAATGATGGAAAGCTTCCACCCAGGTTTTTATTCCATTCTTCGGTAGTTGCTGTTTGCAGTTGGTTAAGCACTTTTGTATGTGCCCAAATATGGTAGTCGACAAGAAATGAAATGTTTTCCATAAAATGTGTTTATCTGCCTGTAAATATCAATATTTAAAAACCCAAACTTTTTTGCTGCGCAGGTTGCTGTTCCAAACATATTTGCCGGATACTCTCACTGCACCATCAACCCTAATTTTTCCGTTGTCAGCCACCTGCAGGTAAATATTTGTGACGGTGTTTGTAGCCAGGTTAATGGTTTGCAACGGCCTTTTAACGTTAGTAGAAGCAACCCAAACTTTGCCTGCCCCTGCTGCAATATCGCCACCGCCTCCGGGTGCTTTAACAGCTATTGTTGCAACAACTTTATTTGTGGCCGGGTCAATTCTTGAAACTGTACCATCACCCTGGTTTAACGTCCAAACACCTGCTTCACCTGCCGAAAGAAATCTTGGCTTTTTCCCCACTGCAATAGTAGCAACAACCGCGTTTGTTTTTGTATTAATTTTTTGTACAGTGTTCGTCCCGGTATTTGTTACCCAAACGGAACCATAACCAAAACTTGCGCAATACGAATGAGGTGCAACATTAATTTTTGCCTGCACAGTGTTGGTTGTGGGATTTATGCGTGATAGAACACCGGAACTATCTGTGAGCAGCCAAACAGAGCCGTCACCGGCAGCAAGGCTCATTTCACCATATTCATCTGCAACACCTGTAGATATTTTTGCAATTATTTTGCCTGTATTCTTATCAATTTTGTACACACTCTTTTCTTTACAACTTACCACCCAAACAGCATTAAACGCTATTACCGGCGCGGCACAGGCGCCCTGTATAGTATCAATAATAAGCGGCTCATCACTGCCTGTTGAAATTTTTTGAATGCGGTTGTTGTTATTATCAATCACCCATGCGATATTACCATCAGCGGCTAAAAAATCAGGTTCCTTGTCAAGGGTAAATACCTTGTATACAGCCTTATTAATATCTGTTACGGGAATGTTTGTTTGCGAGAAGGCTGTTATTGGCAATAAAAATAAAAGAAAGAGGAAATATTTCATGCGAAATAAGGTTTTTGAATTTCTGCAGTCATGTTGACTTTTCTCATTTCCTAAACCGCTCACTCAATACCAGTTCTTTATTGCCCGCTGTGTAAACATAAAACCCCTCACCGCTTTTTACACCAAGTTTACCTGCTGTAACCATATTAACCAATAATGGGCAGGGAGCATATTTGGGGTTGCCAAAACCATCGTGCAATACCCGCAAAATGCTCAGGCAAACGTCAAGGCCAATAAAATCTGCCAACTGCAACGGCCCCATGGGGTGCGCCATACCAAGCTTCATTATGGTATCAATTTCTTCAACACCGGCAATGCCTTCATACAGGCTGTAAATAGCCTCGTTTATCATAGGCATTAAAATTTTGTTGGCAATAAAACCCGGGTAATCATTTACGGTGCAGGGCACTTTTCCTAACTGTTTGCTTAAGGCAACAATAGTTTCGCTTACTTCTTTTCTGGTGGCATATCCGTTTATAATTTCCACAAGTTTCATTACAGGCACGGGGTTCATAAAATGCATACCTATTACCTGCTGCGGCCTTGTTGTAACGGCAGCCATTTTTGTTATGGAGATGGACGATGTATTTGATGCCAGTATGGCGCCTGCAGGTGCCGCCTCATCAATTTGTTTGAATATTTTAAGTTTCAGTGCCTCATTTTCTGTTGCGGCTTCAATTACAAGCTGTGCGTTTTTTACGCCTTCGCCTATATCAGTAAAGGTTGTTATGTTATTCAAAGCTTGCTGCTTTTGTTCTTCAGTAACGGCGCCTTTACTTATTTGCCTGTCAAAATTTTTGCTTATAGTTTGCAGTGCCTTCTCTAATTGTGAAGGCTGCACGTCAACAAGGTTTACTAAAAAACCGTTTTGTGCAAATACATGCGCAATGCCATTACCCATGGTACCAGCACCAATAACCGAAACATTTTTAATATGCATATTTGGCAAGATTGAGGTTAGTGAGCCGCAAATGTAGGAAGAGCGGTTGATTTGTTGAGCGGTAAAAACGGGTTGCCCGAAGGGCTCCTTTGGAAATTGGTAAAGCCGGTTGATCTGTTGCCTGGTCCATCATCCTAAGCTGTGCTCAGCCTAGTTAGAGTTCCTTTTTATTGTCTAATTGAAAATTGAGCATTGAGTGTTGAATATTGAGTATTTAGCTTCCTCCCAATCTCCAAAGGATCCCTTCGGGCAACTGGTTTTTACCAATAAACCGGCTTTTACTAATCAACCCAATCAACTGATCAACAAATTACTGCCCGTCCGAGGTATTGTCCTGGCGCTTAAAGTCTCCTCTTTTCCACGCCTTTATAAAGTCGGCCCATGCAAGCGGGTTCAATATATTCATAGGTGGTACCTGGCCCTGGTAATAATATTTTTGTGCCTGTTGTGTCAGTTGCCTGTTTACGGCTTCGCGGCCATCTGCCGGTAATGTTGCTATCAGCACACGCCTTTTTGCCGCGCTAACTGCCTGCCGTGCAAGCTCAAGCTGGTCAGCAGGTACTTCTGTATTAACAAAATCACGTTCAAATTGCGAACCCGATGGCCGCGAACGTAAAATGGTAGCAGGCAGGTAGGCGGTATCATTCGTCATCAGTTCTATAACACTGTATTGGTTGCCCTGCATGTCGTAGGGTATATTAATCACGTTATCCTTAAAGCCCACCGATGAAAACCGTATTCTATCACCTTTCAGTACCACAATACTAAATACGCCCTGGTCGTTCGTTAAGGTACCGCGCCCCCTGTTTTCCACAATAACGCTTGCGGCTGGCAGGCCCTGCAGGCTGTCTGACGTCATTACCACACCATACAGTTGAATTACTGAGTCTTTGTTTACAGTGGCAGTTGTTTGCGGGCTTTGTGCAAAACTGCGGCAGGCAATAAGGGTAAGGGCTGCAAAAATGCTGTATCGTAAAATTTGCTTCATGCAAAAAATATCGGTTTTCGAAATGTAAATTAACACAAGGTATCTCAAGTAAAAAACAAAATAAAGTTGCCAAAGGTTAATTTTGCGGCAAAATATTTCTTTTAACAAAAAAATGTGTGATGACAGAAGCGGATGTTCTTAAAGCTTTAAGCAATGTAGAAGAGCCAGATCTTGGTAAAGATATAGTTACCCTTAACATGGTGAAAGACATTGTGATAGATGGAAAATCTGTTGCCTTTACCGTTGTTTTAACCACGCCCGCCTGCCCGTTAAAAGATATGATACAGAAGGCCTGTATTAACGCCATTAAATTATTGCTTGATAAAGAGGCTTCTGTTACAGTAAACTTTACGGCCAATACAAGCAGCAACCGTAAAGACAATAAGCAGGTCTTGTCGGGTGTAAAAAACATTATCGCAGTCGTGAGCGGCAAAGGTGGTGTTGGTAAAAGTACCGTGGCAGCAAATCTTGCCCTGGCTTTTGCACAAGGTGGTGCAAGGGTTGGCCTTATGGATGCTGATATATACGGCCCAAGCGTACCTATTATGTTTGGTGTTAGGGGCGAAAGGCCGATGATGCGCGATGTAAATGGCAAAGGAATGATAGTGCCGCTGGAACGCTATGGCATAAAGCTGATGAGCATAGGCCTATTGGTGGATGAAAAAAACGCGGTTGTTTGGCGCGGGCCGATGGTTAGTAACGCGGTACGGCAGTTTGCAACCGATGTGGACTGGGGTGAGCTTGATTATCTTGTTATTGACATGCCCCCCGGCACGGGCGACATACATTTAACGCTTATGCAGGCTGTGCCTGTAACTGGTGTTATAATTGTAACAACACCGCAGGCTGTTGCCCTTGCAGATGCTAAAAAAGGCATTGCCATGTTTGGCCAGGCACAGATAAATGTGCCCATTATAGGGCTTGTTGAAAATATGGCTTACTTCACACCTGCTGAATTACCTGATAACAAGTATTATATTTTTGGTAAGGATGGGGGAAAGAAATTGGCGAGTGAGTATGATCTTCCTTTTCTCGGCCAAATACCGCTGGTGCAGTCTATACGCGAAGGTGGCGATGCAGGCGTGCCTGCCATGATGAATGATGATATACCCGTTCAAAAAGCTTTTTGGGAAGTGGCGGCTATTGCCGTTAGAAATATCTCGCAGCGCAACGCGCATGTCAAATCGCAAAAGCTTGTTGAGGCGGAGTAGTTGTGAACGCAAAACCCAAAAACTAAAAACACAGAACAACCCAACATGTATAGCTTACCACATTTTAAAGCCGCAAATGAGGAAGAAGTTTTTGCCTTTATGCGCGCACACCCTTTTATAACTTTATGTGGTGTAACTGCCGATGGGTTACCGGTTGCAACACATGTGCCGGTATTGTTCCAGGAGCGTGACGGTAAATTATTTTTGCAGGCACATATAATGCGCAGGCAGGAACATTCACTTGCATTTGAGCATAACCCAAATGTGCTGGCCATATTTTCGGGCGCGCATACCTATGTAAGCGCAAGCTGGTACAGCCAGCAAAATACCGCCGGCACATGGAACTACCAGGCGGTGCATGTGCGCGGCATTATACGTTTTTTAGATGATGCGGGCCTGCACGATCTGCTAACAAGGCTTACCGAAACATTTGAGAATAACCCACATTCTCCATCCCTGGTAAAGCACATGGCGCCGGGTTATGTAGAAAATTTAATGAAAGCTATTATTGCGTTTGATATTGAAATAACAGGGATTGAACACGTTTTTAAGCTGAGTCAAAACCGCGACGAGAAAAGTTACGACAATATAACCCAGCACCTGCACGCGGGCGACGCTGATGCGCAAACCGTTGCTGAAAGAATGAAACACAACAAGCACAACGTTTTTTAATGATAAAAAAAGCTGCCATATCATTACTTGTTTTATCAGCCGCAGCGGGCTGCGGCAGCCATATTAATTCTTCCTATACGCCGTTAAAAGGTAAAAAATATTTTGATAAAGAAGGTCACCGCGGCTGCCGTGGGCTGATGCCCGAAAATACTATTCCTGCTTACTTAAAGGCGATTGATATTGGCGTTAATACGCTGGAGATGGATGCTGTTATTACAAAAGATAGCCAGGTGGTTATGAGCCATGAGCCTTTTTTTAACCATGAGATCACCACCAAACCCGATGGCAGCTTTGTTACTCTTAACGAGGAAAGGTCGCTGAATATTTATCAAATGAGTTATGCTGAAGTACAGCGGTTTGATGTTGGCCTTAAACCAAACCTGCGCTTTCCACAACAGCAAAAAATGCATGCTGTAAAGCCACGCCTTGCTGATGTTATTGACAGCGTTGAGACGTACACTGTAAAAATGCACAAGCACCCCGTTCAATACAATATTGAGACGAAATGCATGCCTGCAACTGATAACATTTATCATCCTGAGCCGGGCAGGTTTGTTGAACTGATCATGGCTGTGATACAGGCTAAAAAAATTGAAAGCAGGGTAATAATACAATCGTTTGATGTTCGTTCACTGCAATACCTGCATCAAAAATACCCGTCCATAAAAACGTCGCTGCTTGTTGAAGGAACGGACAAAAAAACATTTGCGCTGCAACTGCAAAATCTTGGCTTTATACCCACCATTTACAGCCCGGAATACACGTTGGTTACCCCACTGCTGGTAAAACAATGCCACGATACTGGTGTACAGCTAATACCATGGACGATCGACGATAAACCCACCATTGACAAAATAAAATCCATGGGCGTTGACGGGATCATCACAGATTACCCGAACCTGTTCGCCCCTATCCCCTAAAGGGGGATTTATATGCCTTGTAATTTTCATCATACCCATTTACCCATGCTTCAGATTATAATAAATTAATCAACGCCCTGCTTATAATCAACCTCCTTACAAGCAACCCTTTAGGTGATGGGGGCTAATACTCATGACTATTAAACCGGTTTTTACCAACCAACTGGGCCCTACTAATCAACTTTCCTACTGACCTATTGACCATTGACCAATGACTTTCATTACCTTCGCCGCATGAACCGTTTGCAGCTTGTTGAGCAAATACAACAGAAAAAAAGCTACTTATGTGTTGGGCTTGATACAGACATTGCTAAAATCCCCGCCCACCTTCAACACCTCCCCGATGCCATTACAGTTTTTAATAAAGCCATTATTGATGCTACAAAAGATTATTGCGTTGCCTATAAAATAAACACGGCTTTTTACGAATCAATGGGTGTTAAGGGTTGGCAGGTGATGGAAGAAACGCTAAACTACATACCAAAGACACACTTTACCATAGCCGATGCAAAACGGGGGGATATTGGCAATACTTCTGCACAATATGCCAAAACATTTTTTGAAACGCTGCCTTTTGATGCAGTTACAGTGGCACCTTATATGGGCGAAGACAGCGTAAGGCCTTTTTTGGAATATAAAGACAAGATTACCATTGTACTTGGCCTTACTTCAAATGCCGGTGCAAACGATTTTCAAAAACTGGTGATTAAAACTGGTGCGGCTTCCGAAAAACATCTTTATCAGCAAGTCATAGAAAAAATAGCCACCTGGGGCACAACCGATAATTTAATGTTTGTAATAGGTGCCACCCGCGCGAGCGATTTGGCAGATATACGCACCATTGTCCCTAACCACTTTTTACTGGTACCGGGTGTTGGGGCGCAGGGCGGCAGCTTAAAAGAAGTATCTCATTATGGTTTAAATAAAGATTGCGGTTTACTGGTAAACGCAAGCCGTGCTGTTATATACGCTTCAACCGGCGAAGACTTTAAAGACGCTGCTACAAAAGCCGCAAAAGAATACGCGGAGGAGATGAGCGGGTATTTGTAGATATTTTAAATCTCTATCATAATAAAATAGACATTTTTTTCTTCACAAGACGTTAGATTCTTTGTGGTTAAACAATTTCTTATTTGGTCAATTTTTTTTTGCGATAGTTTCAATTTAGAATGGACATCAAAAACAGTCAATGACGGCGTCGCGGCTAATGCAATATCAAAGTGTATTGTTGTTTGTTTGCCTATTGAAAAATTTTGCGCAATTGGTTTATATCCTACCTCTCCAACTGATAATTTGTAGCTTCCTGGGGCTATTTGCCTATCGAATTTGCCACGCTCGTTTATATTACACCAAAGAGTCTTGCCTGCGGAATCCAGGCAAATTGTTGAGTATCTAATTCGTTTCCCGGAATTATCATTTACAGTTCCGTCAATTGAAGTCAAAGCCTGGTTTTCAAAAGTTGTGTCAATTTTATTGTATGAGGAATCAATCTTAATTTTTTCTTTTTCGTTCGGGTCATTAGGGGTAATTTGATAGATATATTCATATAAGGAGTCTCTTTGCGCGCGAGGATTGAAAGCACATATCAGGAAGAAAAGAGTTATAATAGCCCTGTTCATAATTTAGATTTAGGCACCTCAATTTATGATTACTTCCACAATCACAGAAAATCTATCTTTGCCCAATTAATAACTAAACGATGAAGGGCTTGCGATGTTCGAATGGAATTCCTTTCAGGACAAATGGCTACCAATCCGCAATCGCCAATCTAAAATCCGAAATCGAATATGGCTTTAGATAAATACGGTATCGCTAAACGCATTGCGCAGGAACTGCGGGATGGTATGTACGTAAACCTTGGCATTGGCATACCTACGCTGGTGGCTAATTTTATTCCCGAGGGTATGAGTGTGGTGTTACAGAGCGAGAATGGTATTTTGGGCATGGGGCCCTACCCTACCGAAGATGAAATTGACCCCGACCTGATAAACGCAGGCAAGGAAACCGTTACCATAATTAAAGGCGGTGTATTTTTTGACAGTGCTGAAAGCTTTGGCATGATACGCGCTGGTAAAATTGACCTTACCGTTCTGGGAGCAATGGAAGTGAGTGACACTGGTGATATTGCCAACTGGAAAATACCCGGCAAAATGGTAAAAGGCATGGGCGGTGCGATGGACCTGGTGGCCAGCGCAAAAAACATTATCGTGGCCATGCAACATACCAACCCAAAGGGTGAAAGCAAATTACTGTCTGCATGCACATTGCCTTTAACCGGTGTGCGTTGTGTAAAAAAAGTAGTTACCGAACTTGCCGTTATGGATATTACCCCTGAGGGTTTTGTTTTGCTTGAACGCGCGCCCGGCATTAGTATTGAAGAAATACAAAGCAAAACAATGGGCAGGCTTATTATACCTGCCCATGTGCCTGAAATGAGATTATAATTTTGCCCTTCATGCAGCAAAGAACAAAGCCTTGCTTTAAGCTTTTAGCCTAAAGCTCCCCCCTATCTTATTGCAAAACCAATCCTCAGTACATACTTACTATAACGGTATGTGTAATGGCTATTTAGTGTTGGTACGGTAACATCGCCTGTATACGCGGTTTCTGTGTATTTAAATGTTTTATAGTTAAAGCCAATACCTGGTATAATACAAAACCCGCGGGATAACGCTATTTGATACCTTAGTCCTAACTCCCCATAAAAGCTGGCATGCAAAGTATTCCAAACATCGCCATCCGGGTATTTATGCGGCAGATTTTTTGATGACAAGGGTATGTTTAACCCTGCATCTGCATACACCTGCAGGGGGCTTTTGTTGCCTGCTAAAGTATATGCCCCATCTGCAAATACGGGCAGGCTCCTGTAACCGTAAGTATCAAAGGCCACACCTATCCCTGCACTCCATTTTTTATATAACACACCCGTTACTGTTTGTATTGAGTAGGTATGCTGCTTCTCCCCCATCAGCCAGCCCCATTGCGTAGCATTAAACCAGTGCAACGCCTTCTTTTTAACCTGTGCCCGCAGCAGCAGTGGTGTTATAACCACCAGTATAATAGTTATTGTTTTTTGCATATACCGCATATTACTGCAGGGCTATTTTACTTAATTGTTTAATATTAGTTAGATCGTGGTAGTCAAATTGATACAGCCCCCCCGCAGCAGATACGTATGCAATTTTATTATAGCAAATAACATCATAGGCACTGTTTACCTTAATTGTTTGTTGCAGTGTTATATTATTAGAGTTTGCAGCATTAAAAACCTTTACCTGCGCACCATCGCAAATAAACAATGTATTACCATCTTTACTAAGCCCTTTTGGACCCGACAGCGGGTACGTTTTTATAAGTTTTATTGCCTGCATGTTTGAAACATCAAGCACATCCAGTTCGTCAACATCACCCTGGCACCGGTTATTGGCACTCAAGGTCACATAGGCAATATTGCCATCTGCAATAACAGGGTCGTTGCTGCAAAAATGGCCAAAGCCGCCCTCCGATTCGGGGGCAGACGCATTATCAACACTAAAAACGCTTATGCCTGTACTGCCGCCTATAAATAATTTATTATTGAGCGTAAAAATTGATTCACCATTAACACCAGCACCCTGGTAGCCGGCAAGTTTTGGTGCAAAGGGGTTGCTTATATCAATGGATGAAAGCGTACCTGTGCTTACAGTATAGAGGTAGTTATTAATGATTGCAAAACGCGATTCAGAACCTGCAATATTGCTGCTTGATTTGGTTGAAGATTGTGAATTGCTGTAATCAGCCGTATTAAGCCCACTCGGAAAATCCTGCCAAACGCCGCCCGGAAAATAATAATACTCACTATTTTTCCAAATACCCTGCCCCTGCGCAACTTCCATTCTTACTGTTGTGTCCCTCTCGGTCCAGTCAATTACAATTTGCCCGTTGGGCATTGGTGAGCCCAGCACGTAGCTTCTGTCGGGAAAAAGGTTGGCTATATAAGTTTTACACTGTATGCTTTGCATATTGCTTATATCAATAACAAGCAGGTCAGTATAGCTGTCTGCGTAAAGGGTATTGCCTTTAACGGTTATGTCGAGGTTACCCGGTATGGGTATAAATGCTTTATTAACAGGTGATGCAGGGTTGCTGTTATCTATTATATGTATACCCTTGTTTACTTCGTTTAAAAGTATATAGTTGCCTGCAAGAAACATTTTGCCCGCTGCATGTATCGCCTCCGGGCTGCCGGCTTTTACCGCCGCCCTTACGCTTGCAGTAGACTTATAAACAGGCGTGTAAATACGCATTGTTATAAACCCTGAATCTTTTGTACAGGCAACTATTACCGTACTCAATACTATAGCAGTGCAGGCAATACCTGCAATAATTTTTTTGCTTCTCATGTTATTTAGGTTTAGATAATTTTATTGCCTTTGGCAAGGCATTGTGTGTTATTTTTTACTTTTTATTGAAAAAGGAATAGCGGTGTAAATATTAATATTTTGCCAGTACAGGTGCGGCGTTACATATTTTTTGGCAAGCGTGGTAAAACTCTGCTGGTAGTAAACACCAAGTTTTATATTGCTTTTAAATTCAACCGCCGGGCCTGCCTGCCAGCTAACTATCGTATTGTTAAGCACCTGCTTATTGTAGTACAGCTTGCCATACCGGGAGTCTGGTATAAGCCAGCGGCTGGTAAGCATGTTTGCTATGATAAAACCGGCATCAATAATAAATTTTGTTTTACCGCGTGTATTAACAACATAGTTTACACCAACAGGTAATTGTATTTGCCATGCCTTATTAACAACAGTGTTTAGGGTTGAACCGCCCTGGTAATAAGACGCCTGGATATCGATATTATTGCCGCCTGTTGAAAAACCAGTTCCGCCGTTGCCATTGTCAAGTCTAATCTGCTGGTTGTATAAAATGCCGGCCTTTTGTGTGTTTGCAATATATGCAAGCTGCAGGCCTGCATGTATACGCCACCTGCCTGATAATTTGTATTGATAACCCACACCTGCTGATATATTATACCCTGTTCCGGGGTTTGGCACATCATACTTGAGTGCCGCGGGTGACGTTAATGCCAAAATATTTACATTGTTGTAGGATGGCGCCCCTCCCGGTGACAAGTTTTTGTCCTGGCCAGAAGAAGAGTTGTTTGCCCGCGTCTGTGTTAAACCACCTGAAAGTGTAAAATACCATTGGTGCTTTACAGCTTTAACCGCAGGGATATAGGTTTTCCCAGGTGTTTCGGGCAAATTACTTGACGCTGTAGCTGCAGGGGTAATAGATTGGATAGCATGGCCGGTCTGTTGCTGCGGCACAGCCTGGTTGCTGCTGCCAGGCTGTAAAACAGGGGGTTCTTTATTTACCGTGCCGTTTGTTGACGCTTCGGCAATGGGCTGGCCATCTTTAGGTTGTGTTTTTGCTCTTAATGGCTCTTTAGCGAATGGTTCATTTTTTTGAGAAACGGTACTGCTGTTTACTATTATTGCCGTTGATGGCGTTTTTTTTAAGTACTGTTTATTATCGCCTGCATTTGGGCCACGATTTACTTCTGCCACACTTTTTTGCTCACTTTGCGCTATTGAAGCTGTATTTTCTCTTTTTTCGTTTTGCAAATTTGTTGCTTCAGGCTGTGCTGCTGTATTTTCTTTCTTTGCGTTTTGCGCCGGTCTTACTCCGGGCGCAACCTTTGCTAAATTATTTTCGGTGGTGTCTTTTGTAATAACGGGCCGCTGGTTAAGGGTTTCGTGCATGATGTTGTCTTTCTCATACAAAAAAACTCCACCCCCCGCAGCAACTAAACCCAGCAGTATCCACCAGCCAATAAACACCCTGCGGTGCTTTTTTTTGCCCAGTACAGCATTTACATCGTCCCATACCTGCGGGGATGGCGGTATGCCGAACGTGCGCATGCGTTCCTGTACTTTCTTTTCAAATTCTTCCTGCATAGGCCTGGTTTTCTGAAGCGTTACTAATTTTTTTTAGCCGGTTTATTAACATGGTCCGTGCCCTGTTGTACTGGCTTCGAAGCGTATTCTCGTTTATATTAAGCATTTTAGATACCTCTACATGGCTATATCCTTCCACACCTACCAGGTTAAACACGGTTTGATAGCTTACCGGCAATTCTCTTATTATTTCAACAAGTTCCTTTGTATCAACCAGTATATCCGGGTTATCGTCGCTTACGGGGTGCACTGCAATATCATCAACCTGCATCTCCCTTTTGTAACGGTTATGTTTGTTTATGTATGTAATGGCGGTGTTAACCATAATACGCCTTATCCACGCACCAAGTTCACCGGTACTTTTAAACTGGTGCAGCCTTGTATAAACTTTTATAAAACCTTCCTGTAAAATATCTTCCGCATCTGCAAGGCTTTTGGTATAACGGTAACAGGTACCAAGCATTACCTCAGCATACCGGTTGTACAGCAATTGCTGTGCGTTGCGGCTTCCATTCAAACATTCACGTATAAGTTCTTTTTCCTGCATTGGCATAGCTACTATGGTATGACCGGCCGGTATAGCAAATCATTGCACAAGGTGCATAATTATTTTTTATCCGTATAAAACAGGCTTGTAATATAAAAAGGGATGGTTTGGGTAAAAGAAAAAAGTTTCCATTTACTGGAAACTTTGCAAGAGGTTATATTCATAAGATTTTAGATAAGCCATCCCGCCCCTGGGCAGGATGGACTTATAGGGGCGGAATAAACTATGCTGAATTAATTTTCGCAGAACATTTGAACCTGTACATTCACGTCAAGGGTATTTGTAGCAGCATTAAAAACACCCGTTGCCCCGAGGTTATATTGGCCAAGCACTGTAGGCGTAAAGATGAAATTGTTTTTATTAAAATTACCGGTTCCCAGGTAATCCTGGAAGTTATAGCATGTTTCAACAGTATAGCCAGCACCGTTTAAAAGTTTAAGGGTAGCCTTGCCATTTTGAACATATATAAGCACCCTGTCAGCCAGTGGCCCTGCGCCGGGCAGGTAAAAGTAAAACCAGCCATTTATTAAAGCTTCCGCGTTCAGGTTACGGCATTTGCCAAATACATTAAGGTTTACGGTAACAATATCAGGCATTGGGGGCACGCCAATGGTTACTTCTATTACGCCTTGTGAGCATGGTGTAAACAACACGCTTTCAACTTCAACTTTACCGGTGCTGTTGTTGGTTATAACTATTTTGGCCTGCTCAATTATTGGGGTGTTTATAAATGTGCATTCAAAGCCATTAAATAATGTTGTGCCATGCAATGCACCCAGGTATTGGTTATTTTTTGTTTCAAGTGTTACCTCAAAGTTGCCAGCACAATATGCGGGGTCAGCATGTACTATAACAGTTAATGGGTTGTTACATGTTTGGTAGCTGCCAAATGCGCTCCACCACCAGTCAAGGTTCCAGCAAGATAAGTGCGCAGCCTGGAACTGAACCGACATCTTTCCGTTACCATCCAAAGCTACCACGCCCATGCTTTCATATTTCCATTGGCCTGTTTGCTCATTAAGGCTCCATACTGGTATGCTGTCGCCTAAGGCTACTGCCTGGTCTGTGCCGGGATTAATAACATTACTGTTAACTTCCATGGAAACATTCAGCGGTTTGGAGAATTTTTTTACCTCGGTTCCACCTGCGATCATACGTATAGAAAGCAGGCCGCCTGTTACAAATGTTACACCGCCGCTAATAGGGTTGCCGTCTTTACCAATAGCATCGGGTGCTGTAAGCCCACCGGGAAATGATTCAAGCGAAGATGTAGTACCAGTACCAAAATGAATAAGTTTTGTTTGCAGGGTGCCCGAAGTGATTGCATTGCCATTTGCATCAAGCATTTGTGTGCCTTCCTGTATTGATACAGTTGCCCGTTCAGTCATGTCGGTATTTGTTTGTGTAGACATGCTAACTGCACTTGATACCCCGCTGTTAAGCGATGTTTGATTAACCAGGGCTGCGGTACCCTTTACAGGTTTGCTATAGGATACTGCAAAAACACTTCTTACCTGCGGGTTTGTGTCTGTAAGTATAATTGCCTGCGATACCGGGGCATAACCGGGTATGTCAGCATAAACATTAAATATTACGGGGTTTTGCGGCGTGGGTACTATTCCGCCAACAAGTGCTATGGGTAATAAGCCGTTAACAGCCTTAAAGTCAACCCCGCCGGAGCCTACAACAACTTTGTTGGCATCTTTACCGGAGATGGTTACTGCGAAATTTTTGGGTTCATCGGTTGCAGCGGGGTCTGAATTAAGAAAACGGAGCAACACAGGCGAAGAGTATACATTGGTATTAACTTTCCAGGTTAGGTCCTGGTTATATTTTTTACAGCCATTCAGCAAATAAATGCACATTATAAAAGTGGCTAATGATTTTAAAAGTTGATATTGAGGTTTCATGATTTTGTTTTTTACAAAAAATGCATAATAATGTTTCCTGCAACGCAATGAGGTTACAGCAATTTGTGTTTCAAATAAATGGTTACTGATTAATAAACCCAGGTTGAAAGGGTTTTATTTTTGTAAGGAGTTTTGAAGATTCTGCAGAATTTTCAAAAGCGTCCTGTTTTTGTGCAGCTACATTAAGATAATACGGAGAAGCGCAGTTTTGGTTTATTCACTCATAAAGAAATTTTTACAGATCACCCCGTAAAGCGTTAAAATACCCGATACTAACAATATTTTAAATACTTGTAAACAACTCACTTACGTTAATCCATTAGGTTTGTAAAAATTTTTGATAAGATGAAAAGGACAATACTGCTTGCGGGCATGGTTTTACTTATTTCAAATCTTTTTGCCCAAAGAAATCCGCCGCCTACCTACTCAGACAGTAAAGACGGAAGCACTGACGTGGGTAATGATAGGGTTTTTGTTGGGGGAAGCATTGCCGCAGGTTTTGCAAGCTACACTTTTAACGTTGGCGCCAACCCTGAAGTTGGCTATTCAATAGCTGAATGGCTTGATGCAGGAATGGTGTTTAACATAAACTATACTTCGCAAAGGGCAGATCCTTATTATATATATAACCAAAACACAAGGTACAGGGCGTTCAACTACGGTGCGGGTGTTTTTGCAAGAATATATCCTGTTCGCTTTTTGTTTGTACAGCTTCAGCCTGAACAAAACTGGATACATTACAGCGCAAAAGATTACGATAACAACCTGTCTTCCTCAAGCACAGTAAGTGCATCAAGCTTTATAGCCGGCATCGGCTATACCCAGCGTACCGTAGGTGAAGGCAGCTATTTTTTTATGATTGGGTTAGACCTTTTAAATAATCTAAACTCGCCTTACAGAGATTCATATTCACACGCAAACATACCCATCATAAGGGCAGGCTTTGATTTTTACCTGCATTCAAAAAAGAAATAGGGCAATCCCTGTTAGCTGGTTTATTATAACAATATTGCACTTTAGCAGTTATAGCAGATATTTGTTGCTGTATTATTAACCAGCAAAACCATCATGTCGGCATCATTCCTGTTTTCATTTGTTATAGTTTATTTTTTACTGTTGCTGGGTGTAGCCTGGTACACCAGCCGTAACAGCAATAACGATTCTTTTTTTATAGGTAACCGCAACAGTAACTGGATGCTGGTGTCCTTCGGCATGATAGGCACTTCGTTAAGTGGTGTAACCTTTGTAAGTGTGCCGGGCACCGTAGGGGCAGGTGCTTTTGGCTATTTCCAGGTAGTTATCGGTTACTTTCTTGGTTATTTTTTAGTGGCTTATATCCTTCTTCCATTATACTACCGGCTTAATTTAACATCAATATATAATTACCTGCAGCAGCGTTTTGGATTTACCGCATATAAAACAGGTGCCTTGTTTTTTATCATATCGCGGGTGCTTGGTGCAACTGCAAGGCTATACCTGGTAATAAATGTATTGCAGTTGTTTATTTTAAACAATATGCACATACCTTTTTGGCTTACAGCCTTTGTTATATTGTTAATGATATTGCTGTACACCTTTGAGGGTGGTGTTAAAACAATTGTTTTTACTGATACTTTGCAAACCACCTTTATGCTGGCAGGTTTAATTATTTGTATAATATATATTATGCAAAACCTTGGCCTCTCATTTACCGGCACTATACAAACACTATCAGCAAAGGGTTATACCCATATTTTTAATACAGGCGTTAACAGCAGCGGCTTTTTTCTTAAACAAATCATAGGCGGAATGTTCATCACCATAGGTATGACGGGGCTTGACCAGGAGATGATGCAGAAAAACATAAGCGTAAAAAATGTGGGTGACAGCAAAAAGAACATGATAACATTTAGTATTGTACTCTTAATTGTAAACCTGCTGTTTCTTATGCTTGGTGGGCTGCTGTACCTTTTTGCAGCCTCAAAAAACATTAATGTAAAAGGCGACGACCTGTTTCCCACCATCGCATTGAACTATTTGCCATCTTTCGTTTCAATCATCTTTATTATTGGTTTAATCTCTGCGCTGTTCCCAAGCGCAGATGGTGCTTTAACCGCCCTCACATCTTCATTCTGCATTGATATATTAGGCATAAAGCGGCAAGCATCACTCAATGAAAAACAGCGCAGGCGTATAAGGCTTACGGTGCATTTTACTTTTGCCATAGTATTTTTTATATGTGTACTGGTGTTTAAATGGATTGATAATAAGTCAATAATCACTATAATACTTAAAGTGGCGGGGTATACTTATGGCCCCTTGCTGGCGCTGTTTTCATTCGGCATTTTTACAAAGCGGGTTTTGGGCGAAGGTCCAGAGGTATGGGCGGTTTGCCTGGCATCGCCACTAATTTGTTTCTTTCTTGATAAATATTCAGCCCAAATATTCAATGGTTATACCATAGGCACTGAATTACTATTAATAAATGGCCTGCTTACCTTTGCCGGGCTTTGGTCAATATCGGCTAAACAGGGCTTTGTTGCAAAAGCATAGGATTGTTGTTATACAATCTTTTTAAAATCTTACTAATATCCCATTAAAATAAACTTACATAACTTTTCGTTATGGAAATAGTTCATACACTTGCAGACCAGTATGCGGAAGCCCATACAACAACGGACGACGCATTATTGCAGCGTGTTTATGAAAGCACCTTAAAAAACCATCCGCATTCACACATGATAAGCGGGCTTGTTCAGGGAAGATTTTTATCCATGCTGAGCAAACTTTTTCACCCGAAATATGTTTTAGAAATTGGCACCTTTACCGGCTTTAGCGCTATTTGCTTAGCCGAAGGGTTACAAAACAACGGCGAATTGCATACAATTGAGCTTAGAGAGGATGACGCAAATACGGCAAAACAAAATTTTGCCTTGTCAAAACGGAATAACCAGATACATTTGCATATCGGTAACGCCCGCGAAATAATACCGGTGCTAACGCATAAGTGGGATTTGGTATTTATTGATGCAGACAAAACGGGATACATTGATTACTATGAAATGGTTTTACCCTGGCTGCACGACGACGGTTTGATAATTGCTGATAATGTGCTTTTTCATGGCCAGGTGCTTGAAAAAGAGATAACAGGAAAAAATGCCAAAGCTATTGACGCCTTTAACAAACATGTAGCTGACGATAAACGCACTGAACAGGTAATGTTAACCTTACGCGATGGTTTAACACTAATTAAAAAAAGAAACCAATGAAGAAAGTTGTTTTACTTTTTATGGCTGTTACAGTTAGCGCCATTATATATGCGCAAACAGACGCTATTAAGCAGTACATTCAGAGCTACCAGGAAATTGCCATAAATGAAATGATACGCACAGGGGTACCCGCTGCTATTACACTTGCACAAGGCATTCTTGAATCAAAGGCGGGGCAGAGCGACCTTTGCCAGCAATCAAACAACCATTTTGGCATAAAGTGCAAGGATGAGTGGACAGGGCCTTATGTACTTCACGATGATGACCAAAAAAATGAGTGCTTCAGGGTGTATCCCAATGCAGCCGAATCGTTTAAGGACCATTCTGATTTTTTAAAGAACCGCCCGTATTATACTGACCTTTTTAGCCTTGCCCCCGACGATTATGCGGCCTGGGCCAGGGGTTTGAAAAAAGATGGCTATGCCACTGAACGTAATTATCCTGAATTGCTTGTTAAGCTTATCGAGGATAATAATTTGCAGCAATATACTTCCATAGCAATGCAGCGTATGAGGGACCCTAACCAACCAGTGTACGTAAGCAATACAACTACGGCGGCCCAACCTGCCACTGATAACTCCTCTGCCGTAGTAAAAAACGATAATGATAAAGGAACAAATACAGCCATTAGCGACGTTAAGCAAGACGATGATGATAACAATACCCCTGCAAATAGCAACACCTCAGCGGATTTGCAAACAACAAACGCCGCCACAGATAATTACCCCGAAGGCGTTTTTTCCATAAATGATACCAGGGTTGTTTATGCCAAAGCCGGAACATCGCTATTTGCTTTGGCCAGCAGCTACAATATAGCTTATAAAACGCTTCTTAATTTTAACGAGATAGAAAAAGGGGATATACTGCCAAAAGGCAGGCTTATATATCTTGAAAGAAAGCCAAAAAATGGCGGCAGGGATTTTCATGTTGTTACTGCGGCCGAAACAATTGAGGAAATTGCGCAGAAAGAGGGCGTTCGCCTTGAAAGCCTGTTGCAATATAATTCAGTTCAAAAAGGCAGCCAGTTAGCCGCCGGCACAAAAGTTTACCTGCGCATTGCACCAGGTGCAACTGCAAGGTCCCGCAGGGTTTAAATTCATTAAATTTACTAACTGCTTAACCATTTTACATGTCCGCAATAAAGGTTCATGATAAATATTTTGTGCCCTGGCTTTCAGAAGGCATGATACAGGATAAAGTATGCGAACTGGCGGCACAAATAAGCGAAGATTATAGGGGTAAACGTCCCTTGTTTGTTTGTATACTAAACGGCTCTTTTATATTCGCCGCCGACCTTTTTAAAAACATTACCCTTGAGGCTGAAATAAGCTTTATTAAACTGGCATCGTATAAAGGCGTAAAGTCAAGCGGGCATGTGTTAACAGCTATCGGGCTTGATAATGATATAAATGGCCGCGACGTTGTAATTGTTGAAGATATTATTGATACAGGCAAAACCCTGCATCATTTTTTGCCACAGCTTTTTAAACAACAACCTGCATCAGTTAAAATTGCGGTGCTACTGCACAAGCCCGATGCGACAGTTTACCATATTGATATTGACTATTGTTGTTTTACCATACCCAATAAATTTGTAGTTGGCTATGGCCTTGACTATGATGGCCTGGGCCGCAACCTGAAAGAAATATACCAGGTGCAGGAGGGTTAAACGAAAACTCAGGCAGTTATAAACCCCATCATCATTGATTGCCCATCAATTTTTTATAATTTTTTTTCCAGAAGTCAACATAGCCAAAATCTTTTGGGGTTTTAGATTTCAATTTCTTTACCAAATGCCAAGTGTCCTTCAAAGAGTCATATTTATAAAGGCTCAGCATATTTATACTATCTATAATGCATTCTCCGTTTATTCTATAAGTTTCCCCAGTAAGCAGGTAATGAATCGTTGGCACAGTATTTTTATAGTCCAGAAGCTGTGAAGTGTAATCGTTACATATATGAAATGGTGCACTATAGTTTATATAAATTTTATTGCTTGAATCTAAAAGCATTTCGCCATCTGCAGGCTTGCGGTATTGCCTTGAAAACAGTCCTTTTGCAGGAAGATAGTAACTCACAAATTCCTCATTACCATATTGTGAATACAGATCTTCATATCCATCATGGTTACAGTCAAATTCCGTTTCAAACTGGTCTCTTATTTCCAGAGTTGTGTTCTTGATCCATTTCCCGTGGTCTGTATATTCAATAATCATTGAATCAGTTAATGAATCGTACCTCATTCTGAATTTCCTGTTACTGACGATAAAAAAGTCAATCCACCCTGCATGTAAATTAGCCTTTTCACTTTCTGAAGAATCAAATTTTACACTTTCTACTATTTCCTCGTGTTGTATAGTGCCTACCCGGGAAGGATTTGACGTATCCATATTTATTGGCTGCGCTGCTGGGTTTAGACCAGTTTGCCTTCTATTGCCAATGGAATTACTATATAAACAAATTGAAGCAAGACTAAATAATATGAACAATATATATTGGTTCATCCCCTTTTACATATATACGAGCTATAAATAATATTCACACCGAATAGACTTTGCAGTATATAAAGATAAAAAAAATTAAACTGGCATTTATAGTTTGCCTTAAAACGAAACAACGTTGCATTAATATTACCGCTTTTCAACTTTAACACATGCGCTTTTGGTTATTACTGCAGGTTAGGGTATATTTAGAGGAGGAAAACTTACCCTTCCTTGAAACAACCGTTTCTTATAATTGTGTTTCTTGCCTCTATGTTAAACGCATCGTCGCAGTTCTACCTTCGTGGAATAGTGCATGATGAAAGAGGAAAAGGGCTGTATAACGTTAAAATACAGCTTTACTCAAAGGGTATTTTCCCATACTATACAGGTAACTCAGGCGCTTTTGGCATACCTACTAATTTAGCCGTCGATACAATTACCCTGCAGTCTGAAGGGTTTGAAACATTAAAGTGCGCCGTTGAGTCAGCAAAATTTCAGTCTTTTACGTTGAAAATGCTGCCGGTAAATGAAAGCCTTTACCGGCACAGGTTATCTTCTGTAACAAAAGACAGGCTTAACAAACAGCACGATGAAATTTATTACCATGGTGGTGAAAGTTACTCCTCGTTGGTTGAAAACACTTTTGTTGATGCCGATAAACTGCCGGTAACCGGCTTTTCAATGAATGTTGACCGGGCATCATACAGTAATATCCGCAGGTTTCTAAATATTGATGCAAGAGTACCCCCGGATGCGGTGCGTATTGAAGAAATGCTTAACTATTTCAGCTTCCCCAATCAAAACACCTCAACAAGCTCATTTACCTGCCAGACTAAGTTGACCTCGTGCCCATGGGATGTAAATAACGAATTGCTTTTTATTAACCTGCAGGCACCAATTATAAACGTTGAAAATATACCACCAACCAACCTTGTTTTTTTAATAGATGTTTCAGGCTCTATGGATCAGCCTAACCGCCTGCCGCTGTTAAAGTCAGCTTTCAAGCAGCTTGCAAACAACCTGCGCGACCAGGACACCGTAGGCATTGTAATTTATGGCGGGGGCGTGGGTGTATGGCTGCCACCAACCTCTGGCGCTGACAAACAAAAAATTAATGACGCCATTGAGAAGCTTGAGGCAGGGGGTGAAACGCCGGGTGCTGCAGCTATTATTACAGCCTATGGCCTGGCAGAAAAAATATTTAATAAAAACGCAAATAACCGCGTTATCCTCGCTACCGACGGTGATTTTAACGTAGGACAGTCAACCGAAAAAGAACTGGAAGACCTTATAGGCCAGCACCGGCAATCTGGCATTTTTCTTACCTGCATAGGCGTTGGTATGGGTAATTATAAAGACAGCAAACTGGAAGCCCTGGCTAAAAGAGGTAATGGCAATTTTGCTTATGTTGATAATATTCATGAGGCGGAGAAGGTATTAATAACCGAGTTTACCAAAACACTTTACGCTGTAGCAACTGATTGTTACGCCGGTGTAACCTTTAACCCGCAACTTGTAAAGCAATACAGGCTTATTGGTTTTGAAAATAAGATTGATGCTATTGCCGATACCACCAGCGAATTGGAAGGTGGTGAAATTGGCACCGGCCATGCATCAATGGCTGTTTTTGAAATAGTGCCAACGCAAAAGAATATAGACGCTGTAAATACCGAAGAAAAAGATGGCGAAGTGGCATCAGTAAAATTGCAATACCGGCTACCCCTGCAAACTGACGAGCTAAAGCAGGAGTTTAAAATAAAAAATGACTACATTGATATTGCCGCCGCTGAAAGCAGCGCACGTCTGGCAACTTCGGTTATCATGTTTGGAGAATTATTAAAGCAATCGGAGTATGCAAAAAAGTTTAGCTGGAATGATGTGGAGGCGCTCGCCAAAACAGCACTCAATATGCAGGATTACTCACAATCAGAATTTCTAACCCTTATACAAAAAGCCAAAAAAATTTACGGCACCGGTAAAAAAAAGAAACGAGATGAGGAATAGGTTGCACCTACTTAGGCTGCGGCGGATCATAAACTAATGCACCGCCTTTATCAAACAAGCGCAAACCAATTTCGCCTCCGACACCTTCTGCTTTTTTAAACAGTATACGCTGTTTTATAATTTTGCCGGTTGGCATAGTAACGTTTATTAACGCTTCATAACGGTCGCTCTTTTTGCTAAAAGTTACAAATGCATTTAATGCATACGGGCCGGCATCATCCACCCATTTTATATTACAATCCTTAAGGTCGCTTATTACTGCCCGGGTAACAGCGTCATCCTGGCCAGAGGTATTTAATCGTACCGGCATCGTTAACCCCGAAAAAGGTATTAGCTGGGGGTATTCTGCAAAAAGCCTGCTGCGATACTCTGCCAATTTATCCTTATCGCCGTTATCGTCATAAGCCTGGGCGAGTGCTTCATACAACCGGCCAATAAATAATTTTTCGTTTGCGGTGTCAACCAAAAGCGTGGCATCCATATCTTCCAGTTCCTGCCTTCCTTCGCTTTCTTTGCCAGACTGCATTTTAAACCTTGCCTCAAATAACTTAAAGTAGCGCTGTATATTACTGCGCTTATCTGTTTGCTGGTAGTTTTGGTATTTTTTGGTGAAGTATGATGGGCTAAAGTCGCGCAGCAAATACCAGGCTTCGTCAAAGTTGGTAGTTGCCTCACCGCAAAAAAGGTCATACACGGTTCTTGCCCTTTCTTCGGGTGGCATAAAAATAAGCTGGTTTATTACAACGTATTCAGCCATCATTTTATCGGCTTTATATTTTGTAAGGTTCAGCAGGCTTGTTGCACTGTGCCACCATCCCCTGTTCAAAAATTTTTCCTCGTCTATCTTTTTGTCATCAAGCTGCACTTTTAACAGGTTAATGGTAAAGTCGTATTGGTTTTGCGTAAGCGTGGTGCCTATGTGTAATTCTTTAAAATTAGCAGCTTTATTAAGCGCGTCTTCGCAACTGTCCAACTGCCCGTCATATAAATAGGCTCTGGCCAGGGCAATATTGTACCAACCAAAACCTGGTGTTGACCTGCTTTGTGTTATAGCGTTTTGTGCCATATTTATAGCATCCTGGGTGCGGCCTGCGTATACATATAATTCGGGTACATAATAGTAGGGCTCCCGCAGCATGCCGGGTAAAAAGTATTTATTCTGGTCGCGCTGAAAATATTCCTGTGCGTTGGCAAAGTTGCCTATTTCACTTTGCATGCCACCATAGTTGTTCCACGATACCCTGCCACCCTGTATCAATTTTTGATAGTAATATTCGCTGCTGTCATAGTTCTTCATATAGCAGTGCAGCAAAGCAAGGTAATGGCAAGTGCTCATGCGCAGGTTATTGCTAACTGCCGGGCCAAACATTTGTATCATTGGCTCATAGTAATTAATGCGGGCAAAGTCTTTATAGCAATAAGCAAGGGCCATTTTTTCATTTTCTTCTACGCTATTTTTAAGAAAAGGATATTTGGCAGAAGTAAAAAAACGGTTGCGGTGAAACGTCCATGCCTTAATAGTATTAACACCAATCTCATCAATACGAAACTTAAACTTATCGTAGCTGTTTGCAACCCACATTACTGAATCGGGCATTTCAATATTATCATAACATTCCCGTAATGCTTCAGTAATGCTTTTCATATCCTGGTAACGGGCAAAGTTTGGCTGTGTTAGGTTAACGGGTTCAAAAAGATTGGAAAACATGTTTCCAAAATCTTTCTGAATTAAAAGAAAGGCCTTTCTTAATGGCGGTATTGCGTTTCTGTAGCCAAAGTAGTCGGCGCTCCTGTCCCACTTGTACATCCCTTCATACATCCAGCCAACATAGTAGGTACTGTCAAGGCGTAAAAATTCGCGGCTTCTTGGCAGGGCGTCTTTATCTACGGGGCTTACCCCAATTCGCTTGGCATCAATTTCATAGCGGGCAGCAGCGTCGCCCTGGGCGTGTGAGTGAAAAGTGAAAAGTGAAAAGTGAAGAGTGAGAAAGCACACCAATAGTTTATATAATATATTTTTATTGCGGGTTATATGTTCAAATAAAGCTTTCATTACACTCAAATTACTTTTAACTTTTAACACTATTTGCCAATCTTCAGTTTGCTAAGCCTGTCAAGCTCTTTATTTAAAATAGAGGCCAGCGCTTTTTGCTTTGCTTCTTTACTGCGGTATATAAGCCTGTGATCAATAACAGCAGGGGTAAGGTTTTGCACATCATCCTCCGTTACAAACGTTCTGCCGTTAACCAGCGCAAAAGCTTTTAAACATTTTAAAAAGGTAATACCACTGCGTGTTGATGCACCCAAAATAATATCGGGGTGCTTACGTGTATCCCGCACTATATTCTTTACTGCAACTACTATTTCTTCGTGAATAGATACCTTCTCAGTTTCTTCCTGCAAAAACAATATCTCATCCATACTAAGCACTTGTTGAATATGGTTAAGATTATCCTGTATGCCGAGATAGTTACGGTAAATATCCATTTCAGTAACCTCGTCCACGTAACCAAAATATATTTTCAGGAAAAACCGGTCCAACTGTGCGGCAGGCAACGGGTATGTGCCTTCCATTTCGATAGGGTTTTGCGTGGCGATTGTGAAAAACAGTTTCTCCAGCGGGTAAGTTGTTTCACCCATGGTTATCTGGTTCTCCGCCATACACTCCAGCAATGCAGACTGCACTTTTGGCGAAGCACGGTTTATTTCATCCGCCAGCAACACGTTACAGAACAGCGGCCCCTTCTTAAAAATAAATTCTTTTTTTATATCGTCGAATATGTGCGAGCCAATAAGGTCCATCGGCAACAGATCCGGCGTAAACTGTATACGTTTAAAATTAGTACTGCCTTTCGACTGAATGCCGGATATGCTTTGTGCCAGAGTTTTTGCCATTACAGTCTTACCTGTTCCGGGATTATCCTCCATTAATATATGTCCTTTTGCCAGCAACGCAGTTAATATAAACTGTATTTGCATACGCTTACCACGTATAACCTTTTCTATATTGTTTGTGAGTTTGTCAATGTTGCCCAATGCCTGTTCCAGTTGAATTAGCGACTCCATACTTTAGCTTATTTTAGGTTGCGTGAAAAAATGGATAGTATTATAAATATTTAAAAACCTGCTTACCCGTGTTTTAAAGGGTACCTGGCCCCGTACCTGCCTTATAAACGGCGTGTAAAATTCATTTACCAATTGCTTTTCACTTTCTGTTAGTGATGCATTGCTGTATTTTAGTTTCTGGTAAACGTTGCTAAACTTTTCAAAGCCTGTAGCAAATTGGCTATCAATCATCCTTGCATACTGCTGCGGGCCAAGATTTGTTCTAAAATAACCAAGCTGGTTTAGGTAGAACATGGCAGCAGTGTAAGTGTCAGATGCTTTCTTTTTCTCAGCTTTGTTTGCCCTTGCCGCTGCAGCCAGGTATTGCATAATAAGCCATGGGGATGCAAATAATAAAATTATAACACCACCAATGATTATTAATGCCGTCCACAATACGGCCATCCAGTCAACAGGTTTGCCTTCTTTTTGTTCAGCGTTCTTCTTTTTCTGCGCCTGGCTTTCAGGTTCAATAACTTTTATTTCATCTATGGGTACAACCTTAGGCAATTTTGCCAGCACAGATGGCATGCTGTCATTATCAGTTGCCGTCAGGTTTTTTAATGATTCAGAATAAGATGCAGCGGTTACATGCATGCCCTTTTTTATGTAGCTTAATGGCACGGCACCTGTATCGGACGAAACAGTTGCCAGCGAAACATCCGTTTTTATATGCTGTGTTGTTTTTGAATCATAGTCCTTATCGTGAAAAATAATTTTTGCAGCATCCATCTCCATTTTCTTTGTCACGGTATCAATATCCGTTACAGTACCATCGGCCACAAAATAAGCCTGCCGCATATTAAGCGGTGGTGTTTGGTCTGGCTGGGGCGATTCCTGCGTATCGGTTGAAGGAACTGTTGTATCAAAATCTATCCAGCCATACCCTGGAAAATATGCCTGCACCCAGGCGTGGGCCTGTTTCTCATAAAACCAATACCAGCCGGGGTTTTTGCTGCTGCGGTCAACCGTTAAATAGCCAACAGCCACCCTTGAAGGTATGCCCATAGCACGAAGCAAAAACAGGGTTGCACCGGCAAAATATGCGCAATAGCCTTTCCTGTTCTCAAATAAAAAATAGGTCAGTTTATTGGCACTTGGCAAACCGGGTATGCCGGGATTGTCAGAGTACTTAAAAAGTGGCTGCCCATAATCATCCTTGCTTAAAAAGTAGCTGCGTATGGCCAGCATTTTATCTGCCGGTGTTTTGGCAGTCGTACCAATTTGCGCAGCAAGTTCTCTTATCCTGTCATACTCGTGGTTTTTTGGCATAAACGTGTAGTAATCATAAAACTTCCTGTCAAGTGCCGTAAAATTGGGCACGGTACGCAGCACGTCAAACCTTGCTTTTTGAAAATCTTCAATTTGCTTATTGCCCGCGGGGTTATAAATAAAGTATGCGCTGTTTAACTCACTTACATACATCTTTGCCCTGTAAGCGCTCCTGTATTGGCTTTTATATTCATTAGGCACTGATATAGGCTGGCAAAAGAACGATGTTGACGGCGCCACATAATCATCCGGCGACATAAATACTTTATACACATCTGCGCTTATTACTTTTCTGCCTACGGATGCATGGGTATTTTTTATTACTGATGAATCGGTCTTGGCAAAGTATAATGGTATTTTTGATGGATCAGGCGTAAACAGGTCATTGTCCGGCATAGCAGGATCACGCTCAAAAGTTTGGGTCATCGTGTCAAACTTTGTAAAATAATACGCCGTAAAATATAAGGGATTTGGTGTTTTACCATCGGGGAAATAACTGTCAAGTTTTGCAACAAATACCAGCCGCTGGTCTTTACTAAGTGAACCAGTAAGCTTTGTTTGGTCTTTATTGCTTATACTGCCATCTTTATTGTTCTTGGTCATGCTCTCGCTGTTGCCCTTCTCCTGGTAACTACCCTGGCCGCCATATTCTTTTTCGATGGCTTTAAAATCTTTCTGAAAAAAGTAATATAGCCCTAATAGCAATACAGCTATCATTACAAAAAAACCAAATACCCGCTTTAACACAAACCAACTAAAATATTTTTCATCCTTGCTCATGTTACGTATGAGCTCGGCCATGTAAATAATATAGAAAGCATAGGCAAGTATAGGGGCAAAACCTGTAATAAGCGCCGATGCAGTTATGTTACTTGACCGGCTTACCGCGTATATTTCAATACCTAACAGCAGCAAAGCCCAGAATATGGTATAAAATCGCCACCTGGCAAACCCTGTGCCTGCTAACCAACCGGCTGTAACCAATATGCCAAATATTTCAACTTTTACCTGTATAGTAAGGCCGTCGAACTCGCCAACAGCAAGCGCCGGCGAAAACCTGTACAGCAGGTATAAAATAATAACCAGTATAGGCAATGTGGTTATAACCCTAAAGCGAAAACTATAAAAAACAAGTGCCCCGGCCATAGCCGTGCTAAAATAAACGCCCTGGTTAAACCAATCGTTCTGCAGTAATGCTTCGGTTGCATTAACATTTTGAAGCAGGTAAAACATTAGTATTGCGGTTGGCACAGCCAACAATACCAATTGGGCAACTAATTTCTTCCAGCTATGTACTCTTCCTATACTCATTTATAATGTTATATAACTATCGTTTTATCGTGTTTTGCAAGTAACGCTTCAAGTTTCTTCTCGTTCTGCGTAATTTTTGGCCTTATTAAACTTAATTGCCAGTTTGCCCTGTATTTTGCCAAATCATTTTTTTCCTGCTGTATAAACAGCCACTGAATAAGACCTACAAGGTAACTGCGTTGCAAGCTTTTGCTTAACCTAACCAATACAAAAAAGGTTGTTCCTGTTGAAGCTGCCATTAATTGCTCAACCTGTTCCGCATCAGTAAGGGATGTAATTACCACCACCGATGCATCTTTCATATTAACATAGGCCTTTATATCTTTATCAGTTTGCCATTTACTTGTGCTGATAGCATATTCAACGGCCTTTTTTTCGTTTATAAAAGGGCTGCTGCTTATTTGCTGGTCCTGAATGTAACGTATATCAAAACCCTGCTCTGTTAATTTTTGATAAACGGCCCATAGTATTGTTTTATAGTAATTAAGAAAGTAAATATTCACTGTGCCGCTGTCGTTGCCACCTACCTGGTTGTAAAATGACGCATACAGGTAAGCTTCAGACGCATAGGGATCAAGTATTTCGGGCATGCGTACAACAAGCTCTTTATTGCGGGCGTAAATTTTCCAAACAATGCGGCGTACGTCGTCGTTACTCTCAAAATTCTTATAATTAATATATTCCCCCTCTACCTTTTTTAATTCCTCAATACGCGTTTCAGTGTCTTCGGTTTTGCGGGGTGAAATGGCAAAATTTTTGGCATTTTCCAAAGTGGGTGGGGTATAAAACCTGTTGGAAACAGGCAGGCCTACCGTAAAAGAGAAGAATTGAAAAAAATCTTCAAAATATACAATCAGTCTTTGCACATTATATTCTTTTATCTCAGGCAGGTCCCATGTATAATCGCCCTCAAAAGTTGTGGAGATCACTTTTCCCTGTCCGCGTTCCGCCAATGCAAATTTTTTGGAATAATGCTCTTCGTCATATTTAAGCCTTAGCTTGATAAAACCCATTAAAGGCTTAAGCAGGGGATGAATTTTAATACGGATGGATTGCTGCTGGTTACCGTGTACCGTTTTTACTTTACCGGTGGCTTCAATGGAAAAAAGTACAGCGCCCCGTCTTTTTTTAACAAGAAAGAAGGAAAATGAAATGATTACGCTAAGCAGGGCAAGTACAAGCATTGCCCCGGCAAACCAGGCCCCTACTTTTAAAAGCAGCCTTAGAATATCGCCAAAAGAAGTCCCTTCATTTATAGCGATGCCCTGAATAAACCAATGGTAAATTAAAAAATAAACAACCAGCCCCCCGGTTACAAAAAAGATAAAGTAGAAGGTGAACGGAACAAAAAAACTTACCGGCAACAGCCGGTTGCGAATATTTTTATAAGTATTATCCATTATTTGAAACCCTAAAATAAAGAAAGAAGATTATAACTAAAAAACATCTGCGTGTTACAGGGTATTTTTAACTGAAACTTTACTTTCTTTGCCACCCCGTGAGCATATTTACTACATATAAGCAATGCCCGTTGTGCAATGGTACTAATATTATGCCTGTTTTACAGGTGAAAGACCACACGGTTAGTAAAGAAACCTTTGATATATGGCATTGCAGCCAATGTTCTGGCCGGTTTACCCAAAACATACCAATAGCCACTGAAATTGGCCGTTACTACAAGGCTGAGGCTTATGTTAGCCATACCGATACCAAAAAGGGCCTTGTAAACCGTTTGTACCATATTGTGCGCAATATTACCCTGCAAACCAAGCGGAAGCTGGTTGAGAAAGCTACCGGGCTAAAAAAAGGCAGCCTGCTTGATGTTGGTGCCGGCACCGGTGCCTTTGCGGCTGTTATGCAGCAGGCTGGGTGGGCTGTTACAGGGTTAGAGCCGGATGATACAGCACGCAATAACGCCCTTACCCAACACAACCTTCAGCTAAAGCAGCCGGAGCAACTTTTTAACCTGCCCGCCAATACATTTAACGCTATTACCATGTGGCATGTGCTGGAGCATGTGCACGAACTGCACAGGTATCTTGACACCTTTAATTCAATTTTGGTGAATAATGGTGTTCTTATTATAGCAGTGCCAAATTACACCAGCCACGATGCAGAGATTTATAAAGAAAACTGGGCAGCTTATGATGTTCCCCGGCACCTGTACCATTTTTCTCCACAAAGCATGCAGCAATTAGCAGGCATGCATGGCTTTTCAATTCAGCAATATAAACCTATGTGGTTTGACAGCTTTTACGTGTGTATGCTTAGCGAGCAATACAAAACCGGCAAAGGCGGCCTTATAAACGCCGTTTGGAATGGCTTTGTAAGCAACCTGAAAGCCATGAGTGACGTTAAGAGATGCAGCAGTGTTATTTATGTGATGAAGAAGGTTTGAGGGGAGTTGGAGTTTGAAAGTTTGATTGTTTGAGCGTTTGATTGTTCACCACCAAGGCCTGTCATTTTTTGTGTTTTCTTTTTGCAGATTTTTTAGCCAGTATAGTATTTGTAGCTACATCAAGCTATGGCTGGTCTTGCTTGAAAAGCAGCTTGGGTTTAATGTCATCCTGGTCTACAGGATCAAAACTTACCCGAATTTCATTGTTCAATCCCGCACACTTTATTAATTGCTGACAAGCTTTTGCAAAGGCTGGTTGGTCATTGCAATCATCGGCAAACACGCAGTTATATTTTTTAGATGTATTAGCTTCTACTATGTATTCAAAACCGTCCAAGATCTGCTCATTACATTTTATGTGCCTTGGTAATTTCCAATAACCGCTATTATTTATTGATGTTACAATATCATAAAACTGCTTGTATGATATTGCTTTTGTTATCGTAGTAAATTTGAACGACTTGTTGGGTACTGTAATACTATCTATTAAACGGCGGTAAAACCCCCGCTTCCACATTTGAGGATATAATCTTGTAAAAGAGTCGATCGTCTCAACTCGGTAAGGCTCATTGTGATAACCATTATACCAGTTCTTTATTTTAAAATATAATTTCCCTGCTGGGTTTAACAAGTTGGTATCCTGCACAAAAAATCCATTATTAGATTCCTTTGTAACTATTTTATCCTTTGTTAAAATTATAATTACAGAAGGCTGCTTAAAGCCAAAAAGAAAAAAAAACGGAATACATCTTCCTTTTGTGGTCGCAGGCTCAGGTTTGGTTCATTAAAAAACGGATACAAATAATGATAGGGGCTTAACGCCCTATTCCGTGGCATTGAATCTTTTAGCGGGTAGTAATAATTATCGGTATCATTAATCTTTTTCGGGTAATCATACCCCCCGTCGGGGTAATGAATTGGTGCATCACATCCCATATTAACAACCGTTAGCATTAAGAGGCACAACAATATTGCATTGGGAGGGCGACGCATATTATTATAAGATGCAAAAGATAAACAAATCCACATAACCTTTCAAACTATCAAACTTCACCTAACATTTCAATAATTTTAAAAACCGTAAGGCATCTTGCCGTAACTTTAAGCCCTCAAAATGAAAGCTGGTTGCCCAGCAGGTTATTTGTCCGATTCACGATCATCAATAAAACATTACGGCCATGGACGGATTAAAGGAAAAGTTTAAGGCAAAGGCGGATGCCGCCGGTACGGAAATAAAAGAGTTATTAAAACAGAACGGATCAAAAAAAATTGGTGAAGTAACCCTTGCCCAGGTGTACCAGGGCATGCGCGGTATTACAGGCCTGGTAACAGAAACCAGCCTGCTTGATGCGCAGGAAGGTATACGTTTCAGGGGTTATTCCCTGCCTGAACTTAGTGAGAAGCTGCCCTGTACAAAAGGTGGCAGCGAACCCCTGCCGGAAGGCCTTTTTTACCTGATGCTGATCGGCGACTTACCCACCGAAGATGATGTTACCAATGTAACCAACCTGTTGCAGCGCCGCAGCCATGTACCCAACCATGTATTTGCCACTATTGACGCCCTGCCGATAAGCACCCACCCCATGACTATGTTTGTGGCCGGTGTTATGGCCCTGCAAACAGAAAGCGTTTTTGCAAAAGAATATGCAAAAGGCATTAGCAAGAAGGACTACTGGAGCCCAATGTATGACGACACGATGGACCTTATTGCCCGCCTGCCGCGCATTGCAGCTTACATATACCGCAGAAAATATAAAAACAACGAACATATTCACCCCAATGGCCTGCTTGACTGGGCGGGAAATTTTGCCCATATGATGGGCTACGAGGATGAGAGCTTTAAGGAACTGATGCGCCTGTACATGACCATACATGCCGACCATGAGGGCGGTAATGTATCGGCCCATACTACGCACCTTGTTGGCTCAGCATTAAGTGATGCTTACCTTAGTTACGCTGCCGGCATGAACGGCCTCGCTGGCCCGCTGCACGGGCTTGCCAACCAGGAAGTAATAAAATGGATATTTGAGTTGCAGAACGACCTTGGTACAGACAGCCCTACCAAAGAGCAGATAGCCGAATATGTGCAGAAAACATTAAGCTCAGGCAAGGTAGTTCCAGGTTATGGGCATGCTGTGTTGCGCAAAACTGACCCACGCTTTACCGCACAAATGGAGTTTGGTAAAAAGCACATGCCTGACGACAAACTTGTAAACACCGTTTGGAATGTTTATGATACGGTGCCACCAATACTGCAATCGCTTGGTAAAATAAAAAACCCCTGGCCAAATGTTGATGCCCACAGCGGTGCACTGCTTGTGCATTACGGTATGAAGGAATACGAATTTTACACTGTATTGTTTGCAGTTAGCCGTGCGCTTGGTGTGCTTGCCAGCCTTTGCTGGGACAGGGCACTCGCCTTTCCGCTGGAGCGCCCAAAAAGTGTTACTACCGAAAGCGTTAAGCAATGGCTTGATGGTAAGGCAGAGATTTGGGAGTAAACCTCCGAAACCCCTGCCCCTAAAGGGGTAAAAGAAAGAATGTAGTGTATAAATAAAAACAGGCGATAATTTTAAAAGTTATCGCCTGTTTTATTGTACTTAGTAAGTTACAGAAACCCCTTTAGGGGCAGGGGTTCTGCGCTACCAATATTGTTTCATTAAATCACTCACCCATGCTGGCTGTATAATTTCACCTTTTGGCTCAAACTCTTTCATTACCGGTTTAATATCTATTACCGGTGTACCGTCAATAGCGTCAAGGTTTTTTACGGTTATCGTTCTTCCATTATGGCTAAACAACTCAACGGTGCAAAGGCCGATAGCGTTTGGCCGGTCTTTCTTTCGCTGCGCGAATATGCCCGTATAAGGATAGTTTTTATTTCCCCGTGGGTGCCCTGCATACACCATCTCATCCGCTTTTAGTTTATCAAAATGATAGATGATCTCCAGGTGCGAGAAAGTTTCAATGCTGTTTAATGCTTCAGTTGGTACACCATCCGCCAGTTCAATTTCAGAAATAACGTTGCCCCAAAAATCATCTGTGGGAACAGCACGTGAGTTTTTTACAAAGGCAACGGGGTTTAGTGTTATTTGCATAGGGCAAAAGTAGGGTATGTGTGTAATTTTTAATTAGATGGCATCAGTAATATATCATGGCGAAGAATTTTATGTTGTTTGTAACCTTGAACGTTGTTATTGCGCATTCATACGCACAGGATATTAATTCATTTACTAAAGTACGCATTGAATATTATCGGGGCGGTAATTCATGGGTAGAGCCTGGTGTTTATAGCAGGCAGGAAGTGTTTGAATTTGTAAAAAGTTCCAAAGGTGATTTTACTCCTGCCACATCACTGTTCATTAAGTATTCACTTGGGCGAGATAGTGTCACCCGTTTCAAGGATAGCTTATCAATACCATTTGCAAAGCGAAAAATCTCAGTAAGTTATTTTTATTCGTTACTAAAGGAATTAAATTCAACAAAAGATAATTATACTACCTCGTTCATCAAGCCTTTCTTAAAACTTCCTTCAAAAAAACAAATCCTTCAAATAGCTGCAAAAATCGGCGATACTCTTATCAGCGATAAATTTGACAGGGAGGATAGGGACACTATTTACAAAAGGTTAAGAAGATTCTATTTGCTTGACTCATTTTTAACTTTACATAGACCGACAATGGAGCGCATGGTTACAATGGATGCATATAACGGGTGTAGGGCCCTTTTTATCGGCAAGGGCGATACAGTAATGTATTCAATGGATTTTTTGAACTTTTATGGTAATGATTATCATCTCGGCCAACCATTAGAAAGATTTCATATACCTGATTATATGCATTCTGGCTACATCATCAATTTGGCTGTGAATGCCTATTTTTTTACAATTACTTCCAAAAAAGAGCCTTTTGTACAATCAAATTGATTTTAACTCAATAACCGAAGGGTACATAGCTTGGTTTTTTGATCATCGCTTTGAAGATTACTACTAAATTCTTCGTACATTGTATCACTGCGATACAGTGTTTGTATCACAACCGTACACTTCTTTCAAACAGGCCCAAAAACAAATTATGCCAAGTAAGCCATTCATCACTTTATTAAGCCGACCATCAGCGTTTTTACCCGGTTTACACCGGTTATAGTACCCTGTGCCAAAGTATGCCACGGCGTTTGCCATATATACATCAAACAAGCAGTTATGAAAAAGAATATATTACTTTGGTTAGCGGTTGGTGCAGCAGTAGTGCTTTTGGCAGCCTGGAGTAAACCATTAATAGCTACCATTAATTTTGAAAAACCCGTTAGCAAAAACATAAGCTTTGCAGTATATACAAACAGCAGCTATTCTTCAAGCGTTTATAACGCCGCATCTGCAAAACTGCAGGTAACCGTTGTAAAAGTAAGGGGTAACAAGCGCAGCACAGTATGGCAGAAAGAATATGATGCCAAATTGCTGAAAGATTATCCAAGCCTGCAAAATGCACTTGCGCAAAAAGTTACAATAAGCAATGTAGTTGACAGCAAAGACCACCTGGAGGTTTTATACACCATTACCTACAACTCAAATGGCAGCCAGATACAATTACAGGATGGTGCAGTAGTTGCAAAAGGCGCAAAAAACGGCAACCTTTTTATCAATATATAAGCTAAGGAAGGTAGCAGAACGGTTTTGATAACAGATGATAACAATTTAAAAGAAAGGCAGTAAAACAAACAGGCAAAAATCCTTCTGAACCTGCAGCCACTAAAACACCGCCAAGAAAAAACTTTTGAGAAGCTTACAGCTTTTCAAAAGTTTTTTTATTTGTGCGCCACAGTTTTATCAACAAAACTTTCGCGGGAAGCGAGTACCAGCCTTATTTCGCCATAGCTTACACTTTCGCCCAATTGTGTTTTTATTGCTGTAATTGAGCCCCCTTCAAACACGCGGGTTAAAGGTTCGATCAACACAAATTTTTCTTTTGATACCAGCTCATGCACATTAAGTATACCTAACTGAACATAATACGCCAGGTGGCCTTCAATTGTTGAAGTGCTAAGGTTTCTCTCTTTGGCTATAGCATCAATACTTTTGCCGTCTTTATGCAGTTTATACGTTTCTTCTTTTGTATCTGCTTTAACCGTGCCCGGTTCTTTTTCCTTTCGCTCGCGTTTGGGGTTTTTGTTTTGAATGTTTGATGAGAGATTATTTTGTTTGCTGTAATCTGTGATTATCTTTAAAAACCGCTCACCATATTTGTGAATTTTTGCTTTGCCAAAGCCGCTTACCTGTTTTAATTCTTCAGGTGTTTGCGGCAGGTACCTTGAAAGTTCATCAAGCGTTTCGCTTTTCGCAATAAGGTATATGGGTGCATCTTCTTCCTTACAAATAAGGTCGCGTAAGTCTTTTAACTGCTTATACAATCCCCAATGGGGATTATCTGTTTTATAATTGTTGCTGGCTGCAGAATAAGCATTTACGGGCAATTGCTTTACAGTAAATTTATTTTTTTGTGTGTTGTATTCATCAAGGCTAAAGCCTTCCGTACAAAGGCTCAAGTTATAGATTTTGTGGGATAGCTGAACGTGAAGTTCATTCAGTTCCTCATTATATTCAGTTGCACGCGTACGGCTGTCGGTTACAGCGGGCGATTGAGGCAACAATTGCAGTACCGCCTGTAACACAGGCATAAAATAGCCTGCTGCTTTTGTAATACGCTGCTGCAATAAATCGTGTTCTTCTGCAAGCTTATCGGTTGCAAATAACTGCACCAGTTGCGTTTCAAATTTTTTTGCAGTACTCGCCACCGTATAAAGTTTTACCTGTATACTTTCCAACCATTGTTTTGTTTCTGCATTAAATGATGTTTCATGGGCGTTAACAACCTGAAGGACGGCTTCAATCTGCTGCATAATATCTGCGAGGCTGAATATAGAGTGCACTGTTTTACGCTCGAACATGCCTCTTGATGAAGAGAGCTGGGACGACAAATGTGCGGCACTGTGTTTTTGCCGGGTAAAGGCCAAAATATGCGGATCGCTTTTTAAACCATTTGCCGTTATCTGGCTTTTTAGCACCAGGCCTTGCATGCTTGTGCAGCGGCTTAATGCCACATATACCTGCCCGGGGGCGAAGGCCGCGCCAGCATCTATAATGGCTTTCTCAAATGTAAGGCCCTGGCTTTTATGTATGGTAATGGCCCACGCCAGCCTAAGGGGAAATTGCTCAAACGAGCCCACCACATCTTCTTCTACCTGCTGCGATGTATTATTAAGTGTATAGCGAATGTTCTCCCATTTTTCCTTTTGCACTTCAATGGCATCAGATTCTCCTTTGCACAGTACCTTAATGGTATCGCCGGTAAGCTCGGTAATTACCCCTATTTTACCATTGTAGTAACGCTTCTCTTTATCGTTTTTAATAAACATTACCTGTGCACCTTTTTTTAGCTGTAATGTTTCGTCAGCAGGGTACGATTTTTCAGAGAACTCACCCGTTACTGAAGCTTTATAATTTGTACCCTTTTCACTCAACTTTGTTAATTCCTCTGCATTAATAGCATCGGCTTTATAGTTATGCGTGCTTAGCGTAATATAACCATCATCTTTACCCGGCTGAAATGCTGGTTTGTATAGCTTGTTCAAAGCAATAAACCCTTCTTCATCCATTTCATTATTGCGCACCATATTCAGCAGGTCAATAAAATGCTGATCGCTCTGGCGGTAAATTTTATTCAGCTCAATATGCACCGGCTCCTGTTGTGCTATTACTTTACTGTCAAAAAAGTAAGGACTGTTGTAAAAGGCCGAAAGTATAGCCCATTCTTCATTGGGTACTACCGGCGGCAACTGGAACATATCGCCAATAAACAATACCTGTACACCGCCAAATGGTTCCTGCATCCTGTTGCGGTAGTGGCGCAGCACGGTGTCAATGGCGTCCAGCACGTCGGCACGCACCATACTTATCTCATCAATTATCAAAAGTTCCAACTGCTGAAAAACCTTTCTGCGGTCATTATTTATTTTAAGGCGGCTTAACAGGGCGTGTTTATCAAGCGTTGTTTCATCTTTTGAAAAACCTTTTTGTGCAGGTATAAAAGGCGTAAATGGCAGTTGGAAAAAAGAGTGAATAGTTACACCGCCCGCATTAATAGCAGCAACACCGGTGGGGGCAACCACTGCATTTTGTTTGATAGTTGTTTGCCGTATGTGCTTTAAAAAAGTTGTTTTACCGGTACCTGCTTTACCCGTAAGAAAAACGGAGCGGTTGGTATACTGAATAAAATCTGCCGCCAGTGTAAATAAGGTATTTTTAGCGTCCTGCATTTGTTGCTGAGTCTTATTTACAAACATACAAAAAAAGGGGCACTACGCTAAGTTTTTTAGTATATTTTTGGTATTTTAACGTCGATTTTTTGCTTAGCCGCGGGTAATTAAATAAATTGCAGTTGTGACAGAGGAAATAGCCATACAACCACCGCGCACGATGATGGAGGTTTTTAACAGCCTGCCTGAGGGCACACGTGTGCAATTAATTGAAAACAATCTTGTTATGTCACCAGCCCCCTTAGACAGGCACCAACTGATAATCAGCGAGATATTTCCGCACTTTGCCATTCATATTAAGAACAGGAAAATTGGCACTACGCGGGTGGCACCCTATGATGTTTACCTTGATAAAGAGAATGCCTACCAGCCCGATATTATCTTTATATCCAATGAACGCAAACATCTTATTAAAACAGATGGCTTACATGGCGCGCCTGATCTAATTATAGAAATACTCTCCCCTTCTACAGCAAAGTATGATATTGGAGATAAGAAAGATGTTTACGAAAGAAGTGGTGTAACTGAGTATTGGATTGTTGACCCTGCTGATAACAGCACCACAGGCTATTACCTTATAAATGATGAATACCACGAATTTTTTAAAGGCGTAGGCCGCATCGAATCTAAATTACTTGACTGGCAGTGTAGCTTTTAATTGCTGGCTATGGCAAAAAGCTCGTTATTTTAACTCCTAATTATTGCTGCAACCGCGAAATTGGAATAAATTGCAATAGCAATGTTTACTGACATTAATATACAGCCGCCGCGCACAATAATGGAAGTTTTTGACAGCCTTCCCGAAGGTACGCGCGCGCAGTTGATTGAAAACAATCTTGTTATGTCACCCGCACCCTTGAGCCGCCACCAAATAACACTTGACCTGATTTACCCGGAATTATCGATTTATGCCAGGAAAAAGAAACTTGGCATTGCACTTACGGCACCGACAGATGTTTATTTAGATAAGCAAAATGCGTATCAGCCAGACATTTTGTTTATCCCGAATGAACGGCTTGATATTATTAAAGAAAATGGCTTGTACGGCGCACCAGGTTTAATTATCGAAATACTCTCACCAGCCACCGCAAAATACGATTTGGAGGAAAAGAAAGATGTTTACGAAAGAAGTGGCGTAACCGAATATTGGATCGTTGACCCTGCAGATAACAGCACCACAGGCTACTACCTTGTAAACGACGAATACCACGAATTTTTTAAGGGCGCCGGTCGCATTGAATCTAAATTGCTTGACTGGCAGTGTAGCTTTTAATTATTATTCACAATTCTTATCATTGCAAAATCGTCTGAGGGTTTTAAACCATAAACATGCTCAATTGTCTTTAGCCGTTTATTTAATGTTTCCTCATCAACAACTGTGATGGGTTCGCTGACCATAAAACTAATTGGGTCAATTATTTCAGGTGTTTTGGTCTCCAAAATTCGGGTAAAAGTTAATATACCATCTGTTGCAATACTAACGTCCTCAACTGAATCAAGTTTAATTTTCTGTTTTTGTGCGAGGTACCAGTCTTCAAAATTTTCATCCAAATGAAATCCTACGTAATCAGGCTTGTTATCCTGGTCAAATTCAGTTATTTCGCCATTGATGCTGATTAATCCATCCCCTACTGCCATTATAAAGCCCGTGCTTGTTGCTGTATCAAATATAGAGAATACAAGTGTAGTCAGAAGCTCTCTTTTATCAAGCAACAGTTGATTGCGGCACAACTTCAGTTCTTTAAACAATTCCTGGAAAATAATTTTTGAGTATTGCTCTAAGCTTAAGGTAGATAATTCGCTCTGATAAAATTCGAGGTAATCAAACTGCCTGCATATCTTGCGGAGCATTTTACCAACCATTGTTGATGCGAAATGGCTGTCTACGCCCATTGTGCATCCATCCATAACCGCACAAACAGTTTTGTTTTTGCCTATTTTTCCATTGAAAAGAAAGTCTTCGCAGTTATTTAAGTGATATTCCCCTCTTTGAATTGCTGAATAAATTTGCATTTTTGAGGGTGCAAAAATAACAAGTTATCCGAAATTCAGCGTTGTATTTAGTCTTTAATACTTTTTTATCCAACTAGTATAGTATTTTTACATAGTATTAGTTTGCTTGCTTAATACCTTAAACAATCTATATCTTACCAAACTCTAACACCAAAACAATGAAGAAACTTGCCCTTATTGGTATGCTGCTGTGCAGCATACAGTTCTCTTTCTCCCAAACACCCGCAGAAAAATTAAAAGTTGATGCGCTGCTTAAAAAAATGACGCTTGAAGAAAAAGCAGGCCAAATGACACAGGTAACACTTGGCGTTATTTGTTCACCGCAGGATGGCGTGCTTGATACAGCCCTTCTGCGCAAAGCTATTGTTGATTATAAAGTAGGCTCAGTACTTAATGTAACGGGCCATGCGCTTACCGTTGATCAATGGCGCACCGTTATAACGCAAATACAGGATGAAGAAAAAAAATACGCGCTTAAATATCCCTTGTATATACGGGCTTGATGGCATACATGGCCAAACATACACCCTTAATGCCACGCTGTTTCCGCAAAGCATTGCTATGGCTGCCACGCGTAATGCAGACCTTGTAAAGCAGGCTGCAAAAGTTACCGCAATGGAACTGCGTGCAAGCGGCGTGCGCTGGAACTTTGCACCAGTGCTTGATTGCGGCCGCCAGCCCTTGTGGTCGCGCTTTCCTGAAACGTATGGAGAAGATGTGCTTATTGGCAAAACATTGGGTATGGCTGCCATTGCAGGGTATGAAGAAGATAGCCTGAAGAATATTACGTCAGTTGCCAGTTGCATGAAACATTATCTTGGCTACTCTGCATCAAGAACAGGTAAAGACAGAACGCCTATTTATATGCCGGACATTGAAATGCGCGAATATTACCTGCCGCAATTTCGTGAGGCTGTAAAAGGTGGCGCAACAACGCTTATGGTTAACTCAGGCGAGATAAACGGTACGCCTGTACACGCCAGCAAATACCTGCTTACTGATGTGCTGCGCAAGGAACTTGGCTTTGAAGGCGTGGTAGTTAGCGATTGGGAAGATATTGAAAGGCTGCATACCAGGCACATGGTTGCAAAAACCCCCCGTGATGCCGTGGCTATGGCCGTAAATGCCGGTATTGACATGAGTATGGTACCAAACGATTTTTCGTTTTACGATCTATTGATCGAAGCTGTAAAAGCAGGCGAAGTGCCGATGGTAAGAATTGATGAAGCAGTAAGAAGAATTTTGTTACTGAAAATGAAAGTAGGGCTGTTTGATAATGCTTATCCTGAACCCGCCGCCGCCGCCAATTTTGGTAAGCCCGAATATCAAACAATTGCATTAGATGCCGCACACCAGGCCATGACGTTGCTTAAAAACAAAGGCAATATTCTTCCCCTGGCAAAGAATAAAAAAATACTTGTGGCTGGCCCCGCTGCGCAAACCATCAGTGGTTTAAATGGTTGTTGGAGTTATACCTGGCAGGGTAAGGAAGAACAGTGGTACCCGCTTGACAGCAAAACAATTTTGCAGGCTATTGCAGATAAATCGTCTCTGGGCAATGTTAACACAGTAACGCTGAAAGGCTTTGAAAACACTGCCAATTATGATGTTGCCAAACTAACTGCGGCAGCAGCCGATGCTGATGTAATTGTGCTATGCCTTGGTGAAAATGCCTATGCTGAAAGCCCCGGTAACACAAGGGATTTGGCATTGCCTGATAACCAGGTTAAACTGGCAGAGGCAGCAGCGGCAACAGGCAAACCCGTTATTTTGGTACTAACCGAAGGCCGGCCAAGGTTGATAACAGGTATTGAACCAAAGATGACAGCCATTTTACAGGCATACTGGAGTGGCAAAAAAACAGCGGAAGCAATTGCTGATGTATTGTTTGGCGATTACAATCCCGATGGCAAGTTACCATATAGCTACCCGCGCAGCATGGGCGAAATGGTGCTATACGACAGGAAGCCTACAGAAGATATAAGGGAGATATTTAATGCAGATATGAACATGAGCGGTTACGATCCGCTATACCCTTTTGGTTGGGGTTTAAGCTACACTACTTTTGACTACAGTGATATACAACTAAGCACAAATACTTTAAAGGGCGATGGCACATTAACCGTTACTGTTACCGTTAAAAAACTCCGGCAGCAAAGCAGGCAAACAAACCATTGAGCTTTATACGCACGAGCATTACGCAAGTATAACACCTAATATGCAGCGGTTGCGGGCATTTAAAAAAATATCATTAAACGCAGGTGAAAGCCAGGCAGTAACATTTACGCTTACCAAAAACGACCTTGCTTTTGTAAATGCACAATCAAAAACGGTAACAGAACCGGGTGACTTTGATATTATGATTGGGGGTAAGAAAGCGACGTTTAGTTATGTGCAATAGAAACGCAGGACACTGAGTTGCACGGAGTTTTAAGGCGATTCACTTTTTTTAACGATAGTGAACTATGTTTATCATCGTTGGTGAAAACGCCAACCATGGCGAAGCGGTTATAATATCACCCCTTAGGGGCTTTAGTTGGTTTTGCTTTAGGGGCTACAATAATTTCAACCCTTCGGGTTTTCAATCGAATAAATGCATCATCGTTGGTGAAAGCAGCGATGCTGGCGAAACATATATTATTATTACCGCGTCGTCATGCTGAGTTTATCTCAGCAACTTGACGGGAAGATGAGAAATGTTTTGCTGTAACAAAACATGTTTAACACGAGTGAAAAATAGTCTTCGCCGTTGATAACAATCCAACTATACCACTGCACTACTTCGTTTCATTTATTTCAAGCACTACACTTGCGCGGCCTGCATTAATGTTTGGGTTTATGCCGATCTTCATTAAAAAGTCGCCGCTAAAAGTGTTGTTACCGCTAAAGCTTGAGTGGGTGCCGGGGTAAAGGTTTATTTCGTTTACAGTATATTTCTTTTGCGGGTCCAGGCCTTTTAACTGTATGGGCAATGTTGTTGCTGCGGGCATATAGCGGTTACTTACAAGATAGGTAAACATTATCGCCCTGCTTTTTTCCTCACTAACAAACATTGATGATGCAACCGGGTTTTGCCAAGGGTTTACAAGACGGTACATATCGCCATGCCAAACCACGCCGCTTATAGCTTTATATGTTTGCACCGCCTGCTGGCTAAATGCCAGGTCCTGCGCGCTTAATTTATTCACTACAATATCATAGCCCATTTTGCCCATCATGGCTACATCCGTTCTGAATTTTAAAGGCTGTTTGCCCCAATCTGTTATATGGTTGCAGCTTGCAATTACAGGGAAGAAATACGAGTTTTCCCATTGTATAAAAATGCGTTCCAGGGGGTCTGTATTATCACTGGGCCAGTATTCAGTAAAGTATTGCAATGCGCCGTAATCAACACGTGCACCGCCTCCGCTGCAGAGCATCATAGGCACTTTAGGGTACTTTGTACGCAGCCGCTCAAGCACTTTATATAAACCTTTTACATAATCAACATACAAATGCGTTTCGGGCAAGCCCTGCTTCTCCAAATACATTGAATGTGCATTATATATAACCGCGTTACAATCCCACTTAATAAATGCAAGTGTTGGGTTTTTAATAAACAGGCTGTCAAGTATGCTAAACACAAAGTTCTGCACATCTGGGTTGGAAAGGTCAAGCACCAACTGGTTCCTGAAATATTTCTCTGGTCGTTCTGGTTGGCGAATCACCCAATCCTTGTGCGTTTCATATAATTCGCTTTTAGGGTTTACCATTTCAGGTTCTACCCAAATACCAAATTTTACACCGGCAGCTTCCGCTTGTTTTACAAGATAGCCAATGCCATGCGGCAGTTTTTTTACATTCTCCTGCCAGTCTCCCAAGCCAGCAAAATCGCTATTGCGCGGGTATTTGTTTGCAAACCAACCATCATCAAGCAAAAACATATCAACGCCCAGATCTTTCGCTCCCTTAAATAATTCGGTAAGCTTGTTCTCGTCAAAATTAAAATATGTAGATTCCCAGTTGTTCAGTAAAGTAAGCCTTTGCCCTTCCCCATCAACCAACCTGTATTTTGTTGCCCACCGGTGCAGGTTACGGCTTGCCTCACCTTTGCCATGTTGCGACAGTGTATATATAAGCGCAGGTGTTGTAAAATCTTTTCCGCCTGCCAGTGTATATTCAGACGCGTAAGGGTTTATACCGGCAATAACGCGCAGGTTGTTGGATGGGTCTACTTCAAAATCTATCTTGTAGTTGCCGGTCCATGCAAGATTAGCCAGCAGCACTTCACCTTCATCTTCTGTTGCAGGTTTGTTTAAAGATATCATGAAAGAAGGTGGCTCAAACAAGTCTGCCCTGGTGCCAAGTTTTGTATCAATAGATTTTACGCCATGTTCAAGATGGTCTTCTTCCGGCTTCATCTCTTGAGCCCACTCGCCATTATAATGTGTTAAGTAATAATTACCTGCCCTGAAGTATAAGTTTGCAGATGCATACTTCTGCATTTTAATTGGTTTATCGCCATTATTTTTTATCACGCTCCACTGCTCAACAACATTCTCGTTATAGTAAACTTTATAAAAAAGCGTAACCTCAACAGGGTACAAGTTATCTTTCAATACAACACTTGTCATACTAACATTATCATCAAGTTTTTTTGTCGCGGAACTTACATATTTTAAATCAAGCGAAGTGTTGCCATCACCCTGAATAACTGTAATGGCAGGCTCAAGCAAGTTCCACGAGCCCGCGGGTGTATACGCATTGTTATAGGTGCCGCTGCCAACCAAACCACCAGTATATTGTGAGGCGATACTTGTGTAGTCGCCGGTATTGGCAAGCCTTGCGCCGAAGTAAGCAATGTCAAGACGGTTATCTTTATCAGTCTGTAAAACCAGCGCGTTTTGTTTTGTTTCAACCGTTACTGTTGTTTGCTGCGCAAAGCCAACAGTATTCATGCACATGCCGGCTATAATTATTGCAATAGAAGAAGCTAATTTTTTACGGGGAGTAATAGCCTGCATTGTGTAGTGATTTAGATTATTGTTGGCAAGATAATCTAAAACAATTACTGCTTTACAGCATTGCATTTATAAGTAATAAAAAAACGCTTCGCGCCTTACAATAACCCGCATTATGCCAACTGCATTATACCCTTGCAAAAACGTATAACGCCAAGCAAGCCGGCACCAAAAGCAATAATATAAGGTACACTATTAGAAGCCGGGTAGTACGTACATAAAGCAATTGCTGCGCCGCCTCCCGTTAAAAAGGCTGCTCCATATAACATGTTCGATTTGCCGGCCTTCTTTTTCAATTCAGCATAACGCCGTTCAATATTTTCTGTTACTGCTTCGGCGCTTTTATCATCCAGCCCCCGCATAATAAGCTCATGCTTTATGCGGTCGGCTGTTTTTCCATCTGCTTTAAGTTTAAAGGCATATTTATACACCTTTACGGGAGTTTGGGGGGAAGTGTACATTTTGTTGTTTTAGGGAGATATGATCAACAGAAATAACTATAATTTTTGCGCGGGCTTTTTGAAGCCAGTTTATAGCAGTTTTGTTTATGTGGGTTAAAAAAGGCAAGCCTGCAGCAATTTGGCCGCCAGGCACGGATTAGTACGTTTTAATAAGTGTACAAATTACGCATTATTTTTTATTTGTGCAACAAAATGCAAAGGTTTTTCAAACACGTCAAATAGTATGTCTTTTGCGGTTTGCCCAAATGCAAGTAATTTCGCAACCGCAAATACAGGGTGAATAAAAAGTCAGGAGTCGACGGGCAACAAAATGGTATCAATTCCCGGCGTTGACGGGCCGATAACCTGCAGCAATAAAAAACTTAATTATGGCATACGATGTAATTGTTTTAGGCAGCGGCCCCGGTGGGTACCCTGCGGCGATCCGTGCTTCGCAGTTGGGCTTTAAAGTAGCAATTATTGAAAAAGAAAGCCTCGGCGGTATATGCCTTAACTGGGGCTGTATACCTACCAAAGCCCTTTTAAAAAGTGCCCAGGTAAACGAGTACCTGAAACATGGTGCTGACTATGGCATTACCGCTACCGGCCAGCCGGATTTTGGCGCAGTAATAAAACGAAGCCGCGGCGTGGCAGACAAAATGAGCAAGGGCGTTAACTTTTTAATGCGTAAGAATAAGATTGATGTTATAATGGGCTATGGCACTTTAAAAGCCAAGGGCCAAATTGAAGTTACCGCAGCAGATGGCAAAAAACAAACCGTTGAAGGTAAATACATTATAATAGCAACCGGTGGCCGCAGCCGCGAATTGCCCAACCTTAAACAGGATGGCAAAAAGGTTATTGGCTACCGCGAAGCAATGGTGCTGCCAACACAGCCAAAGAGCATGATAATTGTGGGCAGCGGTGCTATAGGCGTTGAGTTTGGTTATTTTTATAATAGCCTGGGCACTAAAGTAACCATAGTTGAATTTCTGCCGCGCGTGGTACCTGTGGAAGATGAAGAGGTATCGAAAGAGCTGGAAAAACAATTTAAGAAACAGGGTATTGATATAATGACCAACGCATCGGTAGAAAGTGTTGATACCAGCGGCGCGGGTGTGAAAGCACTGGTTAAAAAGCAGGACGGCAGTACCGTTACCCTTGAAGCTGACATAGTATTAAGTGCAGTGGGTGTTGTAGCCAATATTGAAAATATAGGTTTGGAAACTGTTGGTGTAAAAACCGACAGGGGCAGGATTACCGTTGATAAATATCTGCAAACCAATGTACCGGGCATATACGCCATAGGCGATTGTACCCCTAACCAGGCTTTAGCGCATAAAGCCAGTAAAGAAGGCATTAGCGCCGCCGAAGCAATAGGCTATCTTGAAAAGAAATATGCACACCAGCCTGAAGCGATAGACTATGCTAACGTACCAGGCTGTACTTATTGCAACCCTGAGATCGCAAGTGTGGGCTATTCAGAAAAGGCAGCCAAGGATGCAGGGCTTGATATTAAGGTGGGTAAATTTCCTTTTATGGCAAGCGGTAAGGCAAGTGCAGCAGGCACAACCGAAGGCTTTGTTAAGGTTATATACGATGCCAAATACGGGGAGTTATTAGGCGTACACATGATTGGCCATAACGTGACTGAAATGATTGCAGAGGCTGTGGTGGCACGCAAGCTTGAAACAACCGGCCACGAGATACTAAACGCCATACACCCGCACCCAACCATGAGCGAGGCCTTTAAAGAGGCGACAGCGGTAGCGTATGGGGAAGCAACAGATATTTAGATTGCAGATTGTAGATTTGATTGGAGCGAGGCAGTCGTGATGTTGGTGAGAAAGCTAAATGTTTTCAGATACAGGTCCGGAAGTTAAAAGCTTCCGGATTTTTTGTTATTGATTAATCAGTCAACTTAAAAATTATTTTCCATCTTTCTTTAATGGCAATCGGCCTGCCATTAACCTTGCCAGGTTTCCACATTGGCATTTCGTTTGGCATCTTTAAACAAACAGTATCTAAATCTTTTCTCACACCTTTGTAAACACATCTATTTATTACCCTTCCTCTTTTGTCAATAATAAAGCTTAGAGTAACAGTTCCTTGTATGTTATTATTTATAGCTGTTTCGGGATATTTAATTTTGCTTTTGGCAAATTCAATTAGTTGTTCTACTCCCCCTGGAAACACAGGCATTATTCCCACCATATCAAATTCATAATCCATTGAAGTATCTAAGGGCGATGCTTCAATTTCAATACCACCTGCATTTATTTTTTTGGTTTGGGCTTGTAAAGCTGTAACTATAAATAGTAGTAATACAGCTAGTAGTGTCCGCATGCTTATAAAGGTTTCAATTAAGATGATTGAAGTAATTGATTCCATAAAAACTGTGCATCACTATCAACCCCAACAAAAAAGTCCCGCTTGGCAGCGAGACTTATAGCATTTGGTTTTGATCCGGGATTAATAACGATTGTATCCACCGCCACCGCCGCCTTCGCCACGGTTACGGTTATAGCCGCCACCACCGCCGCTTCCGCCACGGTTATAGCCACCACCACCGCCGCTTCCACCACGGTTGAAGCCGCCACCGCCACCGCCGCCGCCAAAGCTCTTCTTCTTGTAGCCGCCGCCTCCGCCACCTTCGCCTTCCTGGCGGGGTGCAGATTCGTTCACAACGATCTTACGACCGGTGATCTCGGTTTCATGAAGCTGGCTGATAGCAGTGCGTGCTGCAGTATCATCACTCATTTCAACAAAACCAAAGCCCTTGCTGCGGTTGTTGTTAAACTTGTCGGTAATGATCTTTGCAGAAACTACTTCTCCGAATGGTGAAAAAAGGTTGTACAGGTCATCACTGGTCATACTCCAGTTAAGATTCCCAACGTAAATGTTCATGTTCGTTTTAAATTATGTGAGGTAAAACCCAAAGCTAACAGTAACCAAAACCCAAAAACATTTACGTGGAAACGTTCAGGAAAAATGGAAGAACTGCTCAATGGACTTAACGAAGATATAATTATTTATTTATTCAAACATTAAATTTTCAGCGGTTTTTTTAGCCCCGTTTTTGGCCTTTTACAGGCCGCAAACAGCCTGTTTCAGGGCGTTTAGCGTTTATAATTTTTTTGCAAACAGAGCTGCAGTAAAATACAGAAACCGTTTTTTGTGCTTTGTAATCCCTACTTTTGCGGCTCTAAAAAATTTCTTTATGGCAAATACCGCTGATATTAGCCGCGGCATGATTTTAAAGCTTGATGGCAGCCTTTACTCAGTTGTTGAGTTTGGCGAAAACAAAACCGCAAGGGCCGCCGCAAAAGTATGGGCCAAACTAAAAGGTGTTGATAATGCCCGCACCATTGAAAAAACATGGAACAGTGGTGAAACTGTTTACCCTGTACGTGTTGAAAAAAAGGCCTACCAGTACCTTTATAAAGATGAAAGTGGCTACAATTTTATGGACAATGAAACCTTTGAACAGATCGCATTGGCCGAAACAATGATTGATGCACCACAGTTTTTAAAAGATGGCGGCGAAGTATTTGTTTATATAAATACCGAAACCGATCAACCAATAGGCGCCGAATTACCCGAGAAAATTACCCTGCACATTACCTATTGCGAGCCGGGTGTTAGGGGCGATACCGCTACCCGTGCTTTAAAACAGGCTACTGTTGAAACCGGTGCTACCGTTAACGTACCCCTGTTTGTAAATGAAGGGGAGCTTATACGCATAAACACCAAAAGTGGTGATTACGTTGAGCGTGTAAAGGAATAATACAGCATTCACAATCAATATACTTTACGGCCGCCTTTGGCGGCCTTTTTTATGCGGGTGAACAATAAACCACCGTAGTTGTATTATTCATACGCTGGTTTTTGTTATTACCTAAATTCTTTTATTTGCAGCTATGGTAACCGGCAGTACAAGGGTGCGACGCAACACCGATGCCATAAAAACAAATGCCGGGCTACTGCAAACTAATTTTTTATTTACCATTGGTATTCTCTACTTTTAATATATCAAATAACGCCGCACAGCCATTTTTCAAAAAAAGCCAAAAAATGCTGGTTTTTGTAAAAAAATGGCTACTTTGCCCCCCTTTTCCGGTAAAAAACAGCTAAAAATCAGTAAAAACTCCAAAACTTGAATTATGGACTTTAAACAGATACAAGAGTTAATAAAGATCATTAACAAAAGCAATATCGGGGAGTTAAGCATTGAAGAAACCGATTTTAAAATTACCATCAAGCAGAAAGAAGAACATGTGCAAACTATAGTTGCCGCCCCTTCTGCACCCGTATATGCGCCTGCCCCTGTTGCTGCTGCACCGGCACTTGGTTCTGTTGCTGCTGCGCCGGCCGCTGCACCGCCTAAAGCTGACAATCTTGTAACCATAAAAAGCCCTATGATCGGTACTTTTTACCGCCGCTCATCGCCCGACAAACCAAATTTTGTAGACGTTGGTGACGAAATTGCACCTGGTAAAGTGGTTTGTATTATTGAAGCCATGAAGCTGTTTAACGAAATTGAAGCCGAAATAAGCGGCAAGGTGGTTAAAATACTTGTTGACGATGCAAGCCCTGTTGAATTTGACCAGCCGCTGTTTTTAGTTGAGCCATAAGCAAAGTTCATGGCTGATGGTTCATAGTTCATGGCAAAACCGGCCAACGGCTATGAACCATCAACCATGAACTATGAACTTTTCTCCCACTTCAAAACTAAAAGATGTTTAAAAAAATACTTATAGCCAATCGTGGCGAAATTGCTTTACGCGTTATACGTACCTGCCGCGAAATGGGTATTAAAACCGTGGCCGTTTACAGCACTGCCGATAAAGACAGCCTGCACGTGCGTTTTGCAGATGAGGCCGTGTGTATCGGCAAACCTGCCAGCGCCGACAGCTATCTTAACATTCCGCATATAATGGCCGCCGCCGAAATAACCAATGCCGATGCTGTGCACCCCGGTTATGGTTTTTTGGCCGAAAATGCCAGGTTCAGCCAAATTTGTGCCGGCCATGGTATTAAGTTTATAGGGCCCAATGCTGACATGATAAACAGCATGGGCGACAAGATAACCGCCAAGGAAACCATGATAAAGGCTGGCGTACCCGTGGTACCGGGCAGCGGTGGTTTGCTGGAAAGCGTTGAGCAGGCCAAACACCTTGCTAAAGACGTTGTTGGCTACCCCGTTATACTTAAAGCAACCGCCGGTGGTGGCGGCAAAGGTATGCGCGTGGTATGGCAGGAAAGTGAACTTGAAAAAGCCTTTAACACTGCCAAAGCAGAGGCCGCAGCCAGCTTTAAAAATGACGGCATCTACATGGAAAAATTTGTAGAAGAGCCCCGCCATATTGAGATACAAATTGCCGGCGACCAGTACGGTACCATCAGCCACCTTAGTGAGCGCGACTGCAGTATACAGCGCCGCCACCAAAAGCTGGTAGAAGAAAGCCCATCTCCTTTTATGACGCCCGAACTTCGTGAGAAAATGGGTGCAGCCGCTATTAAAGCCGCCAGCGCCATCAACTACGAAAGCGTGGGTACCATTGAGTTTTTGGTGGATAAGCACCGCAACTTTTATTTTATGGAGATGAACACCCGTATACAGGTTGAACACTGTGTAACCGAAGAGGTGATCAATTTCGATCTTATCAAAGAGCAAATTAAAATAGCGATGGGTGAGCGCATAAGCGGCCAAAACTATATGCCGCAAAACCATGCTATTGAATGCCGTATAAATGCTGAAGACCCGTATAACGATTTTCGCCCCAGCCCCGGCCGTATTACCAGCCTTAACACGCCCGGCGGCCATGGTGTGCGCGTTGACAGCCATGTGTACGCCGGCTACGTTATACCACCTTATTACGACAGCATGATCGGCAAGCTCATCACCGTTGCACGCACCCGAGAGGAAGCCATTGATACCATGTACCGCGCCCTTAGCGAATATGTTATTGAAGGTGTTAAAACCACCATTCCCTTTCACCTGCAACTGATGAAGAACGAGGACTTTAGAAAAGGCAACTTTACCACCAAGTTCCTCGAAGGCTTTAAGATGCAATGATGAGAGCCTGTCCTGATGCATATCAGGATGAAACGTCAATCGTCAATCGGGAAGCCTGAAAGGTTATTATAACTGCGTGCCAATCATTAATTGTTAGCCTCCGAAAATTTCAGGGTTCAGTTTTTTGTTACTTTTTTGTGTCTCCGAAGTAGCCCATTGGGCAAAACAAAAAAGTAAATAACAATTATGCATACCTAAGGAGGAAAGGGAGGAAACCAAAAACACACAACACATTCATTTTTAGCAATTTATAACAATTTTACCTTAAAAACACATGCTTTTCCTCCAGAATCTCGCCAGGCCTGCTCCGCAGCCAGTCCCATTTTTCTTATGCGTCAAGCTAACCATGCAAAATGTGGTCTTCGTACCTGCTCAAATGGTAGACGGCATCCGCAAAAACGCGTTAAGAAAATTTGGGTTGAAAGCGTTAAAAAATGAAATCCGTCTACTGAAGATTGGCGTTATTTTTAGCCGAAAAGTCGCACTAGTCCTGGCTTTGCTATAAGATGGAACTATTTCATTTTAGCTTTCAGCGCAAATTTTTAGCGTTTTTGCGGGAGCCTTGACTTTTCTTTGTTACTTTCTTTGTGTTAAGACAAAGAAAGTAAAAGCCAAATATTTAAATAAAGCCATAATAAAAAGCGATTGCCACAAAATCCCCACCCCCAATCCCCCGCAGATTTTTTCGCAATAACGACAGCCATCACGCATTTATACTAAAAAGTCTCAATAACCCGCATGCTATTGTTATTCAAAACGCGGGATCAAGATTGACGAAAGGGCAAGATTTTAGCCATATTGTTGATTTGAACTCGCAGCGGTAAGCCCTGAATAAAACACACGTGGTACACCAGCCAAAAAACCGAAGAGCAACGCATATGCAGTATCACGCAACAAAACAAAAAGTAAAATTAAACGCCGTTACACAGGGGGACGCGCTGGCACGGTCGAACGCGTGAGGTTCGGGTCGACCTTGATTTTTCTTTGTTACTTTCTTTGCATCAAGGCAAAGAAAGTAAAAGCCAAGCATTAGGCTAAAGCCAAAAACAACTTAACCATTTTACCCCTGCCATAAATGGCAGGGCAATTAACCCTTAAGTAAAAAGCGATTGCCACAAAATACCCACCCAATCCCCTACAGATTTTTCCAATGCCGACAAATACTATTAAGGCCTAAAAGCCTTCTAAAACCCCTCACCTCCACATCACCCTTCGCGGCCTGCCCTTCCACTCATATATATTGTCACTGGGCAGGCACTCCTCACCCGCCCCTGCCCCATTATTGCCGGTAATTTCTGCATCCATTAACGCGCCCTCCGTTGGCCCAAACACCAGTTCGGCGCCCGCCATTGCGGATGGTCCTCCCCGCACCACGGCTTCAATAACTGGGCTTTCAATTCGTTCCTCACCCCGTGCTTCGTTTTGCCCTGCACCCGTTGCTTCCACCGCTTTTTTGGCCTGTACCTCGCTGCGTGCCTCGTTACTCACCTCCCCGCCTGTGGCTGGCGCAACGGCTGCGGGGGTTCCTGCGCGCTCCTCATGTTTTAAATGCCGCCTGGCTGCATGCTGTTCTTCATCATCATCAATTTTAAGCGTAATGTTCCAGTCCTCTGCATCGCGCGGGCGTTTGCCGTCCATACCATGATTCATTTTCAGGTCAAACAACAGCCCCCGCGTACAGCCCTCGCCATTTATCAGCGCATCCAGCTTGCGGCACATAGCCTCATGCTTTATTTGCTTAATAACGGCAGAATAATTTTTATTCTTTTCATATTTCCGCAAATCCTCCTCCGTAACGCCCCCAAAAAGGCAAAAACCCTCAAGACTGTAAATAATTTTTTTAGGCGCCTCAACAAGCTTTCCCCTGTACATTTTTGTGGCAATATTCCCATCGCAATGGTTCCGGTAATCTGCCCACAGCGCGCGTAAACCCGCCGGTTGTAGTTTAAAAGGCATAATAGTATAGTATATATACCTATATATAAAAAGTGCCGTTTTGTCCGGTGTTTTGCTCAACTATTTTTATCCACAATTGGCTTCAAGGGGCGAAGCTTGCCCGAACAATTTTGTGGGCGGGCTCCGAAATCTAACAGCACAGGGTGCAGCCCTGTGTTAGACAGTAAACCGCAAGCACCCTAAGCCCTGTAGGGGCGGAATCCCTTTATTTAAAAGACTAGTAGGTTTTAAAAACCGCCCTCGTTTGCTTTAAAAAATTAGTACCTAAAATTTGTTTGAGTACACTTGGCGGCGCAACGAATTACAACGGCGAACCCGTGGGCAAGGCTTAAAATCCTGTTCGCCGCAACGCGAGTAACGGTTCAACTCCGTTCCGGGGCACTCAAAATCAAGCAGTTACGAAAGTAGCTGCTTTTTTATTTTTAAGACGGGTACAACATAGGTACAACATTTTGCTTTGTTCCATTACACTTTATAACTTTTGGACAATTGTAATTTAATGCTTAGCTTCGTTACTGAGAGTAACATATAATTGTGTCTAATAGTAACATTTAAATATTTCACGTTGCATTTTGCCTCAAATATTAAATTTCTGCGAGAACGAAAAGGATTGAGTCAGGAAGTGTTATCTTCTGATTTATCCTTGACGCGTGCTAAAATTGCCGCCTATGAAATCAATCATACCAAAAATCCTTCTTTAAAGGATTTAAATGCTCTATCTGAATATTTTTCCATATCAGTTGATGCCTTATTAAAGGTCGAATTAGCAAAAATATCGGACTATAGGTTGAGATTGCTTGAAGAAGGGAAACATACCGGGGCTGATTTACGTGTGGTGGTAACAACCGTCACCCCAAATAATGAGGAAAATATTGAATTTGTTCCTTTGAAAGCACAAGCGGGTTATTTAACTGGGTATGCTGACCCTGATTTTATTTCCAAGTTGCCAACATTTGATTTACCACAATTGCCAAAGGGCAAAAAGTATCGAATGTTTCCAATTCAAGGCGACTCAATGCTACCAATTCCCGATGGCGCTGCAGTAATTGGTGAATATATTGAGGACTGGCTAAATATAAAAGACGGGCAATTATGCATTGTTGTCACAAAAACAGAAGGGATAGTTTTTAAAGAAGTTAATAACAAAATAAAGGAAGGCCGCATCCTAGTTTTACGATCACTGAATTCAATTTACAGCCCTTATACGGTTTCAGTTGAAGATATTATTGAACTCTGGAGATATAAGTGTTTTATTAGTGAAAGTATTCCTGATAATGGTGAGTGCTCAGTTCGCAAGCTTTATGAAGAAATAATGGGTATGAAAATGGAACTAAAGACAATTTTAAAAAAGGTTAGCGCATAAGTGAATGTAGGAAGAACGTGTGAAATTATGGCTTCGTTCGACATAAAATTTATTATTACCTTGGAAGCATGTAAGATATAGTCAGAAAATGGCACAAACTGTATTTAAAGATAACATTATCGCACTGGATTTTACCTTTAAAAAAGGCAATGGCAGTGGTGTTGTGCTGGTTTCAGAGTATGATTCCAATGCCCCTAACTTGTCTCCCCATGAAATGTTTGCACTTGAGACTGCGAAAGATTTTCAAGCAGATGCCGTCTATTTTCGTTATTTTGATGATGGCCGGGAAGCTATACCCCAGGTTTATATCTATGATAACACCGCAGGAATCCTAAATGGTAAAGAAGCAGACGTTCATATCAAGGTTTGGAGCGGATGCTATATCCCTATTTTCATTTTTATTGAAAAAAATCAGGTTAGGATATTCGATGCTAGGAAAAAGATACAGGTACAGAATGATCAACTTACCACGTCACCTATTGAAACTATTGCTCTTGCAGGTGAAATATTTAAGCAATTTTCAGCAAAAGACTTTGATAGCGGGTTATTTTGGGAAGAAAGGAAAAATCAAAGGAAATTCCAATTTACTACTTCAGCATACAAAGACCTTATAGAAGGCCTTAAGAAAGTTTATGAAGATTTTCAATTGGTGTCCAATCTCAATTCTCATGTTGCGCTAAAATTATTAGTACAATGCCTGTTAATAAAATATCTAGAGGAGCGAGATGAAGAGAGCGGCAATGGTTATTTTGCAAAATCATTCTTTAAAAACCACTTTAGTTGCAATAATTTTTGCGAAGTCATACGAAAAGGACAATTAATTGATTTACTTGATAAGCTTTCCCAAAACTTCAATGGTAAAATATTTGAATGGAATAAAGAAGAAGAAAAGGAAGAGCGTAACGCTATCAAAAACGCTAAAGTTAAGAAGCTGGCAGATTATTTAGATGGTAATAACAAAAATGAGCAGTTCGTTCTTTGGCGCCTGTACTCCTTCTCGCATTTGCCGGTTGAATTAATAAGCTCAGTGTACGAAGAATTGCTTGGAAAGGGGAAAAAAGATACAGTCTATACGCCTGACATGATAGCCAGTACTCTTATTGATGAGTGCATGCCTTTAAAGACCCCACAAGAGGACTTTAAGCTAATTGACATCAGTTGCGGTTCGGGAATATTCCTTGTGAAAGCCTACAAGCGAATTATACAGTGGTGGCGTTATAAGCGCTGGCTTGAAACAGGTTCATTGGAAAAGCCTGACCAAAATACACTTCAATCTTTATTAACCACATCCATATATGGGATAGACGTTCAAGGTGATGCTGTTAAGCTTGCAATATTTAGCTTAGCTTTAGCTTTACTTGACGAATTAGATCCAAAAACTATCTGGACAAAACTCCGATTCCAAAATTTAAATAATCAAAATATTCTTGAAAAAGATTTTTTTGAGTTTAAATCTGGCTTGGCACATAAATTTTCCCTGGTTATTGGAAACCCGCCCTTCAATCCACCAAATGGCTTGAGTAATGGAGATTACAAGACTGTTTTAAAAAAACAGTTTAATTATGATCCTCTTTTCAAAATCCCTGACCATAATATTGCACTTATGTTTTTGGCTGAAGGCATGAACCTGCTAAAGCCTGACGGGTTATTGTGTTTGATACAACCTTCTGCTCCCCTGCTTTATCAGGAGGATAATAGTTTTATTAATGAGATGTTTTCCAAGTATAACTTGTTGCAAGTTATAGACTTCACAAAACTTGGGAGTGTTTTATGGGGAAGCGCCAATATAGCTACGGCGGCTGTTTTTGTCCAAAATTCAAAACCGGATGATAATCCAGTTGTACATATCACTGTTAACGATACCATCGCCAATACTAAAAAAATATTTTTAGAACTAGATCATTACGACTTTCATTTTCTGCCTAAAAAAACAGCAATTTCCAATCCATTTATTTGGAAAGCGGATTTTATCGGTGGTGGCCGGATTGCGTCATTAATTGAAAAACTATCTCAAATTCGTACGCTTGAGTCCTTCTTAAAAGAAAAGGAGATTGCCGGATGGTTTGTAGGAGAAGGTTTTCAAGAGAGTTCAAAGGGGCAGCCTGCAACTTATATTACCGGGAAGAATTATCTGCCTACTGAAGCATTTACCGAGCAAGGAATTGATTGGCAGGAGGTTTATCCTTGTGATGTCGAAAAATTTCATAGAGCGAAAAATGAAAAGCTATATACCCCCCCGCATATATTATTAAAGGCGAATATTGGCCGCAAAAACCTTTTAGTTCAATATACAGACAAGTATTTGGTGTTTAGGGACAAGATAATAGGCATTCATGCTCCCAAAAAAGAGAAAGAGCAGCTTACAGAGCTATATGATTATTTCATACAGAATAACGATTTGTTACGGTTTTATATAGCCTGTACGAGTAGCCAGCTATTGGTAAACAGGGCTACAGCTCTTCTAAAAGAAGATTTAATGAGAATACCCTATCCTGGCGACGTCACAAAAATTAAACTTTCCCAGGCAGAAAATATTCTTGTAAATGATGTACTTAAATTTCAGTTGAACACCGAGAACAAAGAAAAACTCTACGAAAACGCAAACGAGTTAGAACTAAAAAATTATGCAAAGGTTTTTTCAAAAACACTTAATAGCGTATACCAAGCAAATGAGAAAGAATTCCAGTTATTTAAAATTTTAGATACGGGTAGTTATTATGCGCTGCATTTTGAGTACTCAGCTGGTGCACTTAAAAGTATATCGGAAGAAAATACAGACCTTGAACAATATCTGAACGATCTAATCCCACCATCACAAAAAAAGAAAACAAATCTTCACATTCAAAGAATACTGAAATTCTATAGTAAGGATTCAATTGTTTTATCCAAACCAAAACAACTGAGGTATTGGCTCCAATCTGTTGCTTTAAGAGATGCTGACGAAACTTTTGCTGATTATTTTAAAGCCGGCTTTTAATGTTAAAGGATATATTATACAAACATAACGCTATCGGCAATGCGGATTTAACCGCTCCGGCTAATCATGCAGTTTCTACCCTGTTAGAATTTATAGAAAAGAGAATCGGTGGCTTTCGTAATTACTATATGAGTTTTAGTAGTTCTGATAAGGAAAATTTCATAACAAATAATCTCGTCAACTACTTTAATAGTTGGTTAAGCGATGATACAGCGGGATACATTCCTTACAAATTTTCTTTCCAAAAAAAAATCCGGCCCAGGAGGATTCGGCAAAGGAAACTGATGTCGGTATTTATATTCTAAATACTTCAACTCCTACTAATACCATCTTTGAATTTGAGGCCAAACGTCTTTCTGATTCCTCTAATAATACTGAATATGTCTATGGTGATAGAGGGGGGATCGAGCGGTTCAAACGAAATCAACATGCAAATCACCTAAATAGAGCAGGGATGTTTGGATATATTCAGTCAAACAATGTGTTGCATTGGTTGGGTAAAATAAATGAGTGGATTACGAAATGTTCTTCAGAAAGTACCGATGATATTGAATGGACAAAACCAGAAGAAAAATTATCTCTTGAAGTATCTGAAAGTACAATCAATAAATATAAATCATTAAATTCTAGAAGGAATAATCAACCCATTTTACTTTCTCATTACTTTATAGACTTAACATCATAAAAAGCGATTGATAATGTAAAGACACACGCACTGTTGATACAAGTCTAACCCAAAAAAGCATAATCTCCCCCTCAACTATTTATTTTCCCTCACTAAGAACAAGTTCGCTTCCACATTCAGCGCTTCAGCCGGCTATTCGTAGAGTTCCGTAGGGGCTCTACGAATTATTTAATAAATTCCAGTCTTTGACTGGCTTTTGAAAAACTACAGCCGCAATGTACGACCGCAGCCCACCAAAGCTATACAGCCCATCCCCAAAAATCATTCTTCCTTTGCGCCCTTGCGTCTTTGCGTGACACCCATCCCTATCTGCGCGCCAGCATTATTAATACTTATAAGGTTTTTAGAAACCTTATAAGTATTCTCTCCGCTTCATAGCAGGCTTCTTTAAAAAACTCCGTGCCACTCAATGCAAAACGCTGCGTTACTCTGTGTCCCCAATTACCTATAATCCCGGCGCCCCTTAAAACAGTGTGAATCATGCAAATTAATATCATAATCGTATAACAGTCAGCCTGTGGTGTTAGCATATTTTTGTGGATTAGTTGAAAATTTTTTAACCACGCAACTAGTACCATAAAACATAACCATGAAAAACCATTCTTCCGCAAGTGAAGGGCAGTTATTACCCCTATTTAAAAGCTATCCCAAAATTTTCCGCAGCACCTGGATTGTCTTATTGTTCGGCGTTTTTTTTGCAGGCTGTTCAAAAGTTACTGAGGTAGCAGGGCTTACCGGGGTTTGCCCAAAAGTAATTTCAACAAGTCCGGCCGATGCTGCTGCTGATGTAAACCTGGATAAGGCAGTAAGCGCTACTTTTAACGAGCCTGTTAATGCGACCAGCATTACTTCTGCAACGTTCACATTAAAACAGGGTACAACGCCCATAGCTGGTGTAATTAGCTATAACGACTCAACGGCTACTTTTACCCCAACAAATAACTTATTGCCTGATACAAAATACACCGGTACAATTACCACCGGCGTTAAAGATAAGGCGGGCAATTCGCCGGTAAGCGATTATGTTTGGACGTTTACAACCGGCGCGGGCCCCGACGTTATAGCACCAACCGTTTCTTCCACCGACCCTGCAAATGCCGCTACCGGTGTGGCTTTTAATAAAAAGATCTCTGCCACTTTCAGCGAGCTGATGGATTCGTTAACTATTAATGCAACAACATTTGCGCTGGCAAATACTACCGCCGGCGGAACCAAATTAACCGGAACGGTTACATACACGGGTACTACCGCGATGTTTTCTCCGTCGGTTGATTTGTTACCCAACACAACGTATACAGCAACTATTACAACAGGCGCTAAAGACCTTGCGGGCAACAGGCTTGTAAGCAATTATACGTGGAGCTTTACAACGGGCGCAGCGCCTGATATTATTTTGCCCACTGTAGTTTCAACAGATCCTTTGAAAGATGCAGTTGGTGTGCCTTTTAATAAAAAGATCACAGCCACTTTCAGCAAAACGATGGATGCGTCAACTATTTCTTCAACAACCTTTTCACTGGCAAATACCACGTTAGGCGGGTCGTCAGTACAGGGCACAGTTACCTACAGCGGCACAACTGCGGTGTTTTCGCCTGGCGTTATCCTTTTACCTAACACCACTTATACAGCCGTTATAACCACGGCCGCTAAAGACATGGCAGGTAACGGCCTTTTAAATAATTATATATGGAGCTTTACCACAGGGGCAGGGCCATCTATTATACCGCCTGTAGTAATTTCAACAGATCCTGCGAATTTGGCTATTAATGTGCCGCTTACCAAAAAAATTGGCGCAACGTTTAGCGAAGCGATGGACCCAATGACTATTTCCACCGCAACTTTTTCGGTGGTTAATACAACGCTGGGTGGCATTACAGTACCAGGAACGGTTTCTTACAGCGGTACCACTGCTGTATTTTCCCCTGCAAGCAGCCTGTCATCAGGTATCACTTATACGGCTACAATTTCAACAGGTGCTAAAGACCTTGCAGGTAATGCAATGGTAAGCAGTTACAACTGGAGTTTTACAACCGGCGCAGCGCTTGACGTAACGCCACCTACGGTGGTTTCAACCAATCCTCTAAATAATGCTGCTAATGTGGCTTTAAATAAAACGGTTACAGCAACATTTAGCGAAAAGATGAACCCTTTAACCATAAACAATACTACGGTTGTATTAAAAAATGGTGCAACAATAATTGCGGGTACGGTTACATACAACGGCACAACAGCTACTTTTTCACCGTCAAGTAACCTGGCTTACAATACAACATATACAGGTACTATTACAACAGGTGCTAAAGACCTTGCAGGCAATGCACTTGTAAACGATTATGTTTGGAGCTTTACTACCCTTGCGGCGCCTGTACCGCCAACAGTAATTTCTACAAATCCTTTAAATAATGCCATTAACGTGGCGCTAAATAAAAAGGTAACTGCCACTTTTAGCAAGGCTATGAACCAGCTAACTATTAACAACGCAACATTTGTGTTGAAAAATGGTGCAATAGCAGTTGCAGGAACGGTTACATATTCAGGTACAACGGCAACTTTTGCTCCGTTAGCAAACCTTCTTTCTAATACCGTTTACACAGCCACCATCAGCACGGGGGCACAGGATGTTGCGGGCAATGCACTGGTTAACGATTATGTGTGGAGCTTTACAACAGCGCCACCAATTATACCACCACTATTAGGCAGTATTTCAATTTTTGGTGCGTTTGGCGGAAGCGCCGGTATAACTAACCAGGGCCTGAATACTGTGATAAACAATGGCAGTATCGGTACCACTGGCGCCTCAACACTGGTTACGGGTTTTCATGATGAAACAACAGGCGATATTTACACAGAAACACCGCTTAATGTAGGCGATGTAAAAGGCAGAATATATACTGCACCGCCAGCACCGGGCAATGCAACCTCGTTCTCAATTGCTACCCAGGGCCTGCTTGATGCAAACCAGGCTTACCTGGCTATTTCACCGGCTTCAAAACCTGGGGGTTCTGATCCGGGTGCGGGCGAATTGGGTGGTTTAACATTACAGCCTGGTGTTTACAAATCAGCAGGCGGCGCATTTAAAATAACAAATGGCGACCTTACACTTGACGCAAAGGGTGACCCGAATGCTGTGTGGATATTTCAGGCCCCAACGTCTCTCACAGTAGGTATTGCCGGACCAACCGGGGCAAGAAATGTTATGTTGATAAACGGTGCAACTGCAAATAATGTGTTTTGGTATGTTGGCAGTGCAGCCACTATTAACGGTGCTGGCGGTGGAATTATGACAGGAAACATTATAGCATCAGCAGGTGTTACTTTCTCAACCGCGGGCAATGCTGTTCAAACTGTACTTAACGGACGGGCAATTTCTTTAAATGCTTCGGTTACTATGGTAAATACAACCGTTAACGTGCCTCAATAACATCCTTCATCCCGCTCTGTTGAGCGGGATGTTTTTATCAATATAGAAACAATACAACTAATTTTTAAAAGAATATTATATGTTACAAGTTTATAAAACAGGGCAAAAATTCACGATCATTTTTATGGTATTGGTTTTTGCCTGTGCAACAGGTTATTCACAACAGGTAAAGCGCCCCCAACCAGTTTGGTGGTTTGGCGAATCAGTTGCAGCAAACTTTAACCAATACCGTGGTACCACACAAATGCTCAACAGCAACTTAACTGTGCCCACGGCTTTTCATAAAGGCAATGGGG
>JABDGS010000010.1 GCA_013285915.1 Bacteroidota bacterium
TCTTTCACAAAGGTACTGTTTACCTGTTGTGTAAAAGGTATAGACGCTATTTTCGGGTAACCGCTCCAGGCTGCAATTTCATCTTCATAATCCATGTATTGCCCATTAAATATCCAGCCCAGTACTTCCAGCTTTCTTTGTTTGCACAAAGTTGCTGTAATAAGGCTATGGTTTATACTGCCAAGGTAATTGCGGCTCACCAATATAACCTTTGCTTGCAGTTGCTCAATAAGGTCAACCATAAATTCAGTGTTGTTTAAAGGCACCATTAAACCACCGGCACCTTCAATAATAAGTGTTTCAGATCGTATTGAATTAAACCGGTGTACAATATTTTCAACGCTTATAGTAATTCCTTCATCACAGGCATTGGTACCGAAATAGGTAAAACATATATGAATTTTAATACCATTTTTTTAAAATCGTTCCGCGTTCTTTTGTTGCCTTTTGCATTGCTGTACGGTTTAATTGTCATAATACGTAACTGGCTGTATAATAAAAACTACCTGCACTCTGCGGAGTTTGGCTTTCCCCTTATATGTGTGGGTAATTTATCTGTTGGCGGTACCGGCAAATCGCCCATGGTTGAGTATTTGGTAACATTACTTACCACGCAGTTTAAAGTTGCCACGTTAAGCCGCGGGTATAAACGTAAAACAACTGGCTACGCCCTTGCAGATGAAACAACAACAGCACTTGAGATTGGAGATGAGCCTATGCAGTTTCATAAAAAATTTCCCGATGTTGCAGTGGCAGTGGGCGAAGCAAGAATTGAAGCTATCCCGCAATTACTGCATGATAAACCGGGCACGCAGGTTATAATACTTGATGATGCTTTTCAGCACAGGGCGGTAAAGGCCGGGTATAATATATTACTTACTGAGTACAACGATATTTTCGCCCACGATTTTTTTCTGCCAACCGGCGATCTGCGGGATGCGCGGTCATCCTACAAAAGAGCGGATGTTATTGTTATAACCAAATGCCCGTTATACCTTGGCGATGTTGAAAAAAATTCTATTATAAAAGATATTAACCCACAGCCGCATCAGCAAATATTCTTTACCACTATTGAGTATGGCCGGCCATACCATATTGTAACAGAGGTACAGCGGGACATAACACAGGAAGATGAAGTTTTATTGGTGTGCGGTATTGCTAACCCCGGGCCACTAAAACAATACCTTGCGGAACACGCATATACTTACTACCAACAGGATTACAATGACCATCATATATTTACCATTGATGACCTCGCAGAAATAGAAAAGAAGTTTGAAACAATAAGCAGTCCCGGCAAATTAATGCTAACCACTGAAAAGGATGCTGTAAGGCTGGAGAAGTTTAAAGACAAACTGCACCAATTACCTTTATATGTATTGCCGGTACGGCATAGTTTTCTATTTAATGAGGGCAACATATTTGATGAAGCGGTTATAAATTTTGTACAAAATTTTCAATATACAGAACATAATGAGCAGGAAGAAAGAGAAAAATAAAAATAAACAAACCAGCCACCAGCAATTACAAAAAGGCACGCTTGATATTGCACGCAGCGGCATTGGGTATGTAGTAATAGCCGATGGCACCGGCGACGTATTAGTTAGACCGGGTGATTTTAATACTGCACTGCACGGCGATACTGTGCGCGTAAAAGTGACCAAAGAAAACCTGGCAACTGGCAGAAAAGAAGGCAAGATAACCGAGGTAGTTAGCCGCAGGCAAAATGAATTTATCGGCACAATACAGTTAAGTACCAACTTCGCGTTTTTTATACCGGATTCAGAGAAGCCTATGCCAGACCTGTATATTCCCCTGGAGAGTTTAAACGGGGCAAAAAACAAGGATAAGGTAATAGCAAAACTGGTTAAATGGGATAAAGACAACCGCAAGCCCATAGGCGAAGTTATAAATGTGCTGGACGCAGAGAACATCAACGATATGGCCATGAAGGAATTGCTGGCCGAGAACGGTTTTCCGTTATCGTTCAGCGATGATGTGATGGAAGAAAGCGGCCGCCTGCCTGATGCTATTAGCAGCAGCGAGATAAAAAACAGGAAAGACTTTAGGGAGGTATTAACCTTTACTATTGACCCCGTTGATGCAAAAGATTTTGATGATGCCATAAGTATTCGCCAGGTTAAAAAAGGGTTGTATGAAATTGGTGTGCACATTGCTGACGTAAGCCATTATATTGAGCCCGATACAAAACTTGATGAAGAAGCGTATAAAAGGGCCACAAGCGTGTATTTGCCCGACAGGGTAAACCCCATGCTGCCTGAAAGGATAAGTAATGAATTGTGCTCGTTGAGGCCGCACGAAGAAAAGCTTACCTTTTCTGCGGTGTTTGAAATAAACCAAAAAGCAGAAGTAAAAAGTTCGTACCTGTCTAAAACAATCATTCATTCCAACCACCGCTTTACCTACGAGGACGTACAGGAAACCATTGAAAAAAAGGAAGGTAAATATGCGGAGGAAATTTTGCTGCTGAATGATATTGCGCAGAAAATGCGTAAACAAAGGCTTGTAAAAGGCGCTATTAATTTTTCGTCGCAGGAGGTTAGGTTTAAGCTTGATGAAAAGGGCAAGCCGATAAGCATTGTAATTAAAGAAAGTAAAGAGGCGCACCAGTTGATCGAAGAGCTTATGCTGCTTGCCAACCGTACCGTAGCTGAACATGTATTTAAAATTAAAGTGAACAAAAAGGAAGTGCCCTTCCCCTACCGCGTACACGATACGCCTGATGAACAAAAGCTGCTGCCATTTATAGCATTCGCAAAAAAATACGGCCACAGTTTTGACACAAGCAGCCCTGAAAAAATTGCCGCCAGCTTTAACCAGATGCTGGCTGATGTGCATGGCAAACCTGAACAACATGTGCTGGAACAATTGGGTATACGTACCATGGCAAAAGCAACATATACCACTAGTAACATAGGCCACTACGGGCTTGGTTTTGAGCATTACTGCCACTTTACCTCGCCTATACGCAGGTACCCTGATGTATTGGTGCACCGTGTATTGCAAAGTTGCCTGCAGGGTGCCCCCGTGATGGATAAAAAGATGGAAGAAAAATGCAAGCACAGCAGCGAACGCGAACGTGCCGCAATGGAATGTGAGCGCGCGGGCAATAAATACAAGCAGGTGGAATTTATGCATGACTATTTAGGAGATGTTTTTGAAGGTGTTGTAAGCGGTGTTGCCAGTTTTGGTTTTTGGGTTGAAACCATTGAACATAAATGCGAAGGGCTTGTACCAGTTACAAGCCTTAGCGAATACGATGATTTCAGGCTGATTGAAGGTGATTACAGCCTTGTTGGCAGGCGCAGCGGCAGGGCATTTAGAATGGGCGACAAAGTGCACATACGTGTTGTGGCAGCCAACCTTGAAAAACGGCAACTGGATTATGAATGGGTTTTGCGTGAGGATGTTAGTAAACCCAAAAACACCCAACACAAAAAAACAGAACCAAAAAAATAACCACCGGTTTATACAGCCCCTGTTATTTAGCAGGCTTTTTAGCGGAGGAAAAGGGAGGAATACTAAAACACGCAACACATTCATTTGTAGGTATTTATAACATTTTTACCTTAAAAAAACATACTTTCCTCCAGAATCTCGCCAGGCCTACTCCGCAGCCAGTCCCCATTTTTCTTATGCGTCAAGCTAGCCATGCAAAATGTGGTCTTCATACCTGCTCAAATGGTGAACGGCATCCGAAAAAAGGCGTTAAGAAAATTAATTTGTTCGGCGTTAAGAAATGAAATCCATATTCTAAAGCCCGGGTATATTGTTAGCCAAAAAGTCGCACAACTGCCCAGCTATATTCAAAAGTTGTGACTATTTCATTTTAGCCGAACAAGTTAATTTTTAGCCTTTTTTCGGCCCCGCACGTGCGGGGTTGACTTTTTTTGTTACTTTTTTTTGTCAAGAAAAAAAAGTAAATACGGAGTAGTTATAACCGAAACCCTTTACCACAAAGCATTTTCTAAAACCTTATAAGTCTCCCTCGTTCACCTCCACATCACCCTTCGCGGCCTGCCCTTCCACTCATATATATTGTCAATGGGCAGGCACTCCTCACCCGCCCCTGCCCCATTATTGCCGGTAGTTTCTGCATCCATTAACGCGCCCTCCGGCGGGGCAAGCACCAGTTCCGTGCCCGCCATTGCAGATGGTCCTCCACGCACCACGGCTTCAATAACAGGGCTTTCAAGTCGTCCCTCAAGCCGTGCTTCGTTTTGCCCCGCACCTGGTGTTGCTATCGGTTTTTCGCAAGACACCTCGCTGCCTGCCTCGTTACATGCCTTCTCTTCTATGGCTGGCGCAACGGCGCTAAGGGCGTATCCGTTCTCCCCACCTGTATTAGACCGCCTGGCGTTAACTGGCTCGTCGTCATCAATTTTTAGCGTAATGTTCCAGTCCTCGGCATAGCGGGGACGCTTACCATCCATGCCATGGTTCATTTTAAGGTCAAACAGCAGCCCCCGCGTACAGCCCTCGCCGTTAATCAGCGCATCCAGCTTGCGGCACATAGCCTCAAACTTCATTTGCTTAATAACGGCCCGGTAGTTTTTGTTCTTTTCATATTTCAGCAGGTCATGTTCGGTAACGCCTGCAAAAAGGCAAAAACCCTCCAGGCTGTAGATAATTTTTTTAGGCGCCTCAACAAGCTTTCCCCTGTACAGTTTGGTACAGGTATGTTGGTCGCAATAGCTCCGGTAATCTGCCCACAACGCGCGTAAACCCGCCGGTTGTAATTTAAAAGGCATAAAGTATAGTGTATATACTTATATATAAAAAGGAGTGTTTTGTCTCACTTTTTTGGCAACTATTTTTTTCCACAATGGGCTTCAAGGGGCGAAGCTCCGAAATCTAATAGCACAGGGTGCAGCCCTGTGATAAACAGCAACCCAGAGCTCCCCAAGTCCTGTAAGGGCGGCAGATGAGCAGCACTGCCGCCCATAGTGTCATCCTGACGTAGGAAGGATCTGCTCAGGCTGTGGTGTAACGCCGGGAATAGTACAACAGTTGGGCAGATTCTTCATTGCTTTGCTTAGAGTTAGTGCAGCGCTCTAAGCATTTGTTGATAAGTGGCATTCCGAATTATCGGAACGAAGCCTCTGACTTCATCTGACATCTATGGAGCCAGTCGGAGATTGGCTATTATTATAAAACGCGGAGAGCGCCATGCAAACTCTCCGGATAGCGGGGAAGGCCGCCCGCTTTACATCTTTGTTGGTCTGTGGTAAAAAATATGTCGCCGGGTCTCATGGCTAACGCGCATAGGCTATAATGAAGACCCTGCGTGGAAGGGAAATTGGCATTAAATATGTGCTTAAGGTAATATAATATTTTGTGGATATGCGGGAACTTACCATTGCGCTGATAGCGGAAGATGACGATGATGACTACCAATTTTTCGGGTTAGCTGTTGCTGAGCTGCCGTACAACATTAAATTGAAAAGGGCGGAAAACGGCGAAAAACTGATGAGGCTTTTGGAGGAGCGGGTACCGGATTTTCTTTTTTTAGATATACTGATGCCGTGTAAAAACGGCGTTTTATGCATAAAAGAGATACGGGCTAACCCGCGCTATGATGAAATGCCTGTAATAATGTATTCGTCGCTAACAGATATGCGCAATATCAGTTTGTGTTATGAGTACGGGGCAAACTGGTTTATTCAAAAACCAGTAACAGTTCCAGACTTAAGGGATATATTAAAGGCAATTTTTTCACCTGGGTGGAAGAAGGCCAACCTCCCCCCTTTGTCGGAGTTTATTGCCAATAAGCAAATACTTAAGTCAGCATAGGCGAAGCAAAAAAAAACGGCATAAAGCCGGAATGTGTTACTATAGGTTAACATCGTTATTGTATAATAACATTCAATACTTTATCATAAACCACGCCAATCAACTTTTGGTGTAGTACGTTATTTAGTATTTAGATAACGCTGCGCATTATGTTTTAATAAAAAAAACTTGAATTTTTAAACCGTTGATTTTCAAATGTAAAAATTCAAGTTATATAGAAGTAATAGTATTAAACCCTCCCCAATTCAAAGCACGAAATAGGGAATATGCTTCCCATTTCGTTCCGTTATGGGAACAGGCGGATATTTAATTGCCAAACAAAAAAACTTATGGCAAGGCATGGTAACCAAATATTGCTCGCGGAAGACGACCCTGATGACGGTGTATTAATTGAGCAAATATTAAGTGAGGTTTGCCCAAATTTGTCAATAGTTGTATTTCCAGAGGGAGAGCCGCTGCTGGGCTTTTTAAGCAAAAGCGCTCCCAGGCTGCCATCCCTTATTATAAGCGACCTTAATATGCCCCGTGTTGACGGCAAGCAATTGCTAAAGTCGCTAAAAACCCACCCGGCATTTCAGCCCATACCGGTAATTATACTAAGCACCTCAAACGACGAGAAAGAAATACGGTGGTGCTATTCAGCCGGGGCAAACAGCTTTATTACAAAGCCCGATTTGTTTCCCCATTGGAAAAAGATGCTTAAAAACACATGTGATTATTGGCTAACTACTGTACAGTTGCCTTGACCCATCGTTGTTAAAGATGTTCCGCAAAGCATCTTGAACTGAAAATAAAAGCCCTCCCGAAACTTCGTACCGAATATTCGTCCCGGAATATAAAGAGCATTTGAAAAACCACAGCCGAACTGTGTTGTTATTAAGACCTATAAGGTTTCTAAAAACCTTATAGGTCTTATATTAAAACCGAGATTGCCACAAAACCTCTCCCTCAAACCCATACAGATTTTTTTCGCAATGAACGATAAATGCATCGCATATTCGAACTGCAACCTGCCCTAACGGCATCCGAAAAAAGGCGTTAATAAAATTAATTTGGGAGGCGTAAAAATGAAATCCATGCACAAAAGATTGGAAATATTCTCATCTCAAAAGTCGCACAACTGCCCGGCTATATTCAAATGTTGTGACTATTTCATTTTAGCCGAACAAGTTAATTTTTAGCCTTTTTTCGGGAGCCTTGACCTTTTGGTTCTTTTGGGTCAAGCCAAAAGAACATAGCAAAAATTAGACTAAAGCCAAAATCAACTTAACCATTTCATCCCCGCCATAAATGGCAGGGCAACAGAAAATGATAAAACCGAGATTGCCACAAAAATATCAACCCTCAAATGCCGGCTGATTTTTTGGCAATGACGATAAAGCCTTACGCATTTATAACAACTGATTTGAGCTCTCAGCGACCAGCACATGGCATTGTAATTCGAACCTCAACCGGCTTATAAACCTTGAAGGTTTCCAAAAACCTTCAAGGTTTAACATGCCACAAATCCCCTCCCTCAACCCCACACAGATTTTTTTCGCAATGAACGATAAATGCATTGCATATTCGAACCGCAACCTGCCCTGATGGCATCCGAAAAAAGGCCCCCCGTTGTTCAAAATTAAGCGATATGCAAATATTGAAAGTAAATGAATAACTTTCATTAGCAAACAAGGCGTCGGCTTAAAAAAAACAATAAGGCCCTGTAACCATTGCGCGTTTACAGGGCTCTTTGTGTATAAAAATTATGACAACTCCTATCTTGCTAATATCATTTGCTTTGAGCCTACTGCTTTGTCATCTACAATCAAAGTATAGCGGTATGCTCCTGCAGCAAGGGTATTTGCGTCGAGGGTTATATTCCCTGCGCCTTTGCCACTTAACGTTACCGTCTTTAATATCTTGCCACTGGCATCTGTTATTACCATAGCTGCCTTACCGTAAGTCTGCGGCAGATTGTAACGTATAGATGTTGTAGACACAAACGGGTTTGGTGCATTCTGTTCCAAAGATGCATTGGTAAGTGATATTGCAGTAGAAGGATCAATTTTTAACATCGCTTCTATCCTGGCAATCCTTGCTTCCAGGTTTACATTTACCTGCATAAGAGAATCAATTTTTGCATCCTTTGCATCTGAGGCTACGCTCAATTCCTGCACTGCTTTAACCAAAGGCACAACAAATTCGCTGTAGCTTAAACCATAAGCATCCTTATCGTTTTGCGGGTGGTATACGCCGCTAAAATCAAAATTCAGTTTTTTAGCTACATCTTCAACTTCCTGCGCTACAAAACCGGTGTATAGTTTTCTCTCTTTTTTGGCTATGGCATTATCGTCCGGGGTTTGTTTTGCAAAACTTGATTCATCATTTTTGCCCCCGTTTAACGACTGGCTTTTTTGAGATGATTGATCACCACCCAGGAAATTATTCAGCCCCTTAATATCGTAGTGATAAGTAACCGGCCGCAGTTTGTTTATAAACTCCAGCCCCGGTACATTGGCCTGTATATTCTTTTTAAACCTGCCATCAGAATAAATAACAAAACTGCCCGCAGCCATTACTGATGTTACTGAAGTATTACCCAGCATTACCTGGTTTGATGCTGTTGCAATTGCGCTATACCCAACCGCTGTTGCATTGGTTAAATTATTTGCATTAACATCTGCGTTTGCACCTAATGCGGTATTACTGCTGCCAGTAGTGTTTGTTTCAAGGCTTGAGAGGCCGACAGAGGTATTGTAGCTGCCTGTTGTTGTGTAATACTGGCTGGAAAGCCCGGTTGCGGTATTGCCACTGCCGGTTGTATTTGAGGTTAATGCATAGCCCCCCAGGCCTGTATTATATGTGCTGGTTGTATTTGCCATAAGCGACTGGAAACCCACTGCGGTATTTGAAAACCCTGTAGTATTAGCATACAGCGCTTTGCTGCCTACTGCGGTATTTACATAAAAACTGCCAACGCCCTGGTTGTACAAAGCAGAATCGCCAATGGCAACCATATTACTACCGGCAGTGCTGGAATACAAGGCATGCGTACCAATGGCTACATTACTATTGCCATTGTTATAAAAAGCCGCATAAAAGCCGCTGGCGACATTATCGTTGCCTGCTGAGTTTTGCTCAAGGGCATAAACACCATCTGCTACATCATTACTGCCGCTGGTGTTATTAAGCAACGACCAAACACCAGTGGATGTATTGCGCGAACCTGAACTATTTGCATACAACGCCTGGAAACCATTGGCGGTATTGTCGTATGAACCTCCTGTGTTTTGAAACAGTGCCTGGTAGCCTGTTGCTGTGTTATAACCGCTGGCAGTATTTTTATATAGCGCCTGGTAGCCCACGGCAACATTATAATAGCCTGTTGTATTTGAAAACAATGTTTTGCTGCCAATAGCAGTATTGTAATAGTTATTGTTGTCGTTAAATAATGCGGAATCGCCAATTGCTACAATATTGCTACCTGACTGGTTGTGGTACAATGCATTAACGCCTATGGCCACATTTGAATAGCCCGTTGTATCAGAATATATCGCCTTTGAGCCAACAGCAATATTAGTTGAGCCTTTTGTGTTGCTGTATAACGCCTGCAAGCCAAAAGCAACGTTATCGTGGCCGGCAGTGTTTGCAACCATTGTAAAAGCGCCAAACGCAGTATTGTTACTTGCATTATTGTTAAATAAGGTTCGGTAACCAATTGCCGTGTTACTGCCCCCGGTTGTATTAAGGTTTAACGCGCGGTAGCCAACTACAGTATTAACTCCGCCAGTAGTGTTAGACATTAAAGCCTGGTAGCCAAAAGCAGAGTTATAAGTACCTGTATTAACGTTTAGTGCCTGGTACCCAAAGCTGGTTATACCCGTTGAAAAAGTGTTGTCCAGGTAGCCGGAGAGTTGGTTGTTTACTTTAAATTTTAAAACCTTGGCATCAGTAGTGCCAATAAAATTGACTGCTGGGTTAGTGCCGCTGTTACCCGTGATCAGCCAATTTTGGCCGTAGCTTTTTGTGCAATAAAAAGCCAGTAAAAGCAAGCATGCTTTTGTAAAAATTTTTGTGTTCATGATGTTTTTTTTGGTTATGAAATGAAAAATTTAAGCATAAATTTTTTAAACCATACGGCGCATTGCCGCATAGCACAAATGTTTGCGTTAGTGCGTATGCCACAACGCTGATCTTAAATTGGGGATAGTTTTTTAATAGCTGAGATGGAATAGACAGTGTTATACCGCCTTAAAAAATTGGTAAGGCGTTAAACGTCGGCAATGGCACAATAGTTAGCATCAATTTTTGACGGAAGAAAAGTGTAAATGTTTTTCATACCCTCGTTTTTGTTTTTAAATGGGCGTTTTAAAAGGGACTAATGGTTAGCATTCCTCACAGATACGCATGTATTTAAATGAGTATCATCGGTAAAAATAAATATTTCATTAAGGATAACGTGGTTAGCATTTAAAGGCGTTAGGATACCGCCTTTTTATGATTGGCCTGCAAGGTAGAAAGAATTTTAAATTTAACAAATTTTTTATTGAAAAAAAATATAACAATGTCATTATTTATAGTAACATTTTGATAATCAACAGACTTGAGCCAGTAGTTCATAATAAAAAAACTTACCTGTTTGCCTCGCTTAACCAGTGAAATTGCTTTTCAGCTAATTGAAAATGACGATTGGTTTTTTTCAATTCTATATATAAGCTATCGCTGTGTTCAAGCCCCCAAAGGCGTATAATGCTTGTATCGGGCGCTTCATACCTAAAATTGGCTATGGTATTTTGGCTCAGGGGATTTTTAAAAGCAAGTATATGGGTTACGCTATCTTCTTCATATGCGAAATATCCACGCCTGTAGCGCTGCCTGAAGGCTGTATCTGCAGTTCTTGCGCTGCCCAAACCGTTTTCAAAAATCACGTCCTGCCAACGCATAGTATCACTAACAGCAAGCGGTAACTGGTGGCCGTTTACAGCGTACACTGTTACTTCATATACACCATTTTTTACAGGCTGTTTTTTATCGCCCGCATGGCTTAATGATTTATAAAAACCATAGTTATTATAAAAAGGCAGAATAATAGCGAATACTATAAATGCAAGTTTTAAAATAACACGCGTTATACGCATCCACAATTTAGGGTACGTAAAAAAATACAGGCTGCATAATGCTGCAGGCTTGTTTAAAACAAAAAAATAAAACATGCGCTTGCCTTCATTAGCCAATAAAAACAAGCATATCAACACCATTTGCATGGAGAATATTTTTACAGGTATATCATAACTAAGGTTAAGCATCATAACATTTATAAATACGCCTGTTGCCATCAGCACACCCAGTGTAGCCGTACGCCGGTATAAAAGCAAAAGACCGGCAAATACCTCCATAAAACCAGAAAAAACCTGGTAAGGCCCGGAGTAACCAATAAACATCCATGATAAACGCATAGGAAGAAAATCACCTAATGGTGTAGCCAGCTGGTGCATGTTTGGAAAAGGCATTTGCAGCGGCAAAACTTTATCAAAACCATAAGTAAATGCAACAAGTGCTACATAATAACGGGTACAAAGGCAGAGCCAGTAATTTAAGTGTATATAATTAAGGCGTTTCCTGTCAAACAAACTCCATATAATACTGCCCACTAACGATAAACTCAATGTTGTCCATAACTCAGCCCAGCCATAACTCGTGTCACCGCTGCCATTTGGCGGCACCAGTACATCTTTTACATGAAAAAAATGCCTGTTACCAAAATTTACTATCCAATCCATTAACTGCTCGTAGTAGTCTATTACGTAACCCACATAGGGTATAGTACCTAACCATGGTACCATTTGAAAGGACAGTAAAATAAGAAAAAAGCGGAATATCATTTTTCTCCATAATGGCCATACGGTTGTATATGACGGAGTAGAAACAGGGCTGGCAGTTAACTCAGTGACTGGTTGCATGCTTTGCTTTTTTGCGAATATAAAAGAAAGTGTAAGTAAAGCACGAAATGTTTATTATTTTGATATATGATTGGCTTTAGGGCCATACCATTAGCTGCCTGGATTGGGGTAACCAGGGTTACTAAACGCTTGCCGTTTTCATTAAATATTGCAGACTTTTTCATCAATTGTAAATAAACTCTTTAACTACATTTAACTTTATTGCAAAAAATGACACCAGAATGTGCTGCCACTATTTTTCATGTGAAGAATGTTGACGCATCTATTGCGTACTATACCACTGTGGTTGGGTTTACATTAGATTTTCGCTATAACGATATTGCCGGTTTGGAGTATGGCCCTGTTTTAATATATCTGTCAGGCCCCGCACAAGACGTGAAAAAAGAAATTGGCGGCGGCACAATGTATATTTTCTGTGACGAGATTGATGCTTATTATGAAGAGATTGTTGCCAAGGGTGCTATTATATCAGTCCCCATCGATGACAGGCAATACGGTATGCGCGATTTTGCGATGCAGGATATAGATGGTAATATAATTACGTTTGGCAAAAGTATTTAAGCCAGGAGTCATTTATTGACCTGCGCACCTGGCAAAATATTCCGCTTTATCCCGCAGCAATACCGTTGGCAGGTAACGCGCATTAAACGCCTTATTTACGCCGTTATACCTTGCTCTTAAAATCGGCATACAAAGGGCATTCCTTTATAAGACGACGATAAAATTCTTCGCTGCCCGGTTTTGCACGAAGCGATTTAAGAAATAAAAAATCACTGGGCTGATATTCTTCACTGTTTGAGTTTTGAGCATTATTTATATAGTGATTATAACTGCGGCGATTGTTTTCGCACATTGTTAAGTAAAGACAATAATATGCAGCGTTCTTTGGAAACCTCGTGGTATTAAAGGCTAACTGGTACCAGGGTTGTGCACGCGCTGCACCGTAATAATTAAGTTTAAACTCAGGTGAATAATTGGCGTTATCCTCCTCGTTCCAATCATCACGCCCCCACCAAAGCCTGCTCATCAGCCAAAATTTTCCGTAATACGTCATACTATAGTAGGCATTGCCAATCATATAATAAAGCTTTGCCTTCACCTCGCTGTTGGTTTCTGTTGCAGCGCGTTTTTTCATGTCTGCCAGCTTTTCAATAAACACCTTTTTATCGGGGTTATTTTTAACCATGCTATCGTAATAACTGTGGGTATCATATATGCTTAAAGAAAATGGGTTACCAGTTAGATAATTATTATAAACGTTCAATGAATCACGCCAAAAATCGGATGGTATTTGTGCAAATGCTTCGAGCGCTTTATCAAGGCTGTCTCTATTTACAAAATAAGTGCCTTTCAAGTCCAGCACTTTATTTATACTCCAAAAGCTGTCAACATATTCCTGGCTGTTAAAATGCTCGGGACTATATGTAACACTTACGTTACCATAAAAGGTGCAGGTGGTTTTGGTAAAATACTTTTCGTAAGGGGTTTTGTTTTTGCTGCGCAAAATTTCAAGCAGCTTGTCATAATCCTTTTCAACTGCGTAATGATACAATATAAAGTAAGCGCTTTTTTCCGCACCTGTGCGGTATTCACCCCAGGGTTTGGATGTTCTGCTAAGCAAGAGCGTTGCGTTTACAACATCATGATACTTTAAAGCCATGCGGCCAAAGTAAACCAACAGCGCATCCTCCATACCACTGTTAACGCCTGGCATAGCATTATAAGACTGGTTTAATTTGTCAAGGTAACCCATCAATCCTGTTATATTATTTTTTACTTCATCATCAACAGCATGTCTTGTTTGAAATAACAGTACAACCGAATTAATTTTTGCCTGCATATACTCTGCCGAGTTTTTGTCTGCGCCGGCCAGTACTTTTTCACAATACCCCATTGCCGCGGCGTAATTCTTGGCCAGAAAGTTTAGATGGCACAGGCTTACCATCAAAGCATAATTTTTGCCGTCATCTTTTATTAAATCCGCAGCAAAAGATTGCACCCGCGCAGCATAAATACTGTCGTCTTTATAGTTTTGGTTTTTAAACTGCCGGCTTATATTATCGTCTTCCGAGTAATACGATACATCAGCCGAAGCCGAAGTTTTGTATTCGGTTAGCTGGTTGGTAAAAAGCCAGTCTTCCAGTTTATTAATTTCCCTTGTAAGCAACAGGGGAATGAATTTACTGTGGGGTTCAAGCGCGTATATTTTTTTAATTTTGGTTAAAGCATAGCCGGGGTAACGCAGTGCGTACGCCGCTATAGCCGTTGCTTTTTGATGATTTGTTTGCATATACGCCAAAACAGTATCTTCCTGCTGTTCATTAATCCTTCTTATGGCCGGTATGCGCTTGTCTTTTGATGCATCAATTACATCAACCATGCCGCGGTAATACTCCCTATTATGCAGGCTGTCACTATACAACAACTCCGTATTATAGTATTTGGCAGCAGCAACAACCCAGCTTTTACCCTTGCTTCCGGCAAAATATTTTGCATACAGGTTTGCAAAATCTACTGCTTTATTTGCGTAAAAATATAAGCGGCACAATACGTAGGCAACCCTTTGCTGGATGAAACTATTTTTTGTGGATTGAAGCGTTTTCTCCACTTCATTTACAAGCGGCAATGTACCCTGCGCTTTATTTGCAAGCCCCCACGGATCGTCACTCCCGCTGCCTGTGTTATTAAACATCTCCACACTTTTTGCAAGTTTATAATAATTGTAGTATGCCTTATTGTTACCTTGCCTTAACAGGTGTATAAATGTGTTTGCTTTGTCAAGCTCGTTGGCAGAATCTGCAATTACCTTATAATCGTAATCCTCCATCGCTTTATAAAAATCCTGTTTTGCAAAAGGCTGTTTCAATTCTGCCTGCCACTCGGTACAATTTTCATCGGCTTCAATGGTAGTTGCAAACTCCTCTACGCCGTCTGCCTTGTAATACTTGTTGGTAGAAAAATAATATGGAGTAAACTGGCCGGCAGCATCACCAATCGAGGGCTCAAAAAAAGATATCCTGTATTCCTCAGGCGGTGCAGGCCATGGCCCACAGGCGCGCATGGCTTTTTTTGGCATAAATAATAAACAACTAAAAAACAAAGCTGTTAAAAGCTTTTTCAACTGCCTCATATTGGTCGGGTTTAATATGGTCAATATCGTATAGCACTACTTTAAAATCGCTGCTGTTTACTGCGCCCCTGCATAGCTGTGCCGCCTGCTGCAAAGCGCCGGGTGTTATCTTCTCCCATTTAAGCACATCGCCTTTGCGTAAAAAAATATTGTGCACAACTGTATCAACAAGCATGTACCAGGTATTGTTTATCCGTGGCCTTACAATAGTCGTGTCACCAAAAAAATCATCGTCAAGTGCGTTATCTATTTTATAGAATTTTTCGTTCTTAAAAATAATCACCCAATCAAAAGCGGGCAATGCAAAGTTCAGCTTTTTGGGGTATGTACCTGCTCTGTCAAAGTATTGTTTTGCGGCGGCATAGTTAAAAATTGAGTTTGCCTCATTTAGTTTTTTAAGCTCCCCGGTATTGTAGCACATTAAATACAGCTCATCTGCCGGCGGCACCCCGGTTTTTTGGGGGTAGGCAAACTGGTGCAGCCTTAATGTTGAACTGATTGACTTTTGGGGCAGCAGCTTTTTAATTTCAGTTAACAGCGCAAAATACTTTTTTTGTGTTGAGGCAGTCCAGTCACAGTCAAGCTGCAGTTCATCGTAGTGCACCATGGTGTCAATAATATCTTTAAAAACGCCGTTGTCATACACATTTCTATCCTGTACCAGCCGCGTGGTTTTTAAAACAATTTTTTGTGCCAGCCTAGCAATAGCGGTATCATCTGTTTTTTGCAATGCTTTAACTGTAATGAATATTACCGGTGTAATGTGAAAGGTATCGCTGTTAAAAGCACCAATCCGATCACGAAGTTGCTCCATTGACACTGTGGTTGAAGGGTATACGCCATAAGCCTCATCCCAATCAATATCCATTATTTTGGTGTAGAGTGTTTTGTTATTGAAGTGATGAAGAACAGAATCGATGCGCTGGCCGCCCCCATAGCTGGTATTAACCGACCAATGGTAAAAAGCCAGTTGAGGTTTAGTGTGGCGCCTGCAGGAGGAGGCAAATAAAACTAATGTTATACAGGTGACTATTACAGCAGCCTTATGGCTATGCATATATGCAATTAAAGACGAAAGCTACGATAATTTGGATATGAGTGATGAATAATACTTAGTTAAAGATGAGTAGGGGAATAAATGATTTTACAACTTAGCTTACAGCGGCTTTTCATACCTTCACTCCCACCCAAAACAAAATGTTATGAACCAAACAAACCGCAGAAAATTTATTGCCGCCGCAGCCGCTTTAGGTGCAGGAACAATTGTTAAAGCAAACCCGCGCAAAGAAAAATTAAAGGCTAAAATACCTGTTGTGCACCATGTATTTTTTTGGTTGAAAAATCCCGGTTCAACCGAAGACAGGGACAAGCTGGTTGAAGGCGTGAAAACACTATCAAAAATTGAGACTGTGCAGGAACTGCATGTGGGTATAGTAGCGGCCACAGAAAAACGGGATGTGGTTGACCAAAGCTGGGCGGTTAGCGAGTTGATGTTTTTTAACGACCTGTCAGGTCAGGCCACTTACCAAAACCACCCGGTACATTTGGATTTTATTAAGAATTATAGCCATTTATGGGCTAAGGTGGTGGTGTATGATGCGGCGGAAGTGTAAGAACGTCACCGGTCATTGGTCATTGGTCATTGGTCATTGGTCATTAAGGCAAACGGATGGATGGAAGTAATACATTTTCACTCAAAAATATTTTTCTTAAAAGTAGCGGACAAAACAGCGTTTTGTATATATAGTAGTAAATCAGGTGCGAGTTGCGAAGCCAGCAGTTAAAAGGCAAAAATCACCAGCTGAATGTGAAGCGAACACAGGTGCAAATTTTCACGCTTGGCAATGTAATAGTTAGATAATGAATATATTACGTTTAAAAAAGGGAAAACCTTTACTCCTTTTTCCTCCGTGCCGTGTGGAATGGGAGTTTGGTTTTGCACAACTGCGCTTTATAGTACAAGGGTGCGACGCCACAAAAGCTCAATTCTGATTCTGCAGCCGGGTACATAAAATTGCGCGCCATTTACGTTTTACGTAGCTTTTTTGGTTAGTCATCATTGCAGGCACTATGCTACGCCTTTTTCGCATTAATTTCGCTGCCTGTAAACTTAAAACACATTCCAGATGGCAGGCATACTTGATTTGGTTGGCAATACGCCGATGGTTGAATTGAAGAATGTTACGGTAAATAAAAATGTAACGCTTTACGCAAAACTTGAAGGTAATAACCCCGGTGGCAGCGTTAAAGACCGTGCAGCATACGGCATGATAAAAGGCGCGTTAGACCGTGGCGAAATAAAGCCGGGTATTAAGCTTATTGAAGCTACCAGCGGTAATACAGGCATTGCGCTGGCCATGATAGCATCGCTGTTCGGGGTGGAAATTGAACTTGTTATGCCGGAGGATGCTACCCGCGAAAGGGTGCTTACCATGCAGGCGTTTGGTGCAAAGGTTATTTTAACGCCAAAAGAAAAATCAATTGAAGCGAGCATTGATTACGCTAATGCAAAAGTGGCCGAAGGCGGCTATTTAATGCTTAACCAGTTTGCCAATGCGGACAACTATATGATGCATTACAACACCACCGGCCCGGAAATTTGGCGCGATACTGAAGGCAAGATCACACATTTTGTTTCGGCAATGGGCACAACAGGTACAATAATGGGCGTGTCGAAGTTTTTAAAAGAGCAAAACGCCGCTATACAAATTGCAGGCTGCCAGCCAACAGACGGAAGCCATATACCCGGTATACGCAAATGGCCTGAAGCATACCTGCCAAAGATATTTGACAAGAGCAGGGTTGACCGCACCATTGAAGTACCGGAAGCACAAGCGCGCATTATGACAAAACGCCTTGCGAAAGAGGAAGCTGTTTTTTGCGGCATGAGCAGTGGCGGGGCGGTATATGCGGCGGTAGAGTTATCGAAAGAATTGAAAGAGGGTGTAATAGTTTGTATTATTTGCGACCGTGGCGACCGCTATTTGTCGTCGGATCTTTTTGATTAAGAATGAATGGAAATGATTATTAGAATTGCGTTAATAAACGATATTCCGGATTTGGTAGCGCTGATCAACAGCGCCTACCGGGGCGAGAGCTCAAGAGCTGGCTGGACAACAGAGGCTGACTTACTTGATGGCGTTAGAACAGATGAAGAAGACCTTGGCAGTTTGATGATGGACAAACATAGCATCTTCCTGGTGGGGTTTGATGAAACAGGTAAGAACTTATTAGGCTGTGTGCACCTGCAGAAAAAGGGTAAGGCGATGTACCTTGGTATGCTAACGGTACAACCACAATTACAGGCCAAAGGTATTGGAAAGCAGTTACTGGGCGCAGCAGAACAGTACGCAAAACAACAAGGCTGTGTCAGCATTGAAATGACGGTTATTTCGGTGCGGCACGAGTTAATTACATGGTACAATAAACATGGTTATCAATCAACCGGGGTTACAAAACCCTTCCCTGCCAGCGCCAAAGCAGGCATTGCGAAACAACCGCTGGAATTTATTGTATTAAGCAAACTCTTGTAACCATTTAAGGGCAATTAACTCTCTTCAACAAACACTTCATAAACATTGTATCATATTAACAGATACATGCTGTTTTTTAGCATTCAGTGTATTTTGTTTTAAATATCATTATTTTATCGGCCTCAAAATTTGCCGTGATGAAATATGTGCTAATTATACTGGTGTTTTTTTCGAGCAGCCATTCTGCCAAGTCAATGCCAATCAGCAGTGATGATGCAAATTATTACACCGCAGACAACCCGTTGATACAATATACCGGCAGGATAGATTTTTCTAATCCAAAAGCACCGCGGTTTTGGTCACCGGGTGTTTATATACAGGCAGGTTTTACGGGAACATTTTGTACCATTACGATAAACGATGAAGAGTTATACAGCCAGCACAATTACATAGAAATTGTTATTGATGATAATCCGCCGGTGCGTATGCAAACCACTGAAAAAGTGAACAAAATAAATGCTGCAGTGAATATTAATGATGGCAAGCATATTATAACCATTTGCAAGAACACTGAATCAGGCATTGGCTATCTCGAGTTTGTTGGTATTTCTTGCAGCGGATTATATCAACTACCGGACAAACCGGCCAGGAAAATTGAGTTTATAGGTAATTCCATTACCTGCGGTGCGGGAAGCGATGTATCGGTAAAACCATGCGGGCAGGGTAATTGGTACGACCAGCATAATGCTTACATGAGCTACGGGCCGTTAACTGCACGTGCATTAAACGCACAATGGCATTTAAGTGCGGTTTCAGGTATAGGACTTATACATAGCTGCTGCAATATGACTATTGTTATGCCCGAGGTATTTGATAAAATAAATATGCGCACCGATAACATGCAGTGGGATTTTTCAAGATATATCCCAGATGCAGTTACGGTTACGCTAGGGCAAAATGATGGTATTCAGGATTCAGTGAAGTTTTGCAGCGCCTATGTAACTTTTATAAAAACGATAAGAAGCAAATACCCTTCTGCGGATATTTTTTGCCTTACCAGCCCGATGGCAGATGCAACACTGGCCGCTGCCATGAAAAATTACTTGACAGGTATTGTGAATTATATTAATAACAGCGGCGACGCAAAAGTGCATAAGTATTTTTACAGCAGGCAGTATCACAATGGCTGTGGCGGCCACCCCGATTTGCAGGAACATGGGGCTATAGCTAAAGAATTGGCTGCATATATACAAAAAGTAATGAACTGGAATTAGTAAATTTGAACTGAATGTTATATTAAAATCAACTTGAAACAGTAGTTATACATTGATTACCCTAACACTCTCGCAATGAAAAAAGCAATAACAATTGTTCTGTCACTGGTGCTATTTGCAGCCTGTACAACGCAGGATAAAAATTCAGTGTTTTTGTGGAGGTATAAAACTAAAAGTGAGTTGTATGCCGCTGGGTTTAAGCCCTTTAAACTAAACGATGTGAACGTTGATACGAATGTCTTGGCCACGGAAATTGCCGATACCTCAGTTTGGTATCGTTTTAGAAATGGCAGGTTAACAAGCGAAGTGATAAGTATTAAGAATGCAGACAGTGCGAAAATTTTCATCGTTCTAAGCTCGTTAGGCTTTGTAAAAAAGGGTGACACCATAATAATACCTGGCGAAACCCTTAACTTTCACATCAGTAGCACTCCGTTCAAAACCTATTATATATTTCAGCAAGAGTATTACCGATTCCCTTCAAGGTATATAAAGTAGTGATTCCATGTTAACACATCAATAAAGCCTCACGCCGTGATGAATTAAGTTAAGAAAGCAAGAACAATTTAAGTATTTAGGATGAGGCCTTAACATCATTCATTTTCGCATATGCTGGAAGCTTTACAAATATTTGACCGCCAGAAAGTATGCTATGCTGCAATACTTTCGGCTACTGCTACAAACTGTGGAGTAGAAGGAAAATATATAAATTGTCCCCCTAATGCTCTTATAATGAGAAAAATAATAGTAATTGTTCTATTGCTTGCGGTTTTTGAAGCCTGCAAAATGCAGGATAAAAATTCAGTGTTTTTGTGGAAGTATACAACAAAGGGGGAGTTATATGGGGCGGGTTTTAAACCTGTTCACACAGAATTCAAATCACCTATTACAAAAGAAAAACATATTTAGGATATTAAGGATTGGTTGTTTAAGCAGGTTGCCGATACAACTGTTTATTACAGTTTTAATAATGATGTATTACTCAATAAAATGATAAGCGTTGAGAGGGTTACTGACAGTTCAGGGCTTTATGCATTTCTTAATTCCATCGGCTTCACCAAAAATAAAGGGCGGTTAGTGTATGGCGATTCAGTTACAAGTAATAAAATCAGGGCCGGGATGCACCATTTTGTATTTACCCAGGATTATAATAAAGATACAAGACTGATTCGAACAGATTCAACATCAACCGAAAAAAAATGACCTCTGTACATGATTACAGAGGCCGTTATAAATTTTATAATGCAGGGGCAATTACGCCGCAATACTTTCAGCCACTGCTACAAACTGTACATTGGCAATAATGCTAACATCATGGCCTAGCATTATAGCACCTGTATCAGAAACTGCACCAAAGCTAACGCCGAAAGCGGTGCGGTCAACCTTGCCGCTTACGGTGTACCCCGCACGGGTATTGCCCCAGGGGTCGGTAATAATACCGCCAAACTCAACGTTAAGCGTAACTGGTTTGCTTACGCCGCGCATAGTTAAGCTGCCATAAAGCTTGTAATCGTCACCATCAGCTTTTTCAAGTTTACTGCTCGTAAAAGTCAGTTTAGGGTGAACGTCAGCATCAAAAAAATCGCTGTTTTTAAGATGTGCATCGCGCTGGGCATTATTGGTTGAGATGGAATTAACATCTGCGTTAAACTGTATTTTGGCGGTTGAGATATCGTCATCTTCAGTTTCAACACTTGCTGAAAAAGTATTAAAACTACCCGTTACTGTGGTTATCATCAGGTGTTTAACTTTAAACTGTATATCGGAGTGTGACGCATCAAGCACCCATTTTTTTGTTGCCATAATTGTATGTTTTATTTGTTATACAAAATTACTTACCTTTACTAACCAAAAGTAACTGGTTACCCTAAGGTTATCGGTTACCTTGGGGTAACTAAAACTCAGCAACATGTTAAAAGCAGTAAAAAACGGAAAGCCTAAAGATCATAAAGAGTGCATGAGTGCACTTGGGCCGGTACAGGATGCATTGTATGTTTTAAATGGTAAATGGAAACTGCCTGTTATTATCGCGCTGCGTCATGGCAACAAACGTTTTAGTGATATTCAAAAGCAGGTACAGGGCATTGCGGCAAAAGTATTGTCTCACGAATTAAAGGAGCTGGAGCTAAATGGCTTTGTTGAGCGCGTAGTGTATAACACCACCCCTGTTACCATTGAGTACCTGGTTACAGACTATACCGAAACACTTGACGACGTTATAATGGCACTGAATAAATGGGGGCAAATGCACCGCACTAAAATACGCGCACAAATGAAGGAAAGGCGGGCAATTTAATGCTTAAGATAATTGAGGTTTTATTTCGGTTTACATTTATAGTATTCACTATCCCTGCTCCGCTCCGCTCCTTTCCCTACCTTTGTAAAAATTGCCTGCCATGCAGTTTCCCAATATTTTATTAGATGCTGTGCCCGGCTTTATTATTTTAATAATAATAGAAGTGGTATATGGCGTAAAAACCCAGCGGGAACTGTATAATATTAAGGATGCTTCAACAAGCATTGCACTCGGGTTGGGCTACCTGGTAACGGGTTTATTAACCAAGGCTGTTATAGTGCTGGTTTATACATGGCTTTATAAATACCGGCTGTTTACCATACCATTCACAGCCTGGTGGGGCTGGCTGCTCTGTTTTTTTGCCGACGATTTTAGTTATTATTGGTTTCACCGCGCCAGTCATCATGTGCGTTATTTTTGGGCGAGTCATGTAGTGCACCACACATCAGAATATTACAATCTTGCCGCGGCATTACGCCAAACATGGACTGGCAACCTTAGCGGTGCGTTTGTTTTTTGGATATGGATGCCATTAGCTGGTTTTGAGCCGGGCATGATTTTATTAATGCAGTCTGTTAGCCTTTTGTACCAGTTCTGGATACATACCGAAGCACTGCAAAAAATGCCGCGCTGGTACGAATTTATTTTTAACACCCCATCCCATCACCGCGTGCATCATGGCAGCGACCTGTTATATCTGGATAAAAATCACGCAGGCACCTTAATTATTTGGGACAGGATGTTTGGCAGTTTCCAGGCCGAAGAATTTCGCCCTAAGTATGGCCTAACTAAAAATGTTCAAACATTCAATCCGGTTAAGGTAGCATTTCATGAATGGATGAATATGGGCAAAGACCTGAAGAGAGCGCGCACTTTTAAAGACTACATAAACTACATTTTTAACGCTCCCGGCTGGAGTCATGATGGCAGCAGCAAAACTACCCGCCAAATACGTAAAGGCAAATAATCGCTGCCGCATTTATTCCACACCTGCCAATTTTACAAACTTGGGAAACGGGTGTTTTTTATTGTGGCACTATGTTTGGGTATTAGCAAGTGATTTTAAACAATAAAATATAACCCATGAAATACAATCGTTTAAGCCTTGTTGCTGCTGCAACAAGCGTATGCATGTTATTTGCATGCAACAGCAACAAAGATTATAAAACAGATGATGATACAACATCTGCCATAACAAAGCAAACAGCCAAAGAACAGGAGTCGAGTGTTGATACCGCCGCGATGAATAATGGTGGCAGCACGGCGCCACCGGCAAGTACTGATACGGCAACAAGTACGCCGTCGGCACCGGTGAGTACCTCAACAGCTTCAACATCAAAAGGCTCAGCCAGGCCAAACCCGGCAAAAAAAGGACATAGAGGCACAATAAGAATGGCCGTGTATAGCAAAAGAATGAGTGGTAAAATGGAAGCAGACAAAAATGGCGTGTATAATTATACTGAAGTTATGCCCCAGTATCCCGGCGGTGAAAAGAGCCTGGCACAATATGTACAGGACCATATTCAATACCCGCAGGATGCCATTGATAACGGCGTTGAAGGCACCGTTACTGTAACGTTTGCAGTCGACGAAACAGGCAGGGTAATGTCTCCTGCAGTAAAAGGCGGCCAACTCGGTTACGGGCTTGATGATGAGGCTAAACGCGTAGTTGATCAAATGCCAAAATGGACACCCGGCCGTGTTAAAGGCAAAGCTGTAAAAACATATTACGATCTGCCCATTACATTTACGTTGCAGTAATAACAACCTGATATATTCACCATAAACAAAAGAGGAAGTAATTTTCCTCTTTTTGTTTTAGTTTGCAGTATGAGAAAGATAGTATCGCATTGCTGTACCCTAACCTGTTTTCTCCTATTGGCAATAATCAGCTTTGGCCAGCAGATCAAGAGTTTAAATTATACCATAGCACCATGGAGAGACAATAAAAAAGCAGCCGCTTCGATAACACTTGACGACGCCATTCTCGGGCAGTTTACCATAGCCGTGCCGTTATTAAATAAATACAATATTCCGGCAACGTTTTTTATTACAGCAAGCATAATGCAGCAGCAAAATATTACCTGGCAAATGGTAAAAAATGCTGCTGCACAGGGGCACGAAATTGCAAACCACACGCTTACACACCCGCACATGCATGCTATACCTGTTGCCAATATGATCTATGAAGTTGACAGTTGCAATAAATTGATCGATAAAAATGTTCCTTCTCAAAAATGCCTTACCCTCGCCTACCCTTTTGGCGACGGCGGTAACGCAACAGATTCAGAAAAAATTGTTTTAAAGGTTATTGAGCCTTATTGTATTGGTGCACGCGCTACACGCAACAATAAACTGGCCTACAATGCATACAGCTTTGCAACCACGAATGATGAATATTACAGGGTTAACTGCGATGTAATTGCAGACTCTGCCGCTATGGTTGATCTGCCTGCCCATATTGATGAAACAATTGCAGGTGGTGGTTGGTATGTACCCTTGTATCATGGCATTGAAACAGGATGGCTAATAACAAAAAAAGACGTATTTGAAAAGCATTTGCAGGCTTTTGACAAACGCAAAAGCGAAATATGGATGACACCTTTTGCCAATGCTTTAAAATACCATAAAGAGAGAAATTGTGCCACGCTAAAAACAGTTTCAGAAGATAACCACACACTTGTATTGAGTTTGACCGACACATTGAGCAATGCCTCCGTTTGGGATGAACCACTAACTATTAATTTAAACAAGCCGCACCTGGATGTTAAAAGCATTGTGCAGGGCGGCCATTCCGTCCCATCTACAAAAAAAGAAGGTACAATTACATTTAATGCTACGCCCGGAAGCGAAAAGATTATTATCACCAAGGCAAAATAAAAAAGTAAGCCTGAAAAACATTACAACAGCAAAGCTGATTAATCACAAAGCACTCAAAGTTTATGAAAAGCAAAGGATACAAAGAAACCCCCTCTCCCTATGTGCAAAAAGCGAAGCTTTTCTATGTATCCTTTCCGGCTTAGGCTGTTTCTCCTATGTGTCCCTTTGTTTTCTATGTACCTATGTGTTAAAAAAATTCGCAGAGGAAAACCCCTCTCCCTATGTGCAAAAAGCGAAGCTTTTCTATGTATCCTTTCCGGCTTAGGCTGTTTCTCCTATGTGTCCCTTTGTTTTCTATGTACCTATGTGTTAAAAAAATTCGCAGAGGAAAACCCCCCTCTCCCTATGTGCAAAAAGCGAAGCTTTTCTATGTATCCTTGCCGGCTTAGGCTGTTTCTCCTATGTGTCCCTTTGTTTTCTATGTACCTATGTGTTAAAAATTCGCAGAGGAAAACCCCTCTCCCTATGTGCAAAAAGCGAAGCTTTTCTATGTATCCTTGCCGGCTTAGGCTGTTTCTCCTATGTGTCCCTTTGTTTTCTATGCACCTATGTGTTAAAAAATTTCGCGTAAAACTGCGCGAAACCCGGCGTCCTTCCATTCAAGCGCCTACTTCTTTACCTGCCATGTTGTAAAATGTGCGGGGTCGAATATCTTCGGGTCAATTTCTTTATTGGCAACAAGGTCGTGGTATGTTTCAACCTGTATCAGCTTATCATTAAAATAAAACTTGCAATAAGTTTCACTCCAGCCCTTTTTCATTTTCACCTGGTTTTCAAAAGTACCCTCCTCCTTGCGGTTATCTTCATATTTAAAAAAGCGCACCGGCACCATCATATCTTTGTCAATCCAAAGCTGGTTTACTTTTTCATCGGTTGTGTTAGCGCCAATAACATATACAGGCTTGCCTTTCCAGGTATCTTCATGAAATTTGCCCAGGTCATAATTTAAGTCTTTAAATTCAGCAAGCACTTCTTTAAAAGATGTAAAATACATGCCGCCCAAAAAGAATGTAAGCTCATCCCTGTCCTTATCCGCCTTTTGCAACTTACCATCCTTAAACAGGAAAGATGAATCACCTTTATATATAATGGCATTTCCTTTTGATGGGTCGCCAAAATCAATACGGAAATTGCCCGGAAACATAACATTTTCGTACCAGGTATCGCTTTTAATCAAACTATCATGGCGGTATCGGTCTGTTGTTTGGTTAAAGCTGAACGTTTTAAACCATGTTTTACTATACCTGTCGTACATCTTCTGCAAAACAGCTTCCGAATTTAGTTGTTGCTTTCTAAAGCTGAAAAAGGCCAATATACAGCCTGCCAGCAAAAAATTTTTCAAACTCATGTGGTGTGTGTTTAATAGTGGCGAAGAGCACATTAAAAATATAATTCTGCCGTTGGTAGCAGCAGAAAATATTTTAAACGGCTTTATTGCGTGGTGGCCTGCCAGCTAAATAAAATGGTCGTATTTACAATGAACCATTTTTTATTCAGCGTGGTTTCATAACTATTTTGTTATTTTATAAAATACACGGTACTGTTACGCGGGTATTATTTAAACGATTAAAGCTTTTGTCATGCAATACCTTAAAACTTATAATAAGCACGATGTACTTTCACTAACACGGCTGCGACGTTTTGAAACTAAAATTGGCGAACGTGTGCAATTAGCGCAGGATAGGTTGCCAATGGCTGAAGCAATAGCTAAATCGTCTGCCCGCTTTGTAGTAGTGGGTATACCGGAGGATATTGGCGTAAAAGCCAACCTGGGTATCGGGGGTGCGGACAGCGCCTGGATGCCTTTTTTACAGGCTTTTTTAAATGTACAGAGCAACGATTTTTTTCCCGGTGATGATGTGCTGCTGTTGGGCCACCTGGATTTTACCGAACTATCGGCACTAATTGAAAATAATGCGCACAGCAACGAGGAACGCATTGAAGCATACCGCCACGCTGTAAATACTGTTGATGATGCGGTGGAGCACCTTGTGAAAACGATCACTGAAAACAAAAAGATACCAATTATAATTGGCGGTGGCCATAACAATGCCTACGGTTGCCTGAAAGGTGCGGCCAAGGGATTATTTAAGGCGGGGGTTATTCCGCTGGCACAGGTTAATGCTATTAATCTTGATGCCCATGCAGACTACCGCCCTATTGAAGGCCGGCACAGCGGCAACGCCTTTAGATATGCGGATGAAGACGGCTATCTTGAAAAATATTGTGTAATTGGCTTGCACGAAAACTACCTGCCCCAAAATGTTTGGGTTGATATGGTAAACGACCCTTTTTTAGACATTATTACCTACGAGGATATTTTTTTGCATGAGAAGAGAAATTTTATACAGGCAATAGCACATGCGATTGATTTTACCTCAGACACCTATTGCGGAATTGAACTTGACCTTGACAGCGTGGAACATACACTTAGCAGTGCTATGTCACCGGTTGGCGTAAGGCCCTTACACGCAAGGCAATATGTAACTTTTGCCGCCGCAGATTGCAAGGTGGCTTACCTGCATATTTGTGAGGGCGCTGCACACCTTGCTGATGGCCGCAAAGACGATACCACCGGCAAATTAATAAGCTACCTGGTTAGTGATTTTATAAAAACAATTGTGTAAAAGGAATTTGGCAAAAGAATTTTCGTCGCTCAAATTACAGCAAAAACTAAATTTGGCTGAGCATCGTATGTCTATCCCATAAAGTTTTATTCTAATTAAAGTCTGGTAAAGTTTAGCAGCTAATGTCAAAAGATCTATATTTTACTGAACCGGCTTCAAAACCCCCCTTAAGGGGGATTTAGGGGGTATTATGATGACTGAACAACACAAACTTCCGATGCGCTCGGGCAGGCTTGAAGCCCTTGGTGATGGCATATTTGGTGTAGCCATGACCATTTTAGTTATAGAACTTGCGTTGCCGCAGTTAACCGGCTCAAGCATGGACGATTTTTTGACGGCGATACAAAAAGTATGGAAACCATTTATGTGTTATTCCATAAGTTTTATAGTGCTGGGTATAATGTGGTTTGGCCACAGGATGATGTTTGAGTACATAGGCAAAACAAACCGCTACTTTATTTTTCTTGGCGTGCTTTTTTATATGGTGGTATGCCTTGTGCCTTTCAGTACAAGGTTTTTGGCCCAGCATACTTTTACATGGTATGCAATTTTGGTATATGGTATAAACCTCAGCTTGTGTAACCTTACCCTTTTTGCGCAATGGCAATATGGTATAAACCGCAAAGGTTTGCTGGAAAGAGAATTACCCGCAGAAGTACGCCGCGAAGCGTCAATTTCATTTCTACTCTCCCCGGTTGTTTATTGTGTAGCTATAGGTTTTTCATTTTTTGCACCGGTTGTTAGCATCATTATTTATGTAATAACACCCATATTATACCTGCTGCCCAATAAGCTTGATAAGTATTTGCCGTAAGCTGTGCGCAAGTGCCTTTGGTTTATGGCCCATAGTTCATGGTTCATAGCAAGAAGGCTTCGCAAAACTTTGTGCACCCTACGCCTTCCGCCTTCAACAACTTTAAACTTCAAACTCTAAACTTTAAGCTTCATCTCCGCGCCAATAACTGGAAACTGGAAACCGCAAACTGTAAACTTTTTAATGCTTTTCAATCGCCCTCACCTCAACGGTACCATTATATTTTAAGTGCGGGCAGGTTGATGCAATATTCAGCGCCTCCTTCTCAGACGAAGCATAAAAAATAAAATACCCGGTAGGCGCATCACTGTTTGCATGCAGCGTATTTATAAGCGGTTTAGATTGCTGCATGGCAATATTCCATCCATCCTGTTTCAGCTCCTCTCCCGCCAGCATATCGTACTTTTTTTGCGCACTGTAATACCAGTCAGCATATTCCTTCACCGATGCCTGCGACGATAAAAAATTAGCAGGCTCATACAATAGCATCAGGTATTCATTTTTATTATTCTGTGCCGTTGCTGCGGCAGGTTTGGCGGCCATTAAATAGCCGGTAAAAAATACAGCAGCCATTATAACTGCCGCAAAGGTTAATCTTGCATACAGCCCCTTAAAAGCACCTTTTTGTTTTAGCGCCCCAAGCGTTCTTTTTTCCATACCTTCCGCCGGTGCTGCTCCTTCATAATAATCGCGAAGCGCGTTCGCATCGTCCGGTAAAAATTCATTATTGTCTTTCATGTTAAAATGTTTTAGTGTAATAGTTTTTGTAATGTTTTTCTCGCGTTAAATAACTGGCTTTTACTGGTGCCTTCGGTAATGTCAAGCAATTGGCTTATCTCTTTGTGTTTAAAGCCCTGCATATCGTGCAGCACCAGTATTTCCCTGTAACCTGCGGGCAGCATGGCCAGTGCGCGCTGCAGGTCAAGTTTTATAGTTGTGTCAACTTGCACAGTTTCATCTTCGGCTGTTTCCAGGTTGTAAGTAGGTTGGGCTTGCCGGTTATATTCCCTTGCACAATTGATGGTAATGCCTGTCAACCATGTTTTAAAGCTGCTTTGCCAGGTAAAACCCTGCAATTTTGCAACGGCCCTGATCCATGTTTCCTGCACAATTTCCTCGGCCGCATGCGTGTTGCCGTTGGCTAATTGTACAGCCATTTTAAAAAGGGGCGTTGTGTGTTTTTGGTATAGCCTGCTAAACACTGTTTCGCTGTGTGTAAGCAAAAACCCCGATACTAACAATTTGTCTTCTAAGTTTACCATTGGCGCCGTGGTATATACATGTTTGTGCTTAAATGTAGCCGAAAGGTTGTATGGCCAGCAAAAAAAATACAAAAATAATTTGTCGCCTGGCTATTACACTATAATGTAGCTTCTCGTGCGTCGCACTCTTCAGCGTTCGGTTAATATGGCATCAGAACGATCCTCCATAAAAACTTTAAACCTCAAACATTAAACTTTAAACCCCTCACACCTTCGCTCCAATAACTGGAAACCAGAAACTGGAAACTTTTCTCTTCCGGAAACTGGAAACTTTTTTATATACATTTGTCTCTCAATTAATTTATATGAAACACACATTGCTTTCTGTTTTATTTGCAGCAACATTATACAGCGTCATCGCGCAGCGCGCAAACCCCGATGTTATTCAAACCAATGCAGGCCCGCTAACCATTCAGCCGGTAATGCATGCCAGCCTTGTACTATCAATAAAAGGCCTCACTATTTATGCCGACCCTTCCGGTGCAACAAGCAATTTTAAAGGTCTTGCGGCGCCTGACATGATCATCATCACCGATATTCATGGCGACCATTTTGATATAAAAGCCATGGACTCCCTAAAAACACCAAATACCATTTTGGTTGTTCCACAGGTTGTAGCTGATAAATTGCCTGATGCCGACAAAGCGCATGTAGTTGTTCTAAAAAATGGCGACAACACCGCACAAAACGGTATTTCAATAACTGCTTTGCCCATGTATAACTTGCCTGAAAGCCCAACGGCCATGCATACAAAAGGCCGTGGCAACGGCTATGTGCTGGGCATTGGCGGTAAGCTTATTTATTTGTCTGGCGATACACAGGGCATACCCGAAATGCGCGCCCTTAAAAATATTGATGTAGCATTTGTTTGTATGAACCTGCCGTTTACTATGGATGTGCCGGAGGCTGCCGATGCAGTGCTGGCATTTAAGCCAAAAATAGTTTACCCTTATCATTATCGCGGCCGCGGCGGCCTAAGCGATGTAAATGCATTTAAAACACTTGTAAACGCCGGTGATAAAAACATTGATGTGCGCCTGCGTAACTGGTACCCAACTATGTAATGTTAAATGTTTTTATAATAAGAGCCCCGGTACTTAAAAATACCGGGGCTTTTAATTATCTGTTATCTGCAATAAAAAAATGTTACCTGCCCAACCGTCCCCGCAAAAAAATTATCCTTGTTAAAGGATAATAAGTAACCCTTTATGATGAATTGTATAAAAACAATTATCAGTGTAGCATTTTTAGCAGCTATGCTGTTAACAGTATTATTATTTGATGCAATTGACAAGTGCTGCGGCTTAATTGTAAGCATTTTCAGCAGGCCCCAAAAACCGGTTGTCAAAGCCGGCGTGTAATACCAAAACCAAGACCAAAACTGTAGGGATAGGTTTTTACAACATTGTTGTTGTTTATTGAGTTTATGGCGTACATAAATGATGGCAGCAGTGTAATGCTTGTTGATTTGCCAAGTTTGTATTGTAACTCAACATTTGTTTGCATTGAAAAATAAACAGCCCTTACACCCTGCAGTTTGCTTATCAAAACAGGTTCTCCGCCCCCGTAACCGCTTTCTATTTCAGTTCTTATTTTAGTGCTTAACAAAATGTTGGCGGCAACGCCTGCTCCTGGTGTAACTGATAAATACCTGTTGGCAAACACTGTGTACCCAATCATTGCAGGTATAATGGCATATTGCAGGTGATGTTGCCCCATGTTTGAGTTGATACTGTCACCTCTTGCTGGTACGCCCCCAAATATTGGCTTTACATAAGAGTAACCTGACGAAGTAACATATTTATAACCAAGCGTGTTATCTGAATATAATGTTTGCGGGCGAATGCCAATAGCATTATTTGAATAAATTAATCCTGTTTTAAAGCTGATATTTTTATTGATCTGTTTTTTTAGCAATATCCCCGCAGAAAATGAAAACTCATGATGCTCCCTTCCCCTGATCTCATCTTTCCCGTCGTGGCGCCGGTTATCATCATCGTCGTCATCAAGGTTGTAATTCATAAAATCAGTTGAGGCATACATGGTCAGCAGCCAGGGGTTATTATGGGTCCGCACAGTTACTTGTGGTGCATTTTTACCCAGGCCACCCATTGGCAATGGTTGCAACAAACCTTGTTGGCCTGCCAAAAAATTACTCGCGTAAGATAAAGGCGGGGCTGTTTTTTCAGTTAGTAAGGTAAGCCTGTTTCTTAGTGCGGCTTGCATCGGCACCTGCGCCCGGGCCTGGGCAGCCATCACGAATGAATTTTGAACCGGCTCAATATGCTGTTCTCTAACTTCAGCAAGGTTTTTCTTAACTTGTTCAGCAACGGGGTTGTTTTCATTTGTGTTCCCTGCATTGGCGACTGGTGTTTTTGTCTCATAGCCTGGCGATTTTACTGTTTGAGATGTTGTTGGTTTTAACGTTTTTACGTTATCAATTATTTTGCCACTAATAGCGTGCTTTGCCTGCCTGTTATAATAATGTTGATAAATATTAAGCCCGGCCAGTAATGCAATAATTATTACAGAAGCCTGTTTTATTCGTTTTAGTTTCCGTTTATAATAAACAGTTTCAACGCCATTCAACTCTGCCTGTATGTTCTTCCACACGTCCGGGCCTGGCTCTGCCTCAAACTGCTGATAAGCGTTCCGGAAAAGCTCATCATTTTCGTTTAAATTTTTATTCATAGGCATTAAATTGAAGCCGTTTTTTGTAACCCAATAATTTTTTGCTGTAAAATGGCCCGGGCATCAGACAGGTTTGATTTGGAGGTTCCCTCTGTAATTCCTAAAAGACCGGCAATTTCTTTGTGCTTAAAGCCTTCAAGTACAAACAGGTTAAAAACCATTCTGTAAACGGGGGTTAATGACTGCACCAGTTCCAGCAGTTGTTTTTCAGCGAGGTTAGATTCGCCATCGGCATATTTCGCCGGTAGCATTGCATCTTCGTCAAGCTCTGTAACAAGGCGAAGGTTACTGTTTTTTTTGCCTTTATATTTTAACAGGGCGGTATTAACCATTATTTTCCTTATCCACCCCTCCATCGATCCTTTGCCCGAGTATGATTGTAAATATTTAAATACTTTAATAAAACCATCCTGTAATATCTCTTCGGCTTCTTCCCTGCTTTTTGCATACCACATACAAACCCCCAGCATTTTATTGCAGTACAATTTATACAGGGCATTTTGTGCAGCCCTGTCATTTTTCAAACATTTCTGTATTAGCTGCTCATTTGGGCCGTGCAAATATGAATAGTTTTGAGGCATAGATACTGCAAGCTTTAAATTGGTTGGGTATACCAAAAAAAATCCCTTTTTTTGGGCCAATACTAACCAAAATCGCGTTTTTTTCTTGTGATGGATGTCATGTGCCGTCCAAATAGCCTTAAAAGCCGGTTAAATGCCGCTATTATCGGGTGTTACATGGGAAGTTATAAGCTTATTTTGAGCAGACTTTGAAGTTTGGGAAAGGGACCGCGGGGTATTATTTCGACTTTGGCGTAAAGAAGCAGGCTTCATTCTCAAATATCTACCACCTGGGTTTAATAAAATACAATGCATTTCCATCGGGATCGGTGAAATGCAGAAAACTGCCGCCTTCTTCCTGCCTTGATGAATATGGCATGGATAAATCGTCCAATAATTGCTTTGCACCATCAAAATCATCTGCCGTCAACCCGATAGAAATATTTCCCTCGCCGCCGCCGTGGTCGTCTTTTGAAGGGTGCAGGCCAAGTACCACGCCCGGTACGGCTAACTGCGCATAGTGGTTCCCCCAGCGCTGTTTTACCGTAAACCCTATTGACTGATAAAAGGCAATAGAAGTATCCATATTTCTTACCATCACGGTTACATTGGCTTCGGTAATTGTCATGACGAAAATTTTGGGGTGAAAAATTAAAACGCCACACTAAATTATGCAACTTCAACTGTAACATAATCCTCACGGACAGCATAGAGGTGCGGTTCTGTAAAATTCGTACCAATAGTTTTGACAAGGAAAAGAAAAATGCATCAGCAATTTTAGTCTATTTCTTTAATATTTCTTTTGCCCTCTGCCTTTTGCCTTTTACCCCTTGCCTTCTGCCTTCCACCTTCTGCCTTTACTGCCCTATCACAAACTTGCCATCCCTTGTCATTTCTTTCCAGTCATCTGTACGGAAAGGCACAGCCGGAAAGCCCTCTTTGTTATACAGGTTTGCAGTTCCTGCATAGTCTGACCATGCAAAACGTACAGCAACAGGGTTAGGTACTTTGTCAGAATAAACCGCTAAATGGTCTCCTTCAATAGCAGCTTTTGCCGGGTAGAATATATGGTCGGTCCCGGCAATTTCAAAGGCCTGCAAGTCGCCACCTTTTGCAACCAACCCGCCACCAGTGTATAAGAACGAAATATTTATTTTGTTACCTGCAACCTCCATTTTTTGGTACATGGGGCCACTAAACATATTCTTTTTACCGTACACTTTATTTAAAGCAACTGCTGCAAGGCGTTTGCCTACCTCCTGCTTATTTTTCGGGTGAATATCTTTCTCTTCTCCTACATCCGTCGTTACAGCCATGCCGGTGTTGTTTAAGGATAATGTCATTGTTTGCGCCTCCCGCAACTCGGCCCAGGTGCTGCCGTTATTGCTGTTGCCATTGGCAGAATTAAAGCTTGCCAACTGTACAAAAAGAAAGGGGAAATCGCCTTCACCCCAATGCCAGCGCCAATCCTGTATCATTAACGGGAAGGCTTTGCGGTATTGATATGCCCTGCCTGCGTTAGCCTCGCCCTGGTACCAAATGGCACCCTCGATGGCATAAGGTATCAGCGGATTAACCATTGCATTGTACAACAGCGTTGGGTAGCTGTTTGGCCCAATGGTACTGCTCATAAAGGCGTCTTCAACTTTAAACTTCCAGTCCCCTGCAAGTGATTGCGCGTTACTACCAATAGTAAACTTCATATCGCCGGCATCTCCATAAATACCACCGCCGCCGCCGGTATCTTCCACGCGCACCGCAATTACATTTTTACCCGCTTTCAATACACCCGCAGGTATCGTATATTTTCTTTTGGTATTGTAGCTTCTTATGCTGCCAACCTTAACGCCGTTTACATAAGTAATATCATTATCATCAATCATGCTTAGCTCAAGCACCGCTTCTTTCCCAGCTTCATCCGGCGCAACTGTAACCTCTTTTCTAAACCATACAAAGCCATCCAGGTCCGGCAGGCCTTTATTCTCCCATAAGTTTGGTAACTGCATCACCGGCCATTGGCCATCGTTAAACGCGGCGTCTTTCCATTGTTCTGTTTCACCAGCCGCAGGCAAAGGCCCCTGTAAGGCAGTTAGCTTTTGTATCATAGCAGCTTTCTTTACCGCAGCAAACGAGTCAAGGTTAAGTTGCGGCATGCCTGCTATCATAGTTTTAAATTCGTCGCTTTCTTCAAAGCCGTGCCGGCTCGTCCACGTTTCAACATGTGTGCCACCCCACGACGTATTGATCAACCCTATCGGCACATGCAACTGGTTATATAACTCGCGCGCGAAAAAGTATCCAACAGCGGTAAATTCGCCGGCTGTTCCAGGGCTGCATATTTTCCATTCGCCGCCCGCAATATCATCTTTTGGAGTAACGCTAACAGTATTGGGCACTTTAATGTGCCTTATTTGCGGGTAATTGGCGTCAGCTATTTCTTTTTCGCTATTTATGGTACTGCGCACTGCAAATTCCATGTTTGATTGCCCTGAACATACCCACACCTCGCCTACCAGCACATTGGCCAGCGTTACAGTGTTGCCTGCTTTAACAGTAAGCACAAATGGGCCACCAGCTTTTTCAGGGTCAAGCATTATCATCCATTTACCAGTGGCATCTGCCTTAACCGTTTTATCTTCCTGTTTATGAAACTGCACTGTAACTTGTTCGCCAGCATCAGCCCATCCCCACACAGGTATTTGTTTGTTACGCTGCAGCACCATGTTATCGCCAAATATTTTTGGCAGGCGTACATTGGCGAAGGATGAGACAGAAGACAATGCAAGAATAAAAAATAACGGAAGGATTATTTTTTTCATATAGCGTATTTTTTTAGCAGAAAAACAATTATCCTGATAATAGAAAAAAGCAGTAACGCGAAAGTCACTGGAAAATTTATCCTGTCAATTATGCACTACAGTATTGTCGCATCCGCGTTTTACTTATACCCATTCACGATTCACCCCAGGGGTTTCAGGATTCACGATTGACGATTTACGTTTCTCACTTTTCACGTTCTCACATCCTCATTTCAGTTTCAAATCATCAATCACACCCTTTATCCTGGCCTCAAGCATTGCGTGTGTTTCATCGTATTTTTCCTTGCTCTCAAGCTTTGTGCACACGCCAAAATAAAATTTTATTTTAGGTTCAGTCCCGCTAGGGCGCGCAGATATTTTGGTGCCGTCAGCCAAAATAAACTGCAGCACATTGCTCTTTGGCAGGGTTATATCATGCGTTTCACCTGTTTGCAGGTTTTTGCCAACCTGAAGCTGGTAGTCAAGCAACTCAACTACCGCAGAACCGTTAATAACCTTTGGCGGGTTATTGCGGTAACCCTGCATCATTTCGGCAATTTCTTCCTGGCCGCGCATACCTTTTTTTGTAATACTTATAAGGTGTTCAAGGTAAAAGCCGTATTTAATATAAAGGTCTATCAGCTTATCATATAAGGCAACGCCTTTTTCTTTTTCATAAGCAGCCATTTCGCATAAAAAGGCGACTGCACTTACTGCATCTTTATCACGCACTTTATCGCCCACCATCATGCCAAAGCTTTCTTCACCACCAATTACGTAATTTTCTTTGCCCTCTTTTTCTTTTATAAGCTCCGCAATCCACTTAAAGCCTGTTAGTACGTTATAGCATGCAACACCATTGTCTTTTGCAATTTCATCAATCATATCGCTTGTTACAATGGTTTTCACCACCATGTCGTTCGGCTGGGCAATGCCTTTGGCCTTGCGTGCCTCAATTAAATAGGTAAAACCCAAAACCGCAGTTTGGTTACCATTCATAAGCACCCAATCGCCTTTGTGGTTTTTAATGCCAATGCCTACACGGTCGGCATCGGGGTCTGTACCCAATAAAATATCGGCATCAATTTCTTTGGCTTTTTTTACGGCCATACTCATGGTTTCCTGCTCTTCAGGGTTGGGGTAATTCACTGTAGGGAAATTACCGTCAGGTGTTGCCTGCTCAATAACTATGTTAACGTTTGTAAAGCCAAATGTTTTAAGCACCTGTGGCACAAGCATAATACCGCTGCCATGTATTGGCGTGTATACAATTTTAAGATCGTGCTGTTTGGCTATAACATCAGGGTATACGCTTAAAGTTTTTACCATTTTTATATATTGGGCATCCATATCGCTGCCTATAATGGTAATATTCTCTTCTCCACCGCTCCATTTTATATCGTCAACGGTTTTTATTGCATTTACTTCATTCACCACATTTTTATCATGCGGTGGTACAAGCTGTCCGCCATCATTTCCATAAGCTTTATAGCCGTTATATTCTTTGGGGTTATGGCTTGCGGTACAAACAACGCCACCCTGGCATTGCAATGTGCGTACGGCAAAACTTAACTCAGGTGTGGGGCGCAAAGCATCAAATAAAAATACTTTAATGCCGTTAGCGGCAAAAACATTGGCAGTTGTTTCTGCAAAAAAACGGCTGTTGTTACGGCTGTCGTGTGCAATAGCAACCCTTATTTCAATACTGCCATACAGGTGTTTTAAATAATTGGCAAAACCCTGTGTGGCAGTGCCAATAGTATATTTATTCATGCGGTTGGTACCAACACCCATAAGCCCGCGCATGCCGCCCGTGCCAAATTCAAGGTTTTGATAAAACGCATCAGTAAGCTCGTCAGGATTGTCAGTTTGCAGTCTTTTAATTTCGTCTTTGGTGGCCTGGTCATAATTACCGTTAAGCCATATATCTATTTTTTGCTGAATAGCCGCATCCATAATCGTGGTGTTTAATTTGGATGGCAAGTTTAAGGATAAATAATGATTTTAGAATGACAAAGTTTGTCCACAGCATTTTGCACCGTTACTCATTTTATATGCGGCATACAAAAGTTGTAGAAAATAATTCCAATACGGTGCATTATTCAAATTTGTATTTAAAATACCAGCGCAATTGTTGCATTATGCAAAATTGGTATGGCAATTGCATTGTAAATAAAAATAACTTATATGAAAAAATTAACCACCATTTTAATTATCGGCGCAGTTGCAGGTGCTGCCGTATGGTTTTTTAATACTAAAAAAGGTAAAGAAGTATTAGACAGCATTAAAGATACCTCTGGCGACCTGGCCGATAAACTAAAATCAGGCCTGAACACCGTTAAGGACACAACTGCGAATGTTGTTGAAAAAAGCAAGAAATATATTAGCAGTATGAACAATAATGTACAGGAAGCAGCTAATTAACCTTAACAGACAAGTACAATAGTGTTGCCCCGCCGTGGCGGGGCATTTTTTTTACAGTAATGCAGTTAGCATAGCCGTAATTTAATATGTTTACGGCGCAATGTTTACTAATGAAACATAAACTGCTTGTTTTACTGCTGCTTTGTACATTAACACTATTTGCCAAACCGGCAAAAGTTATAAGGGTTATTGACGGTGACACCTTTGTTATTGAAACCGGTGAACACGTGCGGGTTGTAGGTATAAACGCCCCTGAAATGAGCACTGTTTACGGCGAGCCTGCCAAAGAGCACTTGTTTGCTTTAATCGACGGCAAAACGGTTGATCTTGAGCCAGACCATATTTCAAAAAATAAAGATGTTTACGGCAGGCTGCTGCGTTATGTGTACCTGGATGGTGTGGATATTGATAAAAAAATGGTTACAGATGGCTATGCCATCGCTTTTTTAAAATATCCTTTTGACAAAGAGGATGAGTACAGCCGGGAAGAAACAAAAGCCAAAGCTGCCAGCCTCGGCATTTGGAAAGACGGCGAAGGCAGCGCCAACAGCACCTCTGAAAAAACCGCACCCGCCAGCGGTGGTGCAGGCAACCCGGGGTCAATAACACAGATCATAAAAGCCTTATGTGCCATACTTGTTGTCGCAATTTTTATTGGCACGACCAGGAGGCGTCGCCGAAAATAGCCAACCCGCTGTTAATATGCCCGCCAATAAAACCGGCGGCGTTAAATACGTCGTACATACTAACTGTAAAGTGAGTTAAAAATATTTGCGGCGGTGTATAAATACCTATATTTTAAAAAATATTTAATTTTGTTGCTATTTCCTTTGTATGCCTGAAAGGTTATCCATCGCCCCGGAACAATTAATTCACCTGTTGCAGTCAAAAAGCAAAGAGGCTTTCTCTGCGCTTTACGACAGCTATTCTGAGGCTTTATACGGCATTATATGCCGGATGGTTAATAATAAAGTTGCTGCCGAAGATCTGTTGCAGGATGTATTTGTTAAGATATGGAAAAAAATTGACACATATAACAGCACTAAGGGCACCTTATTTACATGGATGATAAATATTACGCGGCATGTATGTATTGATTACCTGCGCAGCAAACAACACAGGCAGGAGATGAAGGTTACAGGCAGCGGATTTGAATTTGGAGAATCAATAAAAGCAATGCCATTTGAGCCTAATTACGATGTTACCGGTGGCGATCTGCATAAAATAACCCTGCAGTTGGAGTTGAAACACAGGCAGGTAATTGAGATGGTATATTTTAGGGGCTATACGCACGAAGAGGTTGCAACGCTTTTAAATATACCGGTTGGCACAGTTAAAACGCGCAGCAGGGCCGGTTTAAAGCAACTGCGAAATTTATACAATTAAAAAAAGTGGGAATGAACGTAAAGGAATACATAGAAAGCGGGATAATAGAAGACTATTGCCTTGGATTGCTTAGCCCTGAAGCAATGCAGGATGTAGCCAGGAATGCTGAATTATATTCCGGAATTAAAAACGAAATTGAAGCGTATGAAAACGCGCTTGCCAAATACGCGTTTGCCCTTGCTGAAAACAAACCACAAACATTAAAGAAAGATATTTTTGCCGCACTTGATAACCTTGAAGCAGAAGAAAACATTTCTGCGGAAAACCTGCCCATAATAAATAAATACAGCGACGCGGGAAACTGGCTGCGTTTTGTAAAACCCCTGCTGCCCGAAAAATTAAACCGAAGTTCAATAATACATGAGTTGCCCGCAAAAAACGGGATTGAACAATTTGTTTACTGGACATTTGATGATGTACCGCACGAAACACATGAGGATGAGCAGGAAACTATTCTTTTACTTGAAGGCGAATGCCGCTGCTATATTGATGATGAAGTGCACGACCTGCAGGCCGGCGATTTTTTGAGCATACCATTGCACAGGTCGCATAACGTAACAATATTAAACGGCCCTGTATTGGCCATTGTGCAGCGGGTTAAAGTTGCCTAAACAAAAGTGCACGTATCATTAAAGCCTATGCTTTTTTAATAATGAGCGTCTGCTATTTAAATTTTTCTTGTTATTTTGTTGTGTAACATTGCTGATCATTGCCAATCATCTGCTTACACCTAATTTCAAAAGTTTACATGAAAAAACTACTGCTTTTTGTTTGCATGCTGCAAACAGTTGTACTATATGCACAAGCCTCCGTTGAAAATTATCCTGTTGATTCTGCATCGGTAGAGCATGCAGGCGTTCCCAAGGGGGAAATGTTGAAATTTACGTTTGACACTTCAAAAATCTTCCCGGGCACCACACGTACCTGCTGGGTGTATGTGCCCGCACAGTACAAGCCCTCCTCCCCTGCCTGCGTGTATGTAAACCAGGATGGCATACAATGGAAAGCGCCAACCGTTTTCGATAACCTCATCAACAATAAAGAAATACCGATAACCATAGGCGTTTTTGTTACACCGGGTGTAGTTAAAGCGCCAAATGCCAATGCGCTTGACCGCTATAACCGCAGCTACGAATATGATGGCCTGGGTGATAATTATGTGCGTTTTATTTTAGAAGAATTGCTACCTGCGGTAGAAAAACAAAAAACAAGCGATGGCAGGCAAATACATTTGTCAGTAAATGGTAACGACAGGGCAATTGGCGGCAGCAGCAGCGGAGCCATTTGCGCATTTAATGCAGCCTGGGAAAGGCCAAACGCTTTTTCACGCGTGTTTAGTTGCATAGGCACTTATGTTGGCCTGCGCGGTGCAGACAGGTTTAAAGAGCTTATACGCAGGTATGAACCTAAACCTATACGGGTGTTTTTACAGGATGGCAGCAACGATTTAAATATATACGCCGGCGACTGGTGGATGACAAACCAAACAATGGAGCGGGCGTTAACCTTTGCCGGCTACGAGGTAAACCATACCTGGGGCGAGGGTGCCCACAGCGGCAACCAGGGCACAGCAATTTTTCCGGATGCAATGCGCTGGTTATGGAAAGACTGGCCTGCACCAGTTAAAGAAGGCCGGTCAAAAAACCAATTTTTAAATGACCTATTGATACCCGGCGAGGATTGGGAACTGGTGGGCGACAAATATGGCTTTACTGAAGGTACGGCAACCAACGCCCAGGGCGAGGCTTTTTACCAGGACATTCCCGCATCAAAAACATATAAAGTAGGTTTGGATGGTAAGTTAACCACGCTGCCGGTGTATGCTAAAAAAGCCAGTGGCACAGCTTTTGGCCCTGATGGAAAACGATACGTGGTTGCTGGTGAAACCAAACAAATAATAAGTTACGATGATGCAGGTAAAGAAACCGTTATTGCCGACAGTATTAATGGTAACGACCTTGTAGTTGCTAACAACGGCAATATTTATGTTACCGCCCCCGAAGGGGTACAAAACCCAAGCAAGATATGGTTGATAAAACCCGGCGGCGAAAAAACAATTGTTGACCTGGGTTTAAAGTTCGCAAATGGTATTGCGCTTACGCCAGACCAAACACAGGTATACATTACCGAATCAGCAACACATTGGGTTTGGATTTATGATATACTACCTGACGGGAAATTAACCAATAAACAAAAATATGGATGGCTTGAGGTGCCCGACAATGAGGAAAATGCATGGCCTGATGGCCTTAGGTGCGATACTGCGGGGCGCACGTATGTGGCTACAAGAATAGGTATCCAGATATTAGATCAAACAGGGCGCGTAAATGCAGTATTACCTGTGCCGGGCAGGCAATCGTCAAATGTTTGTTTTGGCGGCGCAAATTTAGATGTGCTGTATGTTACCTGCTGGGATAAAGTGTTTCGCCGCAGGTTAAAAACCAAAGGCGTTAATACTTTTGAAAAGCCCATAAAACCCGCAGCGCCACATTTATAAAGCTTATAATTCAACACCACACTTAACTGTGCCCCGCCACGGTCTGGCTGTGCAATTAAAAAAACAGTGCGGTAGCAAGTGAAATATATAAGCGGTAGTATTCTAAAGTAAACCAGCTTGTACATTTATCACAAAAATTTGTATGCCGCAAGACACAGAACAATTGCGTTATCCTATTGGTAAATTTGAAATTCCCGTTGTAATTGCTGCAGAACTTATTGGTGGGTGGGTTGATGATATTGCCGCCACACCGCAAAAATTGAATGCGCTTGTTGATGGCCTTACGGAAGAGCAATTGGCCACACCTTACCGCCCCAGTGGCTGGACAGTACAACAGGTCGTCCACCATTTTCCAGATTTTAACGTGAATGGCTACATGCGCATAAAGCTTGCATTAACTGAAGATACACCTGTTATTAAGCCCTATCTTGAAGATAAGTGGGCTGCTCTGCCGGATAGTGATAATGGAGACATTACGCCCTCACTTACTATTATGAATGGATTGATACCGCGCTGGGTAAAACTATTACGGGCATTAGATGCAAATGATTTGAAAAGAAAAATATATCACCCGGAAGCTGAGAGGGAATTTAGTATTGAAGAGCTTATCGGCAATTACTCCTGGCATAACCGCCACCATATTGCACATATTCAAAACCTAAAAACACGCATGGGTTGGTAAACAGCCTCTTCCTGTTATCCCTTCACCTCCCCTTCTAACCTGTGCCCGCATACTGCAAAACCGGCCCTTAGCAAAGTTGCTTTTGAAGCGGGGTTGTTTAAACCGCAACGCGCAGCCGGAACCCTGCCTTCCAGGTAGCATGTTTTTTTTAACTCCTGTATCAGAAAGCTACCGTACCCTTTACGGCGGCTATCCTCTCTTACCTCCATGTACAAGTCGGCGTAGGGAATATTGTAATGCAGCAGAAATCCGCCTGTTGCAACAACTTCGCCCTCCTGCTCTAAAACATAATCACCTTCCGGCTCACCCTTGTGCTCAAATATATTCTCCCCCGTTTTCTTTGCCCTGAAAATAACCCCGGGGCATGCAAGCGCGGTTACAGCATTATCTTTAAAAAGTATCGCTTCTGCATTAATATTTTTGGCAAACCTGTAAAGCATCGCTGTTATCAGGGCATCATTGCTTTGGCATGCAATAAAGCTGGCTTTTGAAACCGGTAAAAGTTTATCAAAAAAAATCTCAGCTATATTTCTAAACGGCGGAATTACATAAAATTCAAAAATGGTGTCTCTTTTGTTTCTGTCTGTTTCGCCGTATAATGAACCGTAGCCAGCCATTAAACCGTCAACTAATAATAGGTAATTATCAGCCCAGTTGCGCGCGTGGTATGAATTACATACAAACTGAAAATTGCCTTCATGTAAAAACAATATTCTCAAAGGTTTTATAGTTTCCTCATCCGCGCGGGTTATTGTTATTTCCATATAATCAGCTACGTTTACTAATAAAATTATATGCATCAAATATAAATAAATGCATTGGCAGCATATACAAATATTCAGTAGCTTCATCGTTCCAAAAAACAATCGTCACATGAAAAAAATTATCTTCCCCTGTATTGTAGTTATATGTGTTTTTGCGGCCACTGCGTTTGCACCAAAAGGCAAAAGCGGGTGGGTATCGTTATTCGACGGCAAAACAATGAATGACTGGAAAGTGGGCGATAATGCCTCAACTTTTCGTGTTGACAGCGGGATGATAATTGTAAATGGCAACACCGCCCACCTGTTTTATAATGGGCCTGTTAACAATCACGATTTTAAAAATTTTGAATTCAAGGCAGATGTTATGACGATGCCCGGCAGTAATTCGGGTATCTATTTTCATACACAGTTTCAGCAGGGCAGCTGGCCTTCAAAGGGGTATGAAGTTCAGGTAAATAACAGCCACACCGATTGGAAAAGAACCGGCAGCCTGTACGATATTGTTGATATTAAAGAGAAATATATACAGGACAATGTTTGGTATACCGAGTATATTAAAGTGGTGGGCAAAAGGGTAATTATTAAGCTGAACGATATTGTGGTGGTTGATTATACCGAGCCTGCCAACCCGTTGCGCCCAAAAGGTGAAGAAGAAAGGCTTATTTCTAACGGTACATTTGCACTGCAGGGCCACGACCCTAAAAGCAAAGTATATTTTAAAAATATAATGGTGAAGGTGCTGCCATAAAAGATCGCAATCGCAGGCAAATCATTCATCAATGGTGTGAAGAATATTGTTCTTTATAACATCATCTAACTTGTCAGCTTCCTGTTTCAGCATTCCAAATATTTCGTTCGTTTCGTTGTCTAATTTGCTGGCATCAATAATATCCAGCAACCCCTTAATATTTGCCAGTGGCTGTCTTATTATATGAGAATTGTTAAATGCAATTGCCCGGAATTGCCGGGATTGCTTTTTAATTTTTTGTATGGCAGGAAGAAAAATAAATATTACTTCAATTATTACTATGGCCAGGGAAAAAGCAGTTAAAAATAATTCTTCTATCTTAAACCGTTCCACCTTCGCGTCAGAGTTGCCATTTACCGCTGCTATAAATAAATCCAGTTGCTTTACATAGTCTGCCTGTTTCTTCAACAGTAAAACAAATTTGTTATAATTGTCACTATCAGAGCTGGCGTTTACCATTACTGCTTTGGAAAATTCCCCGTAAGTAATGTCCATATCATTAAACATCTTAATATAATCCGCATCTTCCTGTACCCTCTTTTTATCAAGTGCAAGTAATAATTTATGTGTTGTGTAAAAATCGCGCAGTAAGGTATCAAGCGAGGGCTGTGTTAATATACCACCAAGGTTATCGGCTGCAACATTATTTACCACCTGGTTGGCTAAAACCCGTTGGTGGGTAGCGGCAGCTGTAATTGCCGTATCAGACTTCATGTCGTCAAGGGAATTCTGCAATAACAATTGTACTAACACGCACAATACAGTTATGGACAGTGTGAGAACAATAAAGGGTACCAGCAGGATATTGGATTTTTTAATATGTCTCATTTGTGCTTGCAATCTTAACCCTCTTTTTTACGTTCGGGCAATGCATTGAATAAAATAAGTTGTGAATATATTCCTTTTTTATAAAAAAAGTTGCCTTGAAAAGCCATTGTTAAAAACAAATCCCTATCATCCTTTATTTATGAATCCCGTACCAATTTTACGCGATTTTATACCGCAATTCGGCGGTTAAAAAATGAGGTTTTTTTGATTATTGATTGATTGCCTTAATATTGCATGGGTTTAAAAATTGCTTTTGCATCCTATTTTTGATGCAAAATTGATTTTTTTTACACCCGCGGTATGGTATTGCGCAGGCCGGGGTGTAAGTGCACAAAAGCCTGGTTAACGTTACATAGCCGGTAAAAAATTATTACGAAAAAAAGAAATGGCGAAAAATTTATTAATAGTAGAGTCCCCTGCCAAGGCAAAAACTATTGAAAAGATATTGGGCAGCGATTTTGAGGTTAAAAGTTGTTACGGGCATATACGCGACCTTGAAAAAGACGATATGGGCATTGATATTAAAAAAAACTATGCCCCGCGCTATATTGTACCTGAAGACAAACAAAAAGTGGTAGCTGAACTAAAGAAACTGGCTAAAAAAAGTGACGAAGTTTGGCTGGCAACGGATGAGGACCGTGAAGGTGAAGCAATAAGCTGGCATTTATGCGAGGTGCTGGGCCTTGACCCCGCAAGTACCAAACGCATTGTTTTTCATGAAATTACAAAACCGGCAATTCGCGCCGCTGTTGATAATCCACGCACTGTTGACCTTAACCTTGTTAACGCCCAGCAGGCAAGGCGCATTTTAGACAGGATAGTTGGTTTTGAATTAAGCCCGGTTTTATGGCGTAAAATGAGCATGCGCGGCTCACTGAGTGCCGGGCGCGTGCAAAGTGTGGCAGTGAGGCTTATAGCCGAACGGGAACGCGAAATAAATGCCTTTAATACTACCAGCAGCTTTAAAATCGAGGCCTTTTTTGCTGCTAATGATATTAATAACAAAAAAGTAACCTTTAAGGCAGAAGGCAGCAAACAAAACACTGCCGAAGATGCTGAAAAGTTTTTAAAAAGTTGTGCGGGTGCCGGTTATAAAGTAAGAGATATACAGGTAAAACCCGCACGTAAGTCTCCCGCAGCGCCATTTACTACATCAACCCTGCAGCAGGAAGCAAGCCGTAAAATGGGCTACGGTGTTTTTAAAACCATGCTGCTGGCGCAAAAACTTTACGAAAGTGGTTATATAACGTATATGCGTACCGACAGTGTAAACCTTAGCGATACCGCGGTGCATGACATTAGGGCCCAGGTAGGTAAGCAGTACGGTGATAAGTACGCACAGGTACGAAAGTTTAAAAATAAGAACGAGAGTGCCCAGGAAGCACACGAAGCCATTCGCCCCACATACATGGAAAATATGACGGTGGATGATACAGATGCAAAAAAATTGTACGAGCTTATTTGGAAACGTACCATGGCCTGCCAGATGGCCGATGCAGAGCTGGAAAAAACCACCGCAAAAATTGATATATCAACAAATAAGGCCGAGTTAACGGCCCAGGGCGAGGTATTGAAATTTGATGGTTTTTTAAAAGTGTACATGGAAGACCATGACGACGACGAACCTGAGGAGGAAGGCGGTGAAGGTGTACTGCCCCCTTTAAGGGTTGGCCAGCAGCTTGAGTTTAAGGAAATGAAGGCAACTGAGCGCTTCAGCCGGCCTGCACCAAGATATACGGAAGCCAGCCTTGTAAAAAAGCTGGAAGAACTGGGTATTGGCCGCCCGTCTACCTACGCACCCACCATTTCAACCATACTAAAAAGATTGTATGTTGAAAAAAGAGATAAAGAGGGGGTAAAGAGAGATTTCAGGGTGTTGGTGTTACGCGATGACAAAATTTCAAAACAAACCGACCAGGAGAATACCGGGGCTGAAAAATCAAAGTTGTTCCCCACTGACCTGGGGCTGGTTGTAACAGATTTTTTAAACCAATACTTTGCCGATGTAATGGATTATGGTTTTACCGCCAGCATTGAGCAGGAGTTTGATGAAATTGCCGAAGGCAAGGTAAAATGGACAAAGATGGTAGATGGTTTTTATAAGCCATTTAAAAAGGATATTGAAAACACGCTGGAAACTGCTGAACGTATTAGAGGTGAACGTGAGTTAGGCATTGAGGCTGGTACAGGCAAACGTATAACAGCGCGCATGGGCCGTTACGGCCCGATGGTACAGATCGGGGAAGTTAACGAAGAGGAAAAACCACGTTTTGCCAAGCTAAAATCAACGCAGAGTATAGAAACCATTTCGCTCGACGAGGCAATGGAGTTGTTTAAGCTGCCGCGCAACCTGGGCAAGTTTGAAGGCGAGGATGTGCTGGTGAATATTGGCCGGTTTGGCCCTTATGCTTCTCACGACAAAAAATTCTACTCCCTCAACAAAGAAATGGACCCCTATAGCGTAATGCTTGAAGAAGTGGCACCGATGATTGCGGAGAAACGTGTAGCAAAGGACGAGCGTACCATAAAAGTTTTTGAGAAGGAAAAAATACAACTTTTAAAAGGCCCTTATGGCCCTTACATAAAACAAGGCCTGCGCAATTATAAACTCAGCAAAGAGCAGCAGGACCGTGTTGCCGATCTGTCCATTGAGGAGGTGAAGCAAATAATGGAGGAAATAAAAGCCAACCCGCCGAAGAAGAAAGGGGCAAGGAAGAAGTAGCGTTTGGTTGTATTTGGTTCATGGCTCATAGTTCATGGTTCATAGCCAGGAACGATGCGCCTTCTTTATACATAAATAGTTTAAAACAACACCAGGCATCAAAGTATTACGTTACCTTCTTGCTATGAACTATTAACCATGAACTATGAACAGCCCCCGCCCCCCAACTTCTTCACACCTGTAGAATAACTTTAGCTTCTAATTATCAGAAATCTACGTTAGTTTGTAGTTAATATTCTAAGATGCAGGAAAACCGTGAAATATCAGCCTTGTTTACGCTAATCGATGACCCGGACGAAGAAGTGTTCAGCACGGTAAGCAACAAGATAGTGGAGTATGGCAAAGGCATTATTCCCAACCTGGAAGATCTTTGGGAAAATACCATTAGTGAGGATGTGCAAACGAGGATCGAGATGCTTATTCATCGCCTGCATTATTCTGATTTATTGAGGGATATACGCGAATGGGGAAACAGCCCTTACCACGACCTGCTTTTTGGTGCTTTACTTGTTTCAAAATTTCAATATCCTGAACTGCAAACCACACCCGTTTTGCAGGAGATTGAAAAAATACGCCGCAATGTATGGCTTGAATTAAACAGCTTTCTTACACCGCTTGAGCAGGCAAACGTAATTTCAAGCATTGTTTACAACTATTATAATTTAAAAGGTACCGAGGTTGGGTACACCAACCCGGATGATTTTTTTATACACAAGGTTTTGCAAAGCAAAAAAGGCAATACTATTAGCAATGGCATATTATATTTAATTCTTGCCGAGTTGCTTGATATGCCTGTACGGGCTATAAACATCCCCAAACAATTTGTACTGGCGTTCTTTCATTCTGATTACGACCCCGCAACGTTTAGTGGTCACCCCCAAACTAAAATAAGTTTTTACGTTGATGCCACCACAGGGCAGCCTTTTACACACAGGGATATAGAGAATTATTTTAAACGTATCTCAGTCCCTCCTACTGTTTCCTATTTCAAGCCTCTCAGCCATAAGCGCGTTATCCAGGTTTTAATTGAGGAATTGGCCAAATGTTTTGAAGCACCGGGCGTGCAGTATAAACGAAATGAGTTACTGCGCTTGGGTGATGAGTTGGACTGATGTATTCGTTTAACCTAAGCATTAAGTTCGGATGCTTGGGCAATGCCATCAATTACGGATTAAATAGCCTTGTTCCTCTATGTTTGTGTTGTATTTTTAACACATAGGCGCAATAGGAAACATAGGAACACATAGAAACAGCCCAGGTAAAGAAGGGGACATAGAAAAGCTTCGCTTTTTGCACATAGTGCGAAGTGTTTTTCTTTCGGGCTTTCTGTGATTAACCTCTTTTCTTTAACACTATATTTAATGCTTGTCCTTTTCCGCAACCATCAATCTGCCATCTGTTCCCTACCTTTGCGCCACTAATTACTGTTTTATGAAAAAAGGGTTGTTTTTAATTGGCCTTGTAGTGGTAGCCGTAGCTGTTTATTTTATTTTCTTCAACAAAAGTGATAACCCGGCAAATGACGGCCCAAAGCAGCAACCTTTAGCACAAAGCAAAAATACCCCTGCATTTACAACCCCTTTTAATGCCGTGCTGCAGGCATATTATGGCCTGCATGACGCTTTGGTAAATTGGGACACAGCGCAGGCTTCCGCAAAAGCAAGTTCCTTACAAGGGCTGTTGAATAAAGTGCCCTTTGATTCTTTAAAAGCTGATAGTTCAGTAATATTGGCTGCAAAAAGCGTGGCATCAAACGTTACTTCAGATTGTATTGGCCTTGCAGGTGACTCGGCCATCGCAGATAAAAGAAGGTCATTCGCTGAGCTTTCCGAAAATATGTACAGCCTTTTACAAACCGTTAAGTACGATCAGCAGGTTATTTACCACATGCGCTGCCCTATGGCTTTTGGTGAAGACAAAGAAGCTTTTTGGCTGAGTAATATTGACAGTATCATAAACCCTTATATGGGCACAAAGCACCCTAAATACCACGCCGCTATGCTGGGTTGCGGCAATGTGCAGGACTCGCTTGATTTTCGTTCAAAATAATTATTCGACGCCTCTTTTGAAATTTTGTGCTGATGAAATATTGTATAACCGCGTGCTTCGTTTTTGTAACAGCATTATCATCATTTGCACAACAGAAGTTTACTTTAAATGGCTACGTAAAAGATTCGTTGACCGGTGAAACACTTATCGGCGCTAATATTGCCGTAACAGGGCAATCAACAGGGATTACCACAAACCAGTATGGCTTTTTTTCTGTTACGTTACCGGGCGGTGAGCATCATTTAATTTTCTCTTATATTGGTTACCAGCCACAGGAAACGGTTGTGGATTTCAATGATAATAAAACCGTAAACATACTGCTCGTGCCACTGTCAGCAGTGCTTAACAATGTTACCGTTTTGGCAAAAAAAAGAGAGAACAATGTAAAAACGGCACAAATGGGTAAGGTTGAGCTTTCCATAGCAACCGTTAAAGCATTACCCACATTTTTGGGAGAATCAGATATTTTAAAATCCCTGCAATTGTTGCCCGGCGTGCGCAACGCCGGTGAGGGCAATGCAGGTTTTTATGTACGCGGTGGTGGTGCAGATCAAAACCTTATTCTGCTTGATGATGCCGTTGTGTATAACACCGGCCACCTGTTCGGTTTTTTTTCCGTCTTCAATTCAGATGCTATTAAAAGCCTGTCGCTCATAAAGGGCGGCATGCCTGCGCAGTATGGTGGGCGGCTTTCATCTGTAATTGATATCGCCATGAAAGACGGCAATGTTAACAAGCCTGAAATTGATGCGGGTATAGGGCTTATCGCCTCAAGATTTTCCATACAGGGTCCCATTAAAAAAAATAAGGCCTCTTACATCCTTTCAGCCCGCAGAACTTATATTGATGCATTGACTGCACCGGCGCTGGCGTCAGGCAATTACAAAGGCTCTGGCTATTATTTTTATGATGTTAATGCTAAAATAAACTACCAGTTCTCCAACAACGACAGGCTGTATTTAAGCGGATATTTTGGCCGTGACAAATTTGCATTCAATAACCAGGAACGCTCTTTTAAAACATCTATCCCCTGGGGTAATGCCACTGGAACACTGCGCTGGAACCACATTTTCAGCAAAAAATTATTCGCAAACACAACACTCGTTTACAATGATTATAACTTTAAGTTTAACGGCGCTCAGAACGATTTTGCATTTAACCTGTCCTCCGGCATACACGATCTAAACGGCAAGATTGATTTTGATTACTACGCATCCCCAACGCATAAGGTTAAATTTGGCGCATTGTATACATATCACACTTTCATCCCAAGTGTGTTCAGCGGCAGCCAGGATTCAACAAAGTTTACGCCCAACAGCGCGCAGGAAAAATACGCCAATGAGTACGCATTTTACATACAGGATGATTGGGATATAAGCAAGGCAATACGATTAGATTATGGCCTGCGCTACAGTTTGTTTCAACAGGTAGGCAGTTATAAGTCTTACACAACAGATGCAAACGGCAATAAAACCGACAGCACAATATATTCCAAAGGGCAAACAGTAAAAACCTATGGCGGTTTAGAGCCGCGGTTTACTGTTCGCGTTTCTATAAACGATAACAGTTCTATAAAGGCAGGCATTACACGCAACCTGCAATACATACATCTTGTTAGCAATGCCGGTACTACCCTGCCAACCGATATTTGGGTGCCCAGCACTTTGCTGGTAAAACCTCAAATTGGCTGGCAGTATGCGGCGGGTTATTTCAGGAATTTTAATAACAACATGTTTGAAACATCGCTGGAGCTGTATTATAAAACCATGCAGAACCAGATTGAATATAAAGAAGGCTACACACCCAATACACTCACTGACCCGGAACAATCGTTTGTTTTTGGCAAAGGCTGGAGTTACGGAGCGGAGTTATTTATAAATAAAGTAAAAGGCCGTTTTACCGGCTGGGTTGGTTATACGCTATCATGGTCATGGAGAAAATTTCCTGACTTAAACCAGGGCCTAAAATATCCAAGCCACTACGACCGCAGGCACGATCTTTCTGTGGTTGGCATGTATACTATCAGCGCAAAATGGAAAGTATCTTCAGTATTTATTTTTGGTACCGGTAATGCCATCTCCCTGCCGGAACGTTTTTATTTTATTGGCGGCGTATTAACACAACAATACAGCGGTATAAACCAATACCGCATGAAGCCTTATAACCGGCTCGACCTTTCAGCAACCTACACGCCAACGCCAAAAAAGCCGCGTAAACGCACTACAAACTGGGTGTTTAGTATATATAATGTGTACAGCAGGTTAAACCCCTACTTTTATTATTTTAGCCAGGAAGGTTCAGCATCAAACGGCACCTTAAACGTAAGCGCTAAACAGGTTTCCTTATTCCCTATCATCCCATCCGTTACCTGGAACCTGCATTTTTAAGAAGTTTAAAGTTTAAAGTCTGAAGTTTAAAGTTTTTACGGAGGATGGTTAACCACAGGGGCACCGAGTTTCCGGTTTAAAATTTTTACGGAGGATTTTCGTCCAAAGGCACGCTTCGGACTATGTGCAAAAGCGAAGCTTTCTATGTCTCCTTTTTCATGTGTTTTTTATATATCCCTTTCAGTGTGTTCCTATGTTTTCTATATGCCTATGTGTTGAAAAAAAAATCTGTGAAACTCCTTAAAAAACTCAGTGGAGCTTAGTGTTCTGGTTTCACACCACTTATTAAAAAATTTAATCAAACATTTCACGTAGCTTTATGTTTCACATATTCGGGTTGCGTTTTTGCAATAAATGTTCAATCGTCGCCCTGTCCCGTGCATCTCAATTTTCCAAAATTTACTATTAATCATATTTAGCCAATGTGGCCAGAGTTTGTTCCGGCAGATGATATCAACCTGCTAAAAAGTTACAGTTTTGAAACTATTAAAAATGCATTTGACAGCATTACCATCGATTCTAAAATTGATTTTAAGTATCGCCAGGGTGGATGCCAGCAAAGGGCACAGTTGATGTCGATGATTTTAGAGAAGAAGTTAAACATTCAGCATTCCAAAATATGGCTGTTCGCACCTGCCACGTTACAGACGGGGGATATCAGGGCAATGTTTATGGAAGATGAAAACAAACTCTCCCCTTTTGATATTGTAAGCTGGAATTATCATGTTGCACCGGCCGTGCGGATCGAAGAAAATGGTGAAACCAATATTTATGTAATTGACCCATCAGTTAATAGTACGCAGCCTGTTACTATGGGTGCATGGTTTAACAGCATAGGCAATAGCGGTGTATGCAAATACAGTTTTCACAGCCCGCAAAAATATTTCTTTAATTGTTTATACAATAAGAACAGTGAGTTGACCACCATTTTTGACGGCAGTTTTTTTGAATACGCCAATCCCGACAAGGACAATTTGATAATGGAAAAAGGCCTTGCAGTTAATGATACTGCTATGGCTGTTTACCATAAATACATTCGCCCGCTGGCTTTAGCGGCAGATGAAAAAGATGCATTAAAGCTTAGTGGCCTAAAGGCAATTTTTGGTAACGCCTTTGCGCTGGATATGTTGTTTTCGCAAAATAGCAGCGGGTTTGAATACAATACTACCCACCGGTATGTTATTACTTATTACAGCGACATAATACTTGACGCAAAAGCAATATTTAACCAGCAGCTTGTTTTTTGGACAAAATATGTGAACGCGTTACTGTAGTTTATATTTATATTCTAAAACTTTTACTTCATTTTTAACACAGCATAATTAGGATGCTCAGGGTTCACTATTAGTTCCTGCCGCAAGGGGTGTATAAGCACGTCCATTTCCTCCATTGGTATTGCGCCCAGTAAAGGCTCACAATCTCCTGGCAAAACAAATGCGTTACATGTTGCCTTCCGGTTTGCAAAATGCACATGTATAGGCCCTACCACATCATATTCAACAACCCGGCCATCGGCAACCTGTACTTTGCGCCTTTCAATCAGTGGCAGCTCTAACTGAGATTGTATTGTCTCGTTAATAGCCATCATGTATGCGCCGCTATCAACCATCATTATTACGTGCATACGCTTTACTTCTTCCTCACCAATTATATTTCGGCGGGCATTTTCATGATCCACTGCATTTATCAGGTCAATATTTGCATATACTAATCCCATAGCCTGTTCTTGTCCTCCAAAATTACATATTTACTGCGTACATTTAGTGGTTTGTGGCCGCCCAAAAGTATTTACCCCGTTTTGCTTATCATATCAAATTACCTTTTAATTTGCTTTTTAGCTTTTAACCCACCTAATCAACTTCTCCCTATCTTTAGGCTGATTTTTTTAACGATTGAATTGTATAACCATGCATAAACTATTAATAACCGCCATAAGCATGTTTTCTTTATTGTCAGCCATTGCTCAAAAAGAAATGCCGCTATATAATGGAGCTATCCCAAATGCAAAACCTTGTGATATAAAAGAGACTTCCAGCACCAGCGGTATATTAATAATAAGCAACATTACAGTACCTACTTTAACCGCTTATATCCCGCCTAAGGAAAAGCAAAATGGCACGGCTGTATTAGTTATACCCGGCGGCGGCTATGGCATTGTTGCCGCTGGCCACGAGGGCGCGGATATTGCCAGGGCCTTTAATGATGCCGGTGTTACCGCATTCGTGTTAAAATACCGAATACCAAACGATGCCTGCATGACCGATAAAATGTTTGTGCCGCTTATGGATGCACAACAGGCATTATACATCATCCGTAAAAATGCTGCAGAATATGGTGTTGACACAGCCAGAGTTGGTGTGATCGGTTTTTCTGCGGGCGGCCATTTAGCTGCTACATTAAGCACTCATTTCGACAGGCCAGTACGGAGTGAATTATCAGGCGCAAATCTTCGCCCTAACTTCTCCATGCTCATCTACCCTGTTATAAGTTTCCATCCGTCAATCGCTCACATGGGTTCAAGAGAAAACTTAATAGGCAAGAATGCCGACGAAAAATGGGTGAATTATTTTAGTAACGAAGACCAGGTAAATGCGCAAACACCGCCCGCTTTTTTTGTACACGCTTCTGACGACGACGTGGTGCCGGTTGCAAATAGTATAGCTTACTACAACCAGTTGGTTAAATATAAAATACCTGCTGAACTGCATTTGTATGAACATGGTGGCCATGGCTTTGGGCTTAACAACCATACCACGCAGGATAAATGGTTTGATACTTGTTTAAATTGGATGAGGACTAATAAGTGGCTTTAGTTGGTTTATTAGTTGATAAGTAAATACAGGTTAATTGGGCCGGGTTGCATGGTAATTGGTTATAAAACCAGCAATTGGATTATTATTGTGCCATTCATGTATTTCCCTCCTGCTGCTGGTTTAATATCGGTAAATTACAATCGCACACAACTAACCATAACATGTCTTCCCACAAGCGCAAATCTATGCCAGACTATGGCGTTGATGCTCCCCGCACGGGCATAGCTATTCTTGTTGTTACCATAGCCGCTATTATACTTGCCATTTTTCTACATTATTCTTCAAACAATAATGCAAGATCGATCAGCAATATTATTTTTTCGCTTGCGCCCACAGGTGTGATAATATTATTTTTAATGGTAATGTACCTGCGCGTTGAAAAATTTCGTCACCGCGACAGGATGTTAAACATGCTTACCTGGAACGGTGATGAGCAGGTGCTTGATGTGGGCACTGGCCGCGGCTTGTTAATGATTGGTGCCGCCAAGAGGCTTGTTGTTGGTAAAAGCATTGGCATTGATATTTGGAATAATAAAGACATGGCGAACAACAGCAGTGTTGCAACCATGGCCAACGCAAAGCTGGAAGAAGTAAAAGAACGGATCACCATTTTAAACGCCGACGCGCAGGATATGCCCCTTGCCAACAGCAGTTTTGATTATGTACTCTCAAACCTTTGCCTGCATAATATACCCACCAAACAGGGCCGCGCTAAAGCATGTGCCGAAATTGCCCGCGTTTTAAAAACCGGTGGTACCGCGCTTATTTCAGATCTAAGGTATACAGCTGAATACGCTGAAGAATTTAAAAACCTTGGTATGGATGTAAGCCGTTCTTTCTCTTTTCTTGTTGCCCCGGTAGTGCTGCATATTGTAAAAGCGGTAAAGAAATAACAACCTGAACACGCAAAACAGTATGTTATACACTTCTTTTTCTATATTTGGCTACTTTAATATATTCTATGCAGCCCCCGAAAAACAATTACACAATAGCCACGCCAGGAACTTCAAATGATCATATAGCAGAAAGCAGCGGTAAAACATTCAAAAAAGTTGCATTACCAATAATACTTGTTTTGTATGCCTTCGCCATAAAAGCGCAGATGGTTGATAATTACCTTGAAAGCATCCGAAATAATAAAGCAGCACTTACGGCTTTTTTCTCGCTTATGCCAAAGGGCGGCGACCTGCACAACCATTTAACCGGCTCCATCTACACCGAAACATATATTGATTACGTGGTTGATAACGATTACTACATCAATACCAAAACGCTTGAAGTTGCTGATAAACCCGGAAACTCCATTGACTGGCAGCTCTTTTCAACACTCCGTAAAGCCGGGCAGCTAGATGCCTACAAACAAAAGCTTATACAAATATGGAGCGTAAAGGACTATAACGGCGTTAGCTACCCTTCGGACAAATTGTTTTTTGAGACTTTCCCGCTATTTGGCGTTGCCAGCAATAAAACCATTGAGCAGGGTTTACTGGAATTAAAGAACCGTGCAAAGGCCGAGCATGTAAACTATATTGAAACGATGACAGGCACCGCAGGTGATGACGCAGCAAAACTGCCAGCCGGTAACCTTGACGATGAACTGGAGGACGCGGAGGATAAAAAAGATACCGCGCTAACTTTCAGGATACTTGATACCATTTACAACGCAATTATACAGCCGCTTAAGCCTGTGGCGGCGGCCAATAACAAATATATAAGCGACATGCACTACAGGCTGGGATTGGATGATGCCGATTTTACCATTCGTTACCAGTTTGCATTTGTACGGGTTATCGCACCTACCCTTGTGTTCAGGAAAATGGTATTGTCTTTCGAGGCTGTATCAACTGATACCAGCAAACTTTTGGGTGGTGTAAATATTCTTGCCCCTGAGAATAACGATATTTCCATGCGCGATTACTGGCTGCACATGCAAATGTTCAGGTATTGCCGTAACAAAACGCAGTACAAAAATGTAAAATGCAGCCTGCATGCGGGTGAACTGGTGCTTGGCATGGTTAAGCCGGAGGAGCTTACCTGGCACATAAACGATGCCGTGCATGTAGCCGGCGCAAACCGTATTGGGCATGGTGTTGATATGCCCTACGAGCATGATTGCTACGACCTGCTGAAGTATATGGCCGCCAATAAAATTGCTATTGAAATAAACCTGTATAGCAACCAGTTTATTTTAAAAGTACAGGACGACAGGCACCCCATTACGCTGTACAAGCAGTTTAATGTGCCCATAACTATAAGCACTGACGATGCCGGGGTACTGCGCAGCAACCTGATTGAACAGTATGTGCTGCTTGCCAGCCGCTATAAAAATATTGCCTATAAAGACATAAAACAATTTGTGTATAACAGTATTGAATATAGTTTTATACCTGACGAAAAAGTAAAAGGGCGCATAAAAACCCAGCTTGATAGCCAGTTTGCCGCGTTTGAAAGGAAGATACAGGAGATTGTAAAATAACGAGATTGTTGAATCAACTAAACGATACTATGAAGCCGCTAGTTTTTACCTTTTTAGTTTGTGTTCTTTTTTTCAACAGAACACAAGCGCAGTCGAAATTTGATACTACTGCGGCTATAAATCAACGACTAAAAATAATGTGTGACGCCGTAAACAAAAAAGATTTTAAGACATTCATAAAATGTATTTACCCAAAGCTTGTACAAATAACAGGTGGTGCGGCAAAAATGGAGGGCGATTTAAAAAAGTCTTTTGGCGATAGCAGTTCAAAAGACGGAGCGAATATGTCCGTATCAACGGGAAACCCCTCAAAGATCATTTTAGCTGGCAAAGAATGGCAATGTACTATACCGGAAACAATTAAAATGATAGATAAAAATGGGGATTTTGTACGGAAATCCACTCTTATTGCAATCTCATCTAATGCAAGAGATTGGTATTTTATTGATACTAACAATATTCCCGTTGAGGTTATCAGGGCAATGTTTCCAAATATTAGCATCAATCTTGTGATCCCGGAGGCGACTTCGCAACAATCTATACAAAATTAACAATTGAAGCCTTGAGCATGACTAAGGAGGCTATATATCGCTTCATATGCTCTCATAAACTTGCGGTTATCGCCACAAACAGCGCCAGCGGTCAACCGGAAGCAGCCGTTGTAGGGATAGCCGTTACACCTGCTCTTGAAATTGTATTTGATACCATAAATACCAGCCGCAAATACCAAAATATTAAACAAAACCCATACGTGGCCCTTGTAATTGGCTGGCATAACGAAACTACCGTACAGTACGAAGGCGAGGCCGTTGAGATAAGCGGTGCTGACGATGATATTTACAGGGAAACCTATTATTCAGTATATCCTGACGGCAGGCAGCACACAGCTTCCTGGCCGGGGTTGGTGCACTTTAAAGTAGTACCAAAGTGGCTGCGATATAGCAATTTTAACCAGCCAGCCGTTGTTGAGGAAATGAATTTTTGAAATATAGCCTTAAAACATGCTGAATTTCTGCCTGGCCGAATAATTAAACGGAAAAGTTATAAAAATACCCATCCTTCCCGCTTTTACAGTGCCTTTCACTTCCACCAAAAAATCGCTGGCAAAAACCGTAGTAAGGGCATTTTTAAACATATTCTTCATACTAACCTGCATTTTACAGGGCAGCGCAAATTCGCTGCGTTTGCTAACATGCATTAATGTGTCAAGGTTAAAATGGCCAACATAATTGTGCTCAACATATACGTCGCAGTCAACTTTTTTCAGTTCAACGCCAAAATTATTAGGGTTAAAATACACAAGGTCCATACTTACGTTACTATGGTCAAAACCCAGGCTGTCAATCTTAAAATTCTTCATATCCCTGTAATCAAACCCCTGCGGTTTTTTACAGCTAACAACACACAGCAAAATAGCCAAACCCAAAAAGTAACGCATACAATTATTTGTATGCAAAATAGCTTACAAACGGTTTGCACTGCAAAATCTTTTTGTGAATTGTTAGGTTTTTAACATGCGTATTTGCATCGTTGCGCCGGCTTTTTTCTTCGCTCCCAATATCTCATTTCGCGTTTGGCGTTGCATAGCTGTTTACTAAATAGGGACTTAACGGTTATTATGGGCTGGTTTTGCCGGCGTTAAGCCGCCTGCGCAGTATTAAATAATTATTTGGCCAAACAATTGTGCCGGCTGATTGTATGAAATAATCGGCAAATTTTATAACTTAGCCCAACTAACACTTAACGTATGAAAGCACCTTTACTAACTCTCTCTGTATGCCTTTTTATGTCGTTATCCAGCCTGCAGGCCCAGGTTAATGTAAAACTTGTAAAAGACCTTTATCGCTTTGGCAGCTCAAAGCCCAATAGCCTGGTGGTGGCGGGCGACAAGATGTTCTTTTTTGCTTTTGACGGCACAACCAACGCATTGTTTGTAACAAAAGGCGACAGCGCATCAACCATTGATCTGGGGCCAACGGGCGCGGTTAGCTACACCTTTAATTTTCTTACAGCCTATAACGGCAAAGCCTACTTTGCTGTTGATGACAACAGCCACGGCACGGAGCTTTGGGTAAGCGATGGCACGGTTGCCGGCACAAAGCTGTTTATGGATATTTATCCGGGCAGCACTGCCTCAAACCCATTATACCTCACTGTGGCTAATAATAAATTGTTTTTTATGGCTGACCTGCCCAGCAACAACAGGCAATTGTTTGTAAGCGATGGCACCGTAACAGGCACCAAAGTAATTAAGAATGATTTTTGCGACAACTTTAATGGCACAACCACGCTGGTTGTAAACGGCAATGATGTGCTTTTTAAAAGCGATAATGGCACGGGCCCTAATGTTGGTTATGGGTTGTGGGCGAGCGATGGCACTGCGGCGGGCACAATATTGCTTAAAGGCGATTTTAACCCTGCTAACGGGGCGGGCAACAGTGCATCGCTTAATGGCAAGGTTTATTTTGGCGGGGATGATAACGTAAACGGTCTTGAGCTTTGGGCCACAGACAATACGCCGGCAGGCACATACCTGGTAAAAAATATAAGCCCGGGCGATGGCGGCGGCGTATTTGCCAACAGCAGCCCGCAGGCATTTTGCCTGTATGGCAACAATGTATATTTTTCAGCTACAGACGGCACGCATGGCCAGGAGCTGTGGGTAACGGATGGCACGAGTGCAAACACGCACATGGTGAAAGACGTTGAGCCGGGCAGCAACGGCAGCCTGCCATACCACAGTATTGTGTACAACAACAAGCTGTATTTTATAGCATGGGGGCTTCAGCAGCTTTGGGTAACCGATGGCACTGATGCCAACACAAAACTGGTAGCGCCGCTTAGCAATAACAGCCAGTTTGCTGCTATATGGAATAACCTGATGTACTTTGAATCGCCCGATAACCCCGTAGTGTACCAAAGCGATGGCACTACTGCCGGCACAGTGCCCGTGAAGGCTGCCAATACGGCCTCGCCTATATACTATTCATCAACCGACTACCATTATACTGTGTTTAACAACGAACTATATTTTAGCGGCGAGGTAACCGGTATAACCGAAGGGTACGAACTTGTAAAGCTTACCACAGGCGCGCTGCCGGTTACGCTAACATCCTTTGCCGGGCAAGCGGTTAAAGGCGATGATTTATTAACCTGGCAAACAGCTGCTGAAAGCAACACTGCCTATTTTGAAGTGCAGCAAGCTGCTGATGGCGTCAATTTTATAAAAGCAGCCAGCATTGCCGCTGCCGGCAACAGCAATAGCCTTAAAATATACAACTACCAGCAAAAAAGCACGCTAAACCCCGCAGGCTTTTACCGGCTTAAAATGGTTGATAAAAACGGTGCGTTTGTATACAGCAACATTATAAAAATCAGCCGCAACAATATAGCGGGGCTTACTGCCTTTTACAACAGTGCAGGCAGGCAAATAATTATACAAAACAATACCAATACGGTTTGCAATTGGCAACTTTATACGGCCAGTGGCGCGCTGGTTAAAAAGGGCGTGTCATCGGCGGGCAGTATAAGCGTACCAGCCAGCGGCCTGGCGGGTGGCGTGTATATGCTTGCATGCCAAAGCGCTAGCGGCAATAACAAGTTTACTTTGCCGGTATTTTAGGTATAATACTGAAAAATGGTTTGTAAGATCGGCTAAGGACTACTGCCGATAAGCGCTTGAAGAAAGTTTACTGAAATCGGTTTCGGTAAACTTTCTTCGTTTATGGC
>JABDGS010000011.1 GCA_013285915.1 Bacteroidota bacterium
GGCTGCGCACCCGCAGCTATCAAAGTCAGATGCCCAGGAAATTGTAAAATATATTTTAAGCCTTGCAAAGCCCAAGCCAGCTGCCTTACCGTTAAGTGGCAGTTATACACCAAAAATTCCTGCTGATGCAAAAGATGGCGGTGTTGTTGTTATAAATGCTTCATATACCGACAAAGGTAACAAGGGCGCACCACGTTTAAACACCCAGCAGCAGCTTATATTAAGAACGCCGAAGATACCGGCAGGTACTGCAAAAATTTCGCAGGGGATACAAAAGTTCAAACTGCCCGACGGGCCTGAAATGGTTATCGCAATGGGCAACAAGTCAAACATGTCGCTCAGCAATATTGATTTTACAGGTATTGACAGCATTGGTTTTAGTGTTATTGCGCCTAAGGAGCAAATGTCAGCAGTCGGCGGCAAAATTGAGATACATCTTGATTCGCCATCAGGTACATTAATAGGTACCAGCCCTGAAATATTACAGGATAACTCATCTATTGCGCAAATAAAGCCAATGCCTGTAACAGCGGCGATAATGCCAACAACAGGTATGCATGATGTGTATTTTGTATTTACAAAAGATGGTTACAAAGGCGGGGCGTTATTTATTGTATTTGATGTAACGTTTAAGAAATAGAAATACATTGAACGCGGATTATAAGGATTAGGCAGATTAGCATGACTAATCAAAAAAATCCTGGATATCAGTACAATCCTTTCAATCTGCGTTCAATCAAAAAAAAACTTTTTTATGAATAACAGGAGAAGCTTTATAAAAAAAATGACTATAGGCGCTGCTGGTGCAGGCCTGGCGTCTGCTATGCCTAAATGGCTATACGCAGAAACAGAAAAGAAAATGTTTTTTAAACTGGCTATTTCGCAATTTTCACTTGCCAGTGATTTTTGGGCGAAGAAACTTGACCCGCTTGACTTTCCATCCAAAGTAAAAAAGGAATTTGATATAGAGGGGCTTGACTATTGTTCCATGTTTTTTGCAGATAAAGCAAAAGACAGCACATTCTTAAATGAACTAAAAAAACGTTCTGCAGATGCAGGCACCTATAACCTGCGTATTATGATTGATGGCGAAGGTGTGTTAGGCGACCTTACAGAAGCGACGAGATTGAAAGCAGTAGAAAACCATTACAAATGGATTGATGCCGCTGCAACGCTTGGCTGCCCTATGATACGCGTAAATGTGGAAGGTGACGGAAACCCTGACGATGTTGCAAAAGCTGCAGTTGACAGCCTGGGCAGGTTGATTGAATATGGCAAGAAAGGCAATATTGATGTGATTGTAGAAAACCATGTAGGTATATCGTGCAACGCTGCATGGCTTGCGGGGGTAATGAAACAGGTTAACAGCAAACATTGTGGTACACTCGCTGATTTTGGCAATTTTTGCATTAACCGCACCAAGCCCGAGGCGGCAACGATTGACGCATATATGAAAACAAAATGCCTTGAAGAATATGATAGGTATAAAGGCATTGCGGAACTTATGCCTTATGCAAAAGGCATACACGCTAAAACGCATTTGTTTGATGATGCAGGCAACGATAAGGAAACTGATTTTACAAAGATGTTCAAAATTATAAAAGACTCAGGTTTTAAAGGCTGGGCCAGCATAGAATATGAAGGTGGTCTGCTAAAAATGTATAAACCAACGGATGGTTATCTTGGTAATGATGATGGTGTAAAAGCAACCAAAGCCCTGGTGCTTAAAGCTGCAGCCGCGGTAGCGTAATAAAATACATTGCTGCATTAAAATAGCTTGGCTAAACCATTAGGTTACGGGTAACACCCGAATTTACCAACTTTTATACCGAAGCTAAATTGATTTGGCGTATGTGTTTGAAAGTAAAATAAATGCAAGAGTAATACCCATTTGTAGCGGCCAAATACACCGTCGCTCATAACTTCAACGCTCAATGCCGGTGTGGTTTATAATGAGTTTAACCATACACGGACAAGTTGATCCGCTAAATGCCCCATTAACTAAATGTGGCCACATTTAGTTTTTATTAACCTTATTTTTTGCCCTCACCTACAATTTTGCCTTTCCTGCCTATTTAACAATTGGTTTTTAAACCAAGAAGCTCTTCGTAGGTCAATAATGCATTAAAATTATTATAGTATGAAAAGATTAGTAACTCTATTTTCAGCCCTGTTTCTTATTGCAGGACTGGCATCGGCGCAAACTGCTGACTCTGCAGCCCACCATGGTTTTGGTGGCAGAAAAATGGCCATGCACCGCCGTGGCGGTTTTGATAATACACGCAGGCTTAATTTAACAGACGATCAAAAGAAACAGATGAAAGCTGCAAATGATGATTACCATAAGCAATTAGCAGCACTGCAGGGCAATGATAAAATATCGCTTGGTGATTATAAAACCCAACTGGCTGCATTGCATAAAAGCCATCGTGAGCAGGTGAGCAGCATTTTAACTGATGACCAGAAAAAAATGATGGCAGACGGAAGGAAAAGATTTAGCGGGCGCATGCATAATGCAAACGCTGCAAATCTTGATAAGATGAAACAAAACCTTGGCCTTAGTGACGACCAGGTTGCCAAAATAAAAACCCAGCGTGAGCAGCTGCATACCCAATTGCAAAGCCTGCACAGCGACAGCACTCTGTTGCCTGCGCAAAAAAAGGAAAAAGTAAAAGAACTTTTTGCCGCGCAAAAAGAGGAAATAAAATCAGTGCTTACAGCTGACCAATATGCAAAATTACAAAGCCTGCAAAAACAACGTATTAACCGCATGCGGCGCATTGATGGCGATAAATTGCAGGTAAAATAAAATTTAAGGGTCGTTGCTAACAAAACCCAATACTTACGGTAATAAGTATTGTAATTACACCCAAATGGCCGCCCGGAAAGTTTTCCGGGCGGCCATTTTATTTTTCATGCAATAATTTTATTTATCCACCATTTCCTCGCTAAGAAAGTCTATATACTGTTTCTCTTTATCGGGATTTATTTTAATAGCAACAGAATGCTCTTTGCGGTCGTCCTGCAGATGTACTAATTTATCATTCTGCATGTTATCATCAACTAATACCTGCATTTCGTCATCAGCAGTTGCTTGTACGTTTATATAATAAACAGTATTATTAAACCTGTAATGAATTGTAAACCCTGGCCAGCCCGGCGGCAGGCACGGTTCAAAGCTTAACGTATTATGTTTACGTTTTAAGCCAAGTACCCATTCAATAATCAACTGGTACATCCATCCGGCTGAGCCGGTATACCATGTCCAGCCGCCACGGCCTGTATGTGGTGCAACACCATATACATCCCCTGCCATTACATAAGGTTCGGTTTTATAAACTGCAATTTCATCCGCATTGCCTCCGTGGTTTACCGGGTTTACCAATTGCAGCAATTCATAGCATTTATCCCTGTCGCCGGCCTTGGCAAAGGCCATAATGGCCCAAATAGCAGCATGGGTATACTGACCACCATTTTCCCTTACACCCGGCAAATACCCCTTAATATAACCAGGCTCAAGGCTTGATTTATCAAATGGCGGATCCAGCAATTGTATTATTTTTTCTGTCCGTTTAACAAGATGCGTATTTAACGATTCCAGTGCGGTGTGTACGCGGTCAACTTCACCCGCGCCCGAAATAACAGACCAGCTTTGCGAAATAGAATCTATACTGCATTCCTGGTTGGCTGCAGAGCCAAGTGGTGTACCATCGTCGAAAAATGCGCGCAGGTACCAATTGCCATCCCAGGCATTATCATTAATATTTTTGCGAAGCGTGTTAGCCTGCTCGCGGCATTCATGTGCAAACCCATCATCATTATGCAGGGCGGCAACTTCAGTAAAACCGTTCAATACCTCGTACAAGAAGAAGGCCAGCCAAACACTTTCACCTTTGCCATCTTTGCCAACCATGTTCATACCATCATTCCAGTCACCCGCGCCAATCAGCGGCAACCCGTGTACGCCAAAGCGCAGTCCGTGCTCAACAGCACGCCTTGCATGCTCATACAACGATAGTTTTTGGTCTGAAACATTTGGCAGGTCGTAATAAGATTCTTCGTTTGCGTTAACTGGCCTTCCTTCCAAATATTTCACTTCTTCATCCAATATCTGCTTGTCGCCAGTTACAGCAATATATTTTGTCAGCACAAAAGGCAACCACAAAAAGTCATCTGAACAATGTGTTCTTACCCCTCTGCCAAGTGGCGGGTGCCACCAGTGCTGTGCATCACCTTCCTTAAACTGGCGGGATGCTGCCAGCAATATTTGCCTGCGTGTAAGCCTTGCGTCTGCATGAATAACGGCCATAACATCCTGCAACTGGTCGCGGAAACCAAATGCTCCGCCCGATTGATAAAACCCGCTGCGCCCCCACAGCCTGCACGAAATTACCTGGTATAATAGCCACCCGTTGGCAAGAAAATTTAAAGCTGTATCGGGGGTATCAACCTGTACAGTGTTAAGTGTGCGGTTCCAGTAATCGTTTACCTTTTGTAAGGCGGCCGATGCATTAGTACCGCGCAAGTCACGTATCAATTCGCGCGCTTTTAAGGTATCCTTCGCCGCCCCCAGCTTAAATACAATTTCTTTTTCGGCGCCATCTTCCAAATCGAATGAAACCTGTATGGCCGTGCATGGGTCAAAACCAGCGCCATACTTTCCCGATAGGCGTGTGCGCCTCATGCCATCCGGGTCGCTCAACGATCCGTTTCTTCCTATAAATTCATTCCTGTCTGTAGTAAATGATTTATTGGGTTCGTTAGCATCAAAAAAGGCAATGCGGCTGGTAAATTCTGAATTATAGCAGTTGCGGGAAAACAACACGTCGGTATCACCGTCCATTTCCGTTACCACATGCATCAGCGATTTTGGCCGTAAATCCCCAAGCACCCATTCTGCATAGCCTGTAGCCGAAAGCTTCCGGTGCCTGCCGCTGCGGTTGGTTATTTTTATAACAGTATATTTTACAGCAAGTTCAACATCAACAAAAACTGTTGTTTGGGTAACAATACCTGTTTCACCATGTTCAAAAACACTGTAACCAAAGCCGTGACGGGTGATATAAGATGTTTTACCACGTTTTGGAAATGGCATAGGCGACCAGAAATGGCCGGTCCTTTCATCACGTATATAAAACGCCTCGCCGCCTGTATCGCTTACCGCATCGTTGTTCCATGGGGTTAGCCTGAACTCATGCGCATTTTCATTCCATGAATACGCGGAACCGCCCTCAGATACAACTGTACCAAAACATTGGTTAGCAATAACATTTATCCATGGTGCAGGGGTATTTTTTGCCGTCGACGTAATAACAACATATTCCTTCCCATCCGGGGTAAAGCCGCCGTAGCCGTTATTAAATACCAGGTTTGGTAATGCTTGTATGGGCTCAGCCTCCTGTGGTAAAACAGCTGACGGGGTAAGGTAAGGAATCGCTCCCTTGGGTTGTATGCGGGCATTTACCTGGTCATATAAGGTGCCCTTATCGTCTGAGATTATTACACGCGCTACCGTTTGCAGCAACACCCGGTCATCAAGGTTTATTTGGTCAGCAGGCCTTACAAATATGCGCCCATTACCATTATTATCCTGCGTATTGTAGCCTGCCGCAATTATGCCCTGTATCTGTTCCTGCAGCACCTGCCTGTAGCCGGTGTGGTCTTCATTCCAAATTACAAGGTCAACTTTTAACCCCTTCAAATTCCAATAAGCATAGGCCTGCACCATTTGCTTAACCAAAGAAATATTATCCTGGTTACCTACCTGCAACAACACTATGGGCAGATCGCCGGAAATAGAATAACTCCAAAGCGAAGATTGCCCCCTGTTATTTTTTGCGAGTGTAGAAGGGTTAGCACGTAAAGCGGGGTTAACATATACTATTGAACTTGCCAGCCTGCCATACAACTGTGCATCAGCTTCAGAAGCGTTTATTTGCCTTAACACCACCTGGCTGTGTGTCCATGCAAGCTCAAAAGCACGGTCACGCAAATGCTTATCCTGGTATTTATCTATTAATTGCCCGCAAAGCTCACGGTTATCCGTCATACCTGTTATAATATCAATAGTTGCTGTATCATCTTCATCCAATACTATTGAATAGCGTATGGCAACTATTGGGTCAAGCACAGACCCTTTTGAGCCGGATAACGGATCAGTGCTGTACATGGCAGCCGGGTTTGCAGGCGTGTTGCCGCGGCCTATAAATTTATCACGGTCTGTCTCGTATGAAATATTTTTAACATTAACGCCGCTTGCACGCACCAGGTGAAATAAATAGGGAGGTTGATCATCATGCTGCCTTGGCCTGCGGGTGCAAATAATAGAACGTTGCTTTGGAAGAATTTCGGTTTGAATAAAAAGGTTGGCAAAGGCGGGATGGGCTGCCTCAGCAGCAGGGGGCACCATAACAACCTCAGCGTAACTTGTTACATCTATTCTTCTTTTTTTGTTTGAACGGTTGGTTATTTGTACACGCCTTATTTCTATGTCATCTTCAGGTGAAACAATTATCTCTGTATGTGTTTCAAGGTCGTCATCACGGCGGCGGAATTCAGCCCTGCCTTGCGAAAATACAGCTTCATAATTTTTTGCTTCCTTACCGGTTGGATGATAGGCTGTTGACCAAAATTCACCGTTATCTAAGTTGCGTATATAGCAAAATGTTCCCCAGTTATCGCAGGTACCATCTTCGCGCCAGCGGGTAACCGCATTATTCTTCCAGCGGCTGTAGCCACCACCAGCATTAGTAACCACAACATGGTATTGCCCGTTTGAAAGCAACTGCACTTCAGGGGCAGGTGTAGCAGGTGTTTTTATTACACGCATTTCTGCTGACGGCGATACGGCGGTAACAGCAGAACTATCGGTTGTAGATGAATAAAGCCCTGTTGTTTTTGGTATTTGTTCCTGCAATAACAACAATGTTGCCTGGAACTGCGGTTCAGCTTCAAACCGCTTTTGCATTAGTTGATCAAGCAGCAAATATTCAAGCGCCAACAAAGCCATGCCCTGGTGGTGGACCATGAATGTTTGAATAAGCACATGGTTTTGCCCTCTTGGCAACCGGGCAGGTGTGTAATCAACAGACTCATAAAAACCAAACCGGTTTTCAAAACCAAGGCCATTTAGTTTCTCAAGGTTATTATACGCAGCTTCCGGGTCAACCATTAATGACATTACAGTTGCGTAGGGCGCTATCACCCTGTCTTCGCCCAATCCCCGCTTAAAACCAAGGCCGGGCACGCCAAACGCACGATATTGATAATTGAGCGAAGCATCTACCATGTTGTAGCATGATTCAGATACGCCCCATGGCATGTTATTTTGCCGGCCGTATTCTATCTGCCTTTTTACAACACCCCTGTTTGTGTGGTCTATCAATGTGCTTTCGTAAGACGGCATTACAAGGTTAGGCATCAGGTACTCGAACATTGAACCGCTCCATGAAAGCAATACAGGTGTACCGGCAGCGTTGGTTAGCCTTCTGCCTAAAGCAAACCAGCTTTCCTGTGGTATTTTACCCTGCGCAATTGCTACAAATGAACATAGCCGCGCTTCAGAAGCGAGCAGATCGTAAAAGCTATTATCACGCCTGTGTTCTTCAACATTGTACCCTATTGCCAGCAGGTGCTGAGATTTATCGTAAAGAAAATCATATTTCATATCTGCTGCCATATTAAAACATTGCACCGCAAGCATGTTAAGGGTATTTATTCTTTCTTCAGCAATGCGGGCGGCAGTTGCCATTGCAGCTGCGTAGTTATTAAGCCAATTGTTTTCTTCAACTGTGTTTTGTTCAGCGCGTAACCTTACAATTTCCCCTTCGGTTTCATGTTTTTGTGCTGCCAGTCCATACATGCTTGGCACAGTGGTAAAGCCCGGCAGGTGTGCAAATTTTTCAGGTACCGCTATTTCGCTAAGCCACGGCGCCATCATACTTATTTCCTCTGTCACGCACTTCAATTGTTTTTCAAGTGCACACACCCACCAGTACATATCTGATTTATGGTTTATCTCGCTATCAGCGATAATCGTAGTGCATCTTGCGCTTATTTTTTCAAAGAAGCTTTTGTAGTCCTGCAGGGTATGCAGCGCTGTTGAAGCAGCCAACTCAACATCCTGTTCCAGTTCCATCCAGGCATTTGTTTCGCCGCCCTTAGTTTTTTCGTTTATAACCCTTATGGTATCAAGCAATCCCTCAAGCAGTTTTTTATCTGCTGTTTTTTGATTTGCCAATGTTAACAATCCCTGCCTTAATGTTAGAAGATGGCCTGCAAGGTTACCGCTGTCAACTGTGGAAATATACCTTGGTTGCAGTGTTTTCAGGCTAAGTGTATCGTACCAATTATAAAAGTGCCCGCAATAGCGCTCCAGCATGTTCATGCTGTTCAGCGTATTGGTTATGCGTTCAATTAGCTGTGCGGTTGTTATGTAGCCAAAATCGTGTGCAGACAGGTTGCCAAGCAGCGCCAACCCCATGTTTGTGGGCGACGTGCGGTGTGCCGTAACTGCGATTGGATGATTTTGATGATTATCTGGCGGCAGCCAGTTATCATCCGCAGTAACAAAATTTTCAAAAAAGCCCCAGGTTTTGCGCGCAAGCCTGCGCAGGTAAATTAATTGCTTTGCATTAAGCTTTGTTTTGTTGGATAACAGCGGCCTGCCAAGCAGCCACACAATAGCAGGGCAAAGTGCCCAGCTTATTATAAAAGGCACGGCAACAATAAGCGTTAGCGGCGAATATTTGCTTACAAATACCAGGTTTGCCAATGCAATAAAAGGTGCAAACCACATAGCTTTATATACTGCAAAAAGGTTTTTATAACTTTTACTTTTTGCAGCAAAACCACTTGGGTTCCACTCAAGTAAATGCCGGTGTGTAATAATAAGACGCCACGCTGTACGCAATATAGCATCAAGGTTTATAAACGCTTCGTAAGGCAGGCATACCAGGGTAAATACTGACTGTATTAAATGCCTGGATGTTGACCGGAGTGAGTTTTGAATGTGGTGGCGGAACAGCACATCATCAGGCTTTTTGATAATGTCCCATGCTGATGAAAAAATTCCCGGCAATATAATAATCCCGATAACAGACACCGTCCAAAACCATGGAGCGGGTAATACTGTCCACCCCATTACCAACAATACAAAAAGTGCAATCGGCACAAGGCTGCGGCGAAGGTTATCAAATATTTTCCAGCGTGACAGCGAAGTGATTGCGTTCTTCTGCAATTTCCTGTTACTGTCAGGCACCAATGGAAGAAACCAGTTACCAATTTGCCAGTCGCCCCTTATCCAGCGGTGGCGCCGGTTAATATCAGTCATGTAACTTGAAGGGTATTCTTCGTAAACCTGTACATCGCTTGCAAATGCGCAGCGGGCGTAAGTACCTTCCAAAAGGTCGTGGCTTAGTATCCGGTTTTCGGGAAAACGATTATTAAGCACCTTCTCAAAAACATCTACTTCATAAATACCTTTCCCAATAAATGATCCTTCACTAAAAAGGTCCTGGTAAACATCTGATGTAACACGTGTGTAAGGGTCAATACCCGAATCGCTTTCGTGCATGCGCGTATAAAGGCTGCGCACTGCGCCGTGCAGGCTTATTGCTATGCGCGGCTGAATAATGCCATACCCATCAATAATCCTTTTCTTTTTTTCACTGTACAAGGCGTGGTTTAACGGGTGCGCCATAATGCCCACCAGTTTCCATGCTGCATCCCTCGGCAGTTGGGTATCTGCATCAAGCGTAATTATATATTTTACCGTAGTATAAACACTTTCTTCACCAACAATATCAGAAAAACGGTCTTTGGCGTTACCGCGCAGCAGGTGGTTAAGTTCGCCCAGCTTGCCGCGTTTACGTTCATAACCCATCCATATTTTTTCACGCTCGTTCCACTGCCTTGGCCTGTGGAAAAGAAAAAATGTATCATTAACAGCTCTGCCATATTTTTTATTCAGGTCTTCAATCGTTTTTTTTGTAAATGCTATAAGGCCTTCGTCTTCGGGCAAGGTTTTTTCTTTTGCATCTTTAAAATCAGTAAGCAAGCCAAAAAATAAGTTATCATCCCTGTTGGCAAGAAACCTGACTTCAAGTTCTTCAATTAAAGTTTCAGCCTGTTTTTCATCGGCTATAATGGCAGGAACCACAACCATGGTACGTTCCGCAACGGGGATACCTGATGAAAAGTTCATGCGCGGTAAAGGCCGGGGTTTTACTACCAGGGTTGTTAGCCAGTTTACTATTGCCAATGCAAGGTGGCTTGCACATAGTAAGCCCAGCAAGGCAACAACGGCAAGCAGCCAATTGTTATTTGTGTTTGCCCAGGCTTTTGCAAAAAGGCCAAACGCTGTTGCAAATGTTATCAGCAGTGCCCCAATAATATAAGGTGATACATTATTACGGGGCATTACATTTTTTAACGAAACGGGCACCGCTAATTGCGCTTTTATTACTGCCTTGGTGCGTGCAATGCCTTTGCCAATAAGATAATACCCCACATGGCATTTTCGCAGGTCATCGTTATTCCTTGTCGCATTTTCTTTTGCCAGGTTTATCACCAGCCGTGCTACTTCATTTTCCTGCAGTGCAGTTTTGCGGGCTATTTTTTCAACAACGTGCCTGTAATTATCACGGGTATAAAAATCCATCTGCGGGTAAATACCGTTTACATCTTCTCTTAAAGTTTGTTCTATTATACTCATTGTTTCAACAAACTCACGCCAATCCATCTTAGCCAAAAACCGCAGGCTGTTTATACTGTTGCTCATTGATACCTGGTCAGCTGCCTGCTTTTGGTTTTCAGCAAGTACCATTGCATTAATGCTTAACCCCTTTTCTGCCAGGTGTTGTTCAAGCCAGGTAAGTGCAAGCGAAAATTCTGAACCTTTCCATTGCAACCTTCGTGTAAAGGGGGCTACAAAGGCGCTTACCATTGGTGGGTTGCTGCGCGCCATATCCGCGATAGTTAATACAAGACTTTTGGGGTCTTTCTCGGCTTCAGTAATAATTTTTTCAGCCCAATGGTTTGCAGTTCTTTCATCAATACGGTCAATAGCTATCCTGGCAGCCACACGCCGCAGGTTTTCAAGCAGTGCCAGGCGTAGCATTATGGGCACAGCCCAAAGCTCGCCAATGGTTAAATATTTTACTTTTTGATAAGAAGATATAAAGGCGCTTAAACTATCTAAATCCACATGACCGTCGCTGTGTGATATTATTTCAATGGCAATATCATACACCCTGGGGAAACCGGCGAAAGGGCCGTTAACCAATTGAGGTAAAGCCTTACTGTATTTTTTTGGCAAATATTTTTTGCCCATTAATATTTGCTCTTCAATTAAGTAATAATTATCCAGCAGCCATTCCCCCGCAGGAGAAATCCTGTTTTTTTCAGTAACAGCATCATGCAGTAAGCTGGTAACTTTTCCAAGCACCTCTTCATTTTCCGAGAGCCTTTTTACTAATTGTTCGGGTGCCTGCTCATAGCTTAATTGGTGTGCCCCCGCAAGAAATTTTGCGTGCTGCTCCATCTGGTCGCGGGTAAATAATTCAGACCGCAGCGGCGGCTTTTCATCAGCATACTTTCTTGCAGTATTCTTTTGAAAATACGCGCGCAGGTTAGTTAAAAATTCATCAAGTGTATTTGTTGTTACTTTCATTATAACTTCCCGTTTTTGAAGCTGCATAAAAACCCCCGAGTATTACCTGTACACTGTATATTTATCTTTTTCAAAATGCAGCAGCGTTTTTTATTAGGTTGATCTGTCTTATTATATTACAAAGTCAACGCCAAATTGTTAAATACGGCCATGCATATTTGCTTCGCCCTATTAATTTGGATGGCCATTATTTTTTCTTTTAACATTTCATGTAACAGCTGTTAAAAGGGATACCCAATTGCGAGGTTATAAACAGGTTTGTTTGATGAAAGGTAACTGGCATAAGGTTTTTTTATAGGGTAGGCCAAATCAAGGCGCAGTACAAGAATTGTTAGGTCGAACCGGAGGCCGAAACCGGCGCCAACAGCTATTTGACTGAGAAAATTGCCCGTAAATTGCGCTCCTGGCCTTGCGGTATCTTTACGTAATGTCCATACATTACCTGCATCAACAAAAATTGCACCGCGTACTATTGAAAATAATTTTTCCCTCAATTCCACGCTGCTTTCCAATTTTATATCGGCAGGCTGTTCGGGCAAAAACAAGTTACTATATTTTGGCGGCGTGAAATAGGAACCGGGGCCTAATGCACGCGACCGGAATGCCCTTATGTCATTCGTACCACCGGCAAAAAATGCTTTTGCAAAGGGCATAAACTGGCTGTTGCCGTAAGCGTAACCAATACCACCCCAAAACCGGGCTGCAAAAACTGTATATTTTGTTATGTTATGATAATATCTTAAATCGCTTTCAAAACGTATATATTCCGAAAACGGCACGTTAAAAATATCAACCTGTTTACCTTTGTTAACATTCGCATGTGTTAGCAGGCCAACAAGGCTGCCAGATTCTTCGGCATTCAGGTTTACATAGTAATTGTTCGGTTTGTTATTTGGCCGTGCCTGTGAATTGTAGTTGTAATTAAAACTTGGGCCAAATATCAATTGGGGCTCAATTGTGCGGTACAATGTAATTACAGTATCAATTTCTCTTTGAAAAGCAGGCTGAATATTACTGGGCCTTACATAGCTTATATTAACAAGGTTGAATGTTTTTTCGTTTTCAAGTTTCTGTTTCCAAACATACCCGTAGCTGGCCGTAAATGAGTTAAGGGTATAAAGCGTATCGCTCCTGAACAGCTCATACGATATTTCAAATTTTGTTTTAGGTGCATAGCCACTTTTTAATTTAAAGTGAAACGGCGAAATTATGCGTGGTACACTTAACTGCACATCAATACCAGCACGCTCAGTAGAGGCGTTTCTTTGTGACGATATTTGTTTTTCAAGGCCTATGTAAGGGCCAACGGTAAATTGCTCAGCACCCCTGAACAGGTTTCTATGAAGCCAGTTTATAGATAGTTGGCCGCCTGTTGCGTTATTTGATTTTGTAAGGGCGGTTGCGGTAAAACGTATTGACTGTCTTTGCGCAGGGGTTAGATAATAAAATCCATTTAAATAATCGCCAGTTGCAGTATCCGTTTTTTCAAAACGCGCCTTAACAAACCTGAAAACCCCAAGTGTTACCAGGCGGTTAAGCGATAAATTATGCGAGGTGCGGTTGTATGTAGAATCTTTCTTAAAGATCAATAACCTGTCGAATAATTTTTTATTGAATTTATTTTTTGGGTCGATAATTTTATACCCATCCGTTGAAATGTACGCGCGCGAAAACGATGTGTCCGCCCGGATGGTACTGTCGTCGTTTACATGATAATCGGCATATACAACAATATCATTTATACGGTACGACCTTGATGCATCCAATGGCGTTTGCGGCTTTATAAGCATATTCATATCAACCTGGTGGTTACCAATGGTAGAATCAACATTAATTACCAGGTAATCGGGGCTAAAATAGAAGAAACCCCTTTCCTTAAGGCGTGCATCAATTCTTGAGCGCTCATCTTTTATCACATCAAGGTCAAAAGGCTGTTTTGGCTTTAAAAGCGTTCGTTTTACGTGGCTGCGTATAGTTACACTTAATGAATCATCCCCCTGCGGGAAGGTTACTTTATGTATGGTATATTGGGTTGTTACATGGGCGGTATAAATAGCTGTAAGCTTTTTACTTTTTATACTTGTATCAAGTGTTACAGTGTCGTGAAAATATCCGTGGTTTTCAAGCCTGTTTTGAAAAATTTCCGCATTTTTCTGCAGATCCTTCATTGAAGCAATTACCGGCGGCTCGCCAATTGTGTACTTCAGCCAACGGTTTATGCCTTTTTTTGCTTTGGATGAATCAACCATGTTATACACCGAAAGTTTAAGGCGGGCACCTAATATTTTAGAGTTAGGTTTTGGCCTTGCCAGGTCTTCCAGCTCTTCGCGCAAATCACGCCGTTTGCCAGGTGATAATTTATCAGTCGTTTCTATTTTTATTTTTGCGCCAACGTAAAGGTTCTCACCCGGCCCAAGATGTTTTGTATTACTGCACGAAGACAGAAGAGTAAGCAGTATGCCAACGAATAATATATCGTATCTACGTTTCATTAATTATTAATCTTGTTATTATTTCCGCTTTGTTCAGGCTTTACCTGGGTGCCGGTATTTTTATCAGTACTTTTTAGTCCATTATTTATGTTGGCCGGCGCGCTGCTGGTACGTTTTCTTTTTTTAAACAACTCAACAAACTTGTCATAATCCATGGTTAAAATAAAGCTTACCCCCGTTTCAATAACCTGCCCTTCAATTATTTCCTGGTAGTCGTTTTGCCTGTATGCACGCAGCCTGTAACGCCCATCCCGGCTTAATTTATAGTCAACCGAAAAATTACCTGACACAGATGAGTTTTGAACGGATGTAACATTATTAGCCGCACCCTGCAGCCCAACATCGCTGCCTACATTAACTATCAGCCTGTCGTTTAATAATTTTTTTGAAACACTTACATTAACATCCGTACGTGTTTGCTGCGTACCGGTAGAATAGTCTTGCTCCGAGTTAAAATCAAAATTTATATCAACACCTTTTATAAGGCTTGATGCAAGGCTGTTTAACTGTTCGCTTAAAATACGGCCGGCACTTTGCACAACCAATTGCTGTGCCGTTGTACTGCCACCGCCGCTTGCAAAAGGGTCTTGCTGAACAAAGCGGTTAAGCAGCAGCAATGCAAATACCTGTTTATTTAATTCTGAAGGATCTTGCCTAACCTGCTGCAGTTGCAGGTCAACTTCAGGATAGATAGAAGTAAGGTCCTGCGGGATTGTTATATCAAATGTTATTGCCGGCTTTAACAGGTCGCCTTCCAATTTTAGATCTACCTGGAATGGCAACGGTTGTTTAAAACGCGTAAGGTCCTGCGATGACCCAGAGAATTGCTGCTGAATTAAATCAATAGGTGCTGCCTTAGCGTAATAAATGGCATTTATATCAACCTGGGCAAGGGTAGGTTCACCTGTCCAGGTAATACTGCTGCCCGGTTGTATCTCAAACTTTCTTTTTAAAACACTCATTGAAACCTGGTAAGTGCCGCGTGTTAACTGGTACCCGCCTGTTAAAGTTACTTTCCCGCTTCTGTCAACACCCGCGTTTAAATTGGCTACGCCCTGCATGGTAAGTGCATCCCCTGTATTCTCATCCACTATAAGCGAAAGTTTTGCAAGACTGTCTGTAACTATGTTTATACTTACGTCTATACCACGTAAAGCAGATGTGCTAAGCGAATCATAAATTGTTTTTTGCGAAAGTGTATCTGGATGATCTTTATCAACAAAGTTTACAATGCCCTCCCTTTCCTGCACTTCGGGGTCCTCTGACGGCAATATCATCGTAAAGTCGGTTGTTGGGTTAATATGCAGCGTACCGTCAGCTTTTGGAGCTGTAAGGTCGCCGGACAAGTCTATTTTCGTAGATATATTAAGCTTGCCATAAAACAGGCGGTTTGGGGCCTGGTGGGCATTTATTATAGTAAAGTCCCTTGCATTAAGACTTGCATTAAAAGAGTACTTTTTAAAGTCTGTTGTTAGTATATCACCATTGATTGTAGCTTTGTTGTTTGCAGAATCAAGCAGGGTAAAATTATTAAAGTGAATACCCCTGCTATCAACATTTATTGCGTCATTTGACAGGGTGAATTTTTCGCCTGAGATAGTTGGTACTATAAAAGCGTTATCAAAATTAATATTGCCGCTTACAGCCGGTTTGTCAGTGGTTCCGGCTATAGATACATTACCTTTCATTATGCCGCCTGCATCATCAAGTTGCCCAATTGCAAAAGGCTTAATGCTGGCAAGGTTAAGGCTGTTGATGTTAAGCTTTAAATCCATCCTGCTTTCGCCTGTGTAATAAGTACCGTTTAGCGCTACATCATTATTTCTGCCCTTAACAGTAACATTGGCAGTAAATGCATTGGTCTGCTCGTTATTTACTTTTAGCGCTATTGTGCCGATGGTATCTTTCTCATAAACCACGCTGTCAACAGTAAGGTTTGATGTAAAAACCGGGTTAGTGGTTGCATTTTTTACCAACGCATCGCCATTTATTGTGCCGGCCAGTAAAAGTGAATCCTGGTTGGCTATCCTGGTTAATGTACTTATTTTAAAATTACTAAACTTAACCTGCAGCGGCGCATCCGCGGCTTTTGTTTGGCTGTTTAATGACAATGACTGGTTTGAGTTGCTGATATTAAAATTGTTTACAACAAGCCCTGAAGAATCGTATTGTATATAGTTATCGGGCGCTACATTCCATCTATCGTAGTTAAGCACAAGGCCGTCGGGCTTCAGGGAAAATTTTATACCCTGCGATATTTGTTCAAGCACACCGGCAATATTGTATTGCACCCTGTTTTTTATATCATTTATGTCAAGCGAAATATCTGCCTTGTTATTAGCTATAAAGCCTGTTACAGCAGTGTGGTATGTACTTAAAGAGCCCCCTTTTGCATCCTGCACCGATGTTTTAAAATTAAGTTTGTTATCAGCAGTATTAACTGTTGTATTTAAACTATCAATTTGAATTCCGTTGAAAATTATTCGTTTTGATCTAAGGGACGCATCTAAATTGCGTTGTGCGCTGTTAAAGGCTGCGTGCAAGGTAATGGAATCAGTTCCCTTGGCGCCAGAAACCAACTGTAATATAAATGGCGAGGGAAAAAGTGTTGCATTTAACTGCCAGTCTTCGGCAGCAAACACGTAATCCTTATAGCCGGCAAGATTGTAATATTGATTGATCGTTTGCTCCAGGGCCTGCCCCATTTCACTAAACCTGTACACGCCGGTAAGATCAGCTTTTAAAAATTCTGAATTAATGTTCAGGCTCCTCTGCTGCCCGTTTGCATCCGCAATTATCAGCATTGAATCAGGTTTAATAATTCTTTGTGGTGTTGCCATTATAAGATTGCCTATAGAAATTTTTCCAATTAATGAGTCAGGGTTTGCCGAAGGCAGGTCGGCATAAAGCATACCATGCAAACTCGCGGTATCGCCCAGGTGCAGGGCAAGCAGGTTTGCAGTATCTAATTGCAATTGCAGCTTAACATTGGAAGGATATTTTGTGGTAACATCTGCGTTAGCGGTAAGATTAAATGCAAGGTTCGAATCGAGCATATTTGCATCAAGGTTAGCAATACCGTTAACGGCGGTGCCGTGCAGTTGAAGGTTTTTGTATGTGTACCCTTTAACTTCCGCTGACTCTACTTTTGCCTGTATGTCTGCAACTGCCTTTTTTAAATCAAAGTCATGCCCCTTTGCTTTTGCGGTTAGTGTAATCATGCCTATTGTACTGTCTTGCTTTGTTAAGTAGCCTACATTAAGTTTTGTAAGTGTTATATCTGCAGTATATGCGTTGTTTTGAAGCGTTCCTTTTATATATGCATTGCCATTTGTTGAGTTTAACTTCAATTGTGCTGCAATATTTTTTGTGTTGCCCCTAAAATATCCCGTAGCCACAAGCAATTGCGGTATGCGGATATTTGAAGGCATTGCTGATGGCGGCACAAGGTTTTGAATATCTGCTGCTGTTGTTTTAAGCTCAGCAATATTTATATTGTAATATGCGTTTGCCGCATCGGGCAGGCCCTGTATTTTACCGGAGAGGTTAACATACGTATTGCCAATGCCGCTGAGTTGAAATACAGGTATAGAAAGATTTTTAACAAACCCGTGAACACCCGCGTTGACAAATAACAATGTTTTATCATTGCCTTTTAAATTGTCAGCCAGTTGCGGGGCAAACGTTAGTATATCTTTTGTGTCAACTGCTGAATTTTTCAGATCTGCATCTATATACAGATCGCCTATGTTTTTTGAAATGGCGGCAATTGATAGGTACCTGATTACTATTTTATCCCTGAACAATGTCCTGCCTGCCTGCAGGTACAGATTATTAAGGCTGGCCAGGGTATCGCTGTAATAAAAATTTGTTTGCAATTTTTGCAAAACAAACCCTGATTGTTCTTTAAAGGCAAGTTGCTGAATATTGCCTTTGTAAGATGACGGTGTGAATACCATTGAATTGGCATCAAACTGAAGGTTTTGTATATGCAGATGACTATAGTCCATACCGCGTTTGGCACGTGGTTGCCGGTTATCGTTATAACTGAAGTCCTCGTTATCAAGGTTTATTTTCTTAATGCCCAAATTCCACTTCGGCACATACATAGTGTCGGAAGCTTTCACGTTTGTGGCAGGTACCGGTATAAGCGGCTTATCAAGCCTTATCGAAGCAATGGTATTTTTAAGCGACACATCATTTAGGGATATAGCAAGCGTTTGTGTATTAATCTTTTCCGGATGGGTAACAAAATACCCAATTTTTATATTGGCAAACGTTGAATAAATATCATCAGCGTAATTAAACTTAATATCCTTAAGTGAAATACTGTTTACCTGTATATCAGGTTCAGTTGTTGCCACCTTAACACTTGTTGCTACTACTATGCTGTCTATTTTATTGGTTGGCGTGTAAAAGTGCAAACGTGCATCTACACCGCTTATATTAACAGCATCAATTTTATATGCTTGTTTTGCTGGGTCAATTGACTTAAAGTTTGTCTCGAAATTGTCAAGGTAAAAATATAGGTCATCACCGCCCGTGTCATCTTTATATATGGCGAGTATATCTTTTAAAACAACCTTGTTTATTTTAAACTTCATGCTGCTGGCGGAGGTATCTTGTGGTGCTGCCGAAGTATCGCTGCCTGCAAACGCTTTTGCTATGTAATCGTAATTAAAGGTTGTATCGGGGTGTATACGGTGTATATGAGTTCTTATACCGTTTAATTCAGCATAATTCACCTCAACCTCGTGGCTTAACAATTTAAACAAGGCTATGTCAACCCTAATCTCCTTCCCATACAGCAAAGTATCTTTCTTTTGGTCTTCAAAATAAACGCCCTTCAAAACAATTTCTTTGGGAAAGGAAATTGAAAGTTGATCAATGGAAACTTTTGTTTTTATTTTTTTCTCCAGCCACGCTACGGCCTTGTTCTTTGCAAAATTTTGTACGGCGGGTATTTGAATTAAAATAAGCAAGAGTATCACCAGGAATATTATACTCCCGATGATCCACGCAAAAACCTTAAGAATTTTCTTTAAAATGGGGTTCAATCAGTTTAGCTTATGAGTTAGCAATTTTATACGCGTTGTTAAAGTGCAGATATTATGCCAAATGGTGTAAAAACTTACACAGTTTAATAAATACCGTTATTGTTTGAAGTATTGAGCTGAATTGTGCCTGGTTGATTAACATAATTGCTGTTATACCTGAAATTAAGGTTTGCGGTAAGGCTTACCTTAAACGCATTGCTGCCCTGCGGGCTGTGCGGAAAATACACACAATGCAACTGAATACTGTTGAAAATGAGATTTATGTTACGCGTGCGTATACAGCGGCTGCAGATACATTTCATTACCGTAATTTGCAGTGGTTAACAGGCTTGTTTTGTTTAATTAAAATATTGTTTCTTATTACCCATTGCCTTGATGTATGATGAAACCGGATTAACAGTTAGGCACCAAAATAATTTGTGCGTTTACTGATATATGAAAATGATTGGTCAAAACCAAATTATTTAACGATAATACGCCGGATGATCTTATTGACATAGGAAAAATGCAGTGCCGCCTACTGCGCCATGAGTTAGTACAGGTTTTATTGCATTTAAAGCGATTGTAAAAATATTTTGATGGTGTATTGTTCCTGCCGTTAGGTGTATGCTTTGCCTGTGTGTTTATGGTGTACAGAAGCAATAAACTGTAAAAAATAAACAACAATTTAAAAATACATTGCTGCATTTTTATCCTTAATCCACTGAGTTTATTAATTTACGTGAATTAGCCAACTGCACAGCTTAATAAATACTATGAGTAAAAGCACGCTGCCCGACACTATTATTCCTGTAACTGATGAATGGCTGTAAATCCTTCGTTTTATTTGCTTTGCCATAACTTCCTTTCATTTAGTTGTTACAAAACAACATTTGTGCCGTTTAAGAAGCGGGTATAAAAATTTGAGAAGCCGCAAGGTATATAGGCAACGGTTGTGTAAGCCGGATGCCGTTTTTATTCAACCAACAACAATTTTTTTAAGCTTTTTATCAATTCAAGGTGCGAGGTTGGTTTGGCAAGAAAATCAAACGCCCCAAAATGCAGGGCCTGTGCTTTTATTGAAGGCAGGATGCTGGTAGAGTATATAATTACGGGAATGCCTGCCAACACATTGTCTTTTTTAATAAGTTCCAAAAATTGCATACCGTTCATTCTTGGCATGTTTAAGTCAAGAAATATGTAGTCAGGAAGTTTGCCTGCATACCTGGACAATTCTTCGAGGGCGGTTTCTGCTGAATCAAATAGTACGCACTCCGCCTCAGATGAGGCTTCGTCTATTGCCATGGCAAAAATTTCATGATCATCGGGGTCGTCGTCAATAAGTATTACTTTTTGGGCCATATTATATTTTGGACTGGTGGAAGGGTAAAATTACATGAAAAACTGAGCCTTTGTTTTCTTTTCCTTCAGCAAAAATACTTCCCTGGTGGTTTAAAACAATTCTCCGGCATAAGGCCAGGCCAATACCAGACCCCTGGTATGCCTGTTTTGTATGCAGCCGCTTAAATACTTCAAATATTTGCTCGGCATATTGCTGGCTAAATCCAATGCCATTATCTGTTATTGCAATATCAACATATTCAAAGGCATAGTTTAAGCCTGCCTCCGGGTATGTACCGGCATCTATTTTTTCTGCTGTTACTGTTATTAAGGGTTGCCTGGTGCTGTGGGCGAATTTTAGTGCATTATTTACAAGATTATAAAATAGTTGGTTAACCTGTAAAGGCACTGCATCAATAACCGGCAGCCTGGTAATTTCAATTACAGCTTTTTTCTGTTCAATTACCAGTTCAAAATCATTAATTACGTTTTCAAAAATTTTATTAAGGTCTGTTGGCTCAAATTGCCTTTCCGGGCTAAGTAAACGTGAAAGATTAAGCAGGTCATAGATAAGATTAGACATTCTTGTGGCCGAATTAATGATCTTACCCAGGATAGCAATAGATGCCCCGTCGGCCTTATCTTTTAAAATTTCGTTAAGCATGCCTGAGTAAGTACGTATTTTCCTCAATGGCTCCTGCAGGTCATGGCTGGCTACATAAGCATACTGCTCCAATTCGCTGTTTGATTTTTCAAGTGCTGCATTTGCCTTTTGCAGATCTAAGGTCTTTTCTTCAAGCACTTTGTTAGCTTCATCCAGTTTTTGGGCAGCTTCAATTATTTCGGTGTTATCGTGCGCCAGCACCAATACTGCATATATTTCGTTGTTATTTTTTAATGGAATAAAGAAAGACTCGTAATGCCTGCTGGTTATAGCAGACTTGTGCACTACACCGTAAATACTTTCACCTGCCAGCGCCCTTTCAACGTTTCGCCTGAGGCTAACCGTTTTTTCAGGCGGGAAAACCTCAATAATTTTTTTGCCCAAAATATCCTCACGTGCTACCTTATAAGCATCTTCAAAACTTTTGTTCACAGATATGTACCTCATTTCGCTGTCAAAAACACTTATAATATCAACCGACGAATTAAGTATAACATCTACAAATTCCTTCTGTTGCCGTAGTTCATAGTTTTTAATGCTCAATTCCTGGGTTTGCAACTGGCGTTGCTCTTCAACAATTTTTCTTTCGGTAAGGTCGCGGGTTACTTTGGTAAGGCCAATAACATTATTATGGTCGTCGTGCAACGCTGTAATAACTACGCTTGCCCAAAATTTACTTCCATCTTTGCGTACACGCCAGCCTTCCGCCTCAGCCCTTCCATTTTTAATAGCCAGCGCCCGCAACTGGTCCGGCACTTTGTTTTCCTGGTCTTCTTTGGTGTAAAATATTCTGAAATTTTTGCCTTTAATTTCTTTTTCAGTGTACCCCTTTATTTTTTGAGCGCCTTTATTCCAGTTTTGAATATAGCCATCCGGATTCAATAATAATATGGCGTAATCCTGTATCTCGTCAATCATTTTATGGTGGCGCTCTTCGCTTCGTTTTAAGTCATCCGTTCTTTCCGCCACTTTTCTTTCCAGTTCGCTTTCAATAGATTTTCTATCGGTTATATCAGTTACTGAACCTGCAAAACCTGCAAACTCACCGTTTATGCCGTAAAATGGGTAACCTTCCGTGAGGCACCAGCGAATATTTCCGTTTTTTATCAACCTGAATTCGGTACTGAAATATTTTTTGCTGCCGAGCGCTTTGGTAAATTTTGCCTGCGTTTCCTGTATATCCTCCGGCATAACTTTCGCCAACCAGCCTGTACCAAGGTTATTTTCATAAGTTTCGCCGGTCCAGGTGATCCATGTTTTATTTACAAATATATAATTGCCCTGTTTGTCTGTTAACCACAAGCCTACTGGCGCTGTACCTGAAATTGTTTTAAGAAGCAACTCACTTTCCTGCAGAACCATGGTAAAATTCCGCTCTTCGGTAATGTCCATCAGGGTGCCTATCATTCTAACCGGCTCATGCTTTTCGTTATACAACGTTTTACCGTTGCAACGGATCCAGTGTATGGTTGCATCCTGCCAAACAATGCGTGCCTCATATTGCAGAATACCATTTGATATTGCGTCCTGGTGCGCCTTCACAACAACGCCAAGGTCGTCGGGGTGTACGCTCTCCCTAAACTCATCGCTTGTCAGCAATATATCTTTATCGTAACCAAAAATTTGTGCAACCCGGCGGGAATAAAAAATTGAAACAGGGTTTAAATGAAGGTCCCAGGTTCCAAGGTTTGCCGAGTCAAGTGCTATGCGCAGCCTATCCTCACTCTCTGCCAGCCGTAAAAGCGCCCCCCGCTCTTTTGTTATATCCTGCACAATGCCGTGTATCTGCAAAGGCTTTCCTGTTTTATCCTTACTAATATTTCCAAATACCTTTATCCAGTGTATTGATGTGTCGGGCCATACTATCCGTACCTCATAAAGTAGCAGCCCTGTTTTAAAGCTGTCTTCCACCGCTTTGTCCCTTACCGGCCTGTCATCTTTATGTATGCAGTTTACCATACTTTCACGGGTAAAAACGGGGTCGTTGGCATACCCAAAAATTTCTGTAAAGCGGGGTGAATATGTTACCCTGTCAAGGTTAGCATCCCAACTAAAGGTTGCCAATTGTGCAGATTCAATTGCCAGGCGGCTGCGTTGCTCGCCCGCCTCCAGCAATCTTAACATCGTTTTTTCCTGTGTAACGTCCTGTACGGTTCCGTACATACGCTCTGCAACCCGGTCGCTGTTAAAAACTACTTTACCGTATACTTTTACCCAGTGTGTTGAATTATCCGGCCAGGTAACCCGCACCTCATATTGCAGGCTTCCTTTGTAATAACTGTCGGCAACTGCCCGGTCGCGTATTGTTTTGTCCTCTGGATTTATTGCTTCAATTAATTGTTTATGGCTAACATCCCCAGTATTGCCAAATCCGAAAATTTCTGCCAGCCTGGGTGACTGTACAAATACTTCATTGGCAAGGTCCCAGTCAAAAGTGCCCAGTTGAGCAGCCTCTGTTGCAAGGCGAAGCCTTAATTCAGCTTCTTCAATTTTATTCCGCGTGTCAACTTTTTCAGTTACATCTATCACTGTAATTATAACGGCAGAAACGGTACCATCTGTCTCAAATAACGGGGCGTACACAAAATCAAGAAAGTATTTTTCCAAAACATTCTCATGCTCAATATAGGCCACAGCTTCATTCTCCCTGTAAGAAACACCGGTGTTATAAACCTGTTGTAACAAAGCTGGAAATGGCTGACTAAGCAGTTCAGGAAAAACATCAAGCATTTTTTTGCCTTTTACGTCGGCCAATTTCTTTTTCCATAGCTTTCCCAAAATAGCATTGTTGGCCATTTCTATCCGCATATCCGGGCCCCGTAAAATACATACGGCATAAGGTACCTGCTGAAAAATATTATTAAGATCGCCTTCGGCAACGGGCTTAACGGAGTTACCCGTTTTAGCAAGCTGAACGCTTACTGCAGCGCGCAAACTTTCAGGCCAGCAGGAGGGATCACCCAAAGGGGTTGCACACCAATCAAATAGCTGGCCTTCCCGTGCAGTTAACCCGTTGGTATTTAAAAAACTGTTGCCTGGTATTTGCATCTTTTAAGGCAATTTTACCTTTAACAATAAAATTACCATTTTGATATTTTAGTTAAAAAGCTATAGGTTTTTATTTGCCTTTTTGCTGTATATAATTTTTTATATTTCTATGAATAAGGGAAGGCCAGTGCTTAATCATTTACCTGCTCGGTTGCTTCAAAGCCACCGCCTGAACCGTCCGAATAGCTTTCATCAATGCTATTTACTATTTTACGGCTGCCATTTAAAAATTTTTCAGCATCTTTTGATGAGGCCTGCTCGTCTGTCTGCGGATCGTAGTCAGCATTTTTTTGCGTACTATCTTTATCTTTTTTATGGGCATGCGGCTTTACCTGCTCTGGAGAAGCAGGTGGATAATGCGCGTAATCTTTTCCTTCTTTATTATTTTTTTTAGTTTGATCGGCAAGTGAATCATGGTTAGTGTTTTTTGGTGATTTTTTCATAATATTTAATTACTGTGGAATTACATACCCACTACAATTCAAAGAATAACTGTTCGTCACGGTCCTCAACATTAATTTTCCTTATAAAATTGTCATAACCCTCTTCACCCTCATGGTTGCTGTAAACCCCATAGGCATCAATACTGTAACCAACCAGCCCATCTTTAGCTTCAATGATATACAAAATTGACGAATCAGACGGGTCAGATTCGCCTTCAAACCTAAAGGTTTTAATAATAGTAAGGTCTTCAGGTTTGTAGTCCTTGCCCTTACCTGCATTAAAGTGGTCGCCTTCCATCCTGAATTCATTGTCCATTTTTTTAAGGCGCAACTTTTCCAATACTTGAGATAATGTGGCCATCTCATCGTGTTTTTCTAATACTGTATCTTCATATTGAGTTTGCATAAAATGTTTTTTTATATGTGGCAAAATCTGTACCGGGCTGGCCGGCAGTTTAATTAATATCACACAAAACCGCCGTGGTATGCACTTGTTTTACTGATACATACTTTTAACAACCTGTTTTTTTAGGGGGTTTTGCAAGTTGCGGTTATCTTTATCGCTCCATTAAAACTACCTCTCACATGAAACGATCATTGTTTGTTATTGGCCTGGCTTTTTCATCAGCATCTTTTTCACAAAACCTTAATATTATTCCTGCGCCGGTATCGGCGGAAGCAAGAACGGGAACTTTTACAATTACTGCTTCAACAAAAATAATTCTTGAAGGATCGGGCACTAAAAAAACTGCCGATTTTTTTAACAACTACCTTAAAGAATACTATGGTTTTACGCTGCCGGTAGCTAAACCAAAGGCACCTGAAAAAAATGCGATTGTTTTAAATTTTGATAAGATTGAAAACGCTGTGCCCGGCGCTTATAACCTTGCTGTTGACAAGGATAAGGTATATATTGGTGGAGATGACGAAGAGGGCGTGTTTTATGGCATGCAAACTTTAATACAATTGCTGCCGGTTGAAAAATCGCCTGCACTTACTGTGCAGCAATGTGTTATAGCCGATGCACCTCGCTTTGCTTACCGCGGCCTGCACCTTGATTGTGGCCGTCATTTTTTTTCAGTTGATTTTGTAAAACAATATATTGACTTTATTGCGCTGCATAAAATGAACACCTTTCACTGGCATTTAACTGAAGACCAGGGCTGGCGTATAGAAATAAAGAGGTACCCAAAGCTTACACAGGTTGGCAGTTGCCGCGCAGGCACAGCTACAGGGCATAATAAAGGCAACGACAGCACACCTTACTGCGGTTACTATACCCAGGCCCAGGTAAAAGATGTGGTAAAATACGCAGCCGACAGGTATGTAACCATTATCCCCGAAATTGAAATGCCGGGTCATGGCCTTGCGGCCCTTGCATCATACCCTTACCTGGGTTGTACTAAAGGCCCCTACAAAACAGGTGAAAAATGGGGAGTATTTAAAGATGTTTATTGTGCGGGGAATGATTCAACCTACAAGTTTATTGAAAATGTGCTTGATGAGGTAATGGCCTTGTTTCCATCAAAGTTTATACATATTGGCGGCGACGAGTGCCCTAAGGACGCATGGAAAACATGCCCCGTATGCCAGAAAAGAATAAAGAGCGAAGGCCTTAAGGATGAAAATGCATTGCAAAGCTATTTTATACAGCGTGTGGAGAAATATTTAAACAGTAAAGGCCGCAACATAATTGGCTGGGACGAAATACTGGAAGGCGGCCTTGCGCCTAACGCAACCGTTATGAGCTGGCGTGGTGAAGAAGGCGGTATTGCAGCAGCTAAACAGCACCATAAAGTTGTTATGACACCCGGCAAATATGTATATTTTGACCACGCGCAAAGTAAAAAGGAAGATTCGCTTACCATTGGCGGCGACCTGCCCCTGGAAGTTGTGTATGAATATGAGCCTGTGCCTGCAGAGCTTGGCCCTGATGAGAGCAGTTACGTGATGGGTGCCCAGGCAAACGTATGGAGTGAATACATGGCTAACACCAGTAAAGTTGAATATATGCTGTTTCCGCGCCTGTCTGCTTTAAGCGAGGTGTTGTGGAGCCCGAAGGCTGCTAAAAGCTGGGATAATTTTTTAAGCCGCATGCAGGTACAATATAAGCGCTACGGCCTATGGAAAGTTAATTATAACACGAAGGGAATAAACAAAGGAGAGTAATTTTTTAACCCCAACTATACCACAAAGCCGCTGTTTTTAAAACAACCAGCGGCTTTGCTGTATTTTTACAAAAAAACAAAGGTGAATAAAGAAACTATCATGATAATTATACTATCCGCTGCTGCTGCATACGGTATAGTATATACGATACTTGTTTTGACGAAGAAAGATAAAAAGGAAACACCTGCTGCCCAAAACAACGCAGCCAGTACACAAATACAATTGCAGGCATACGAGAGACTGATCTTACTGGTTGACAGGATCGCGTTGCCAAACCTTATTGCCCGCCTCGGCAAACAAAGTATGAGTGCAAAAGAAATGCAGCATGCCATTACCCAAAATATTCGTGAAGAGTTTGATTATAATATAACACAACAGATATATGTAAGCGCTGATGCCTGGACAGCCGTAAAAAATTTGAAGGAACAAAACATGCTTATAGTAAATCAGCTTGCCAATGCTTTGCCACCTAATGCAACAGGCCTTGATTTGAATAAGCTGTTACTGCAGTTTTTAATGAATGACAAAAAAGGGACATTGCATGAAATAGTAAGCGAGGTATTGAGTTATGAAGCGAAAAAAGTGTTACTCCCGAATGCATAATGCCAGTTAAAATTAAAAGATTGCATGCCTGACAAAAAAATTTATACTGACAGCGGAATTGAAATTGAGGGATTATATTCCGGCAACCAGAGACCAGAAACCGGGGACTTAGAAAAACCCGGCGAATTTCCCTACACACGCGGTATACAAGCCGATATGTACAGGGGCAAGCTTTGGACCATGCGGCAATACGCAGGTTTTTCAACAGCAGAGGAAAGTAATAAGCGTTATCATTATTTACTATCGCAGGGTGTAATGGGGTTAAGCGTTGCCTTTGACCTGCCTACGCAAATTGGGTACGACAGCGACCATCCATTATCAGAAGGTGAAGTTGGTAAAACAGGTGTTGCTATTGATACTATTGAAGATATAGAGCGTTTGTTTGCGGGTATAAAACTGCAGGATATTTCAACATCAATGACGATCAACTCAACTGGTTTTATTTTGCTTGCGTTTTATGTGGCGCTTGCAAAAAAACAGGGCGCCGACCTAACCAAAATAACAGGCACTATACAAAACGATATATTAAAGGAATATGCTGCGCGCGGCACGTATATATACCCTCCTCGCTACAGCATGCGCATCATCACCGATATTTTTGAATGGTGCAGCGCGCATTTACCCAAATGGAATACCATATCCATCAGCGGTTACCATATACGCGAAGCAGGCAGCACGGCGGTACAGGAAATTGCCTTTACTTTAAGCAATGGTAAAGCATACGTAAAAGCTGCGCTTGAAAAAGGGCTTGATATAAATGTATTTGGCAAGCGGCTGTCATTCTTTTTTAATGCGCATAATAATTTGTTTGAAGAGGTGGCTAAGTTTCGTGCAGCCAGGCGCATGTGGGCGCATATTATGAAAGAACTTGGTGCCACTGATGAAAAGGCGATGATGCTGCGTTTCCACACCCAAACAGGTGGAAGCACGCTTGCTGCACAACAGCCGCTAAACAATATACCGCGCGTAACTATTCAAACCCTTGCAGCCGTTTTGGGTGGCACCCAAAGCCTGCACACCAATGGGTATGATGAAGCGCTTAGCCTGCCTACCGAGGACGCAGCGCGCATAGCTTTGCGCACACAGCAAATTGTTGCTTTTGAAAGCGGCGCTCCCGATACTGTTGATCCTCTCGGTGGCAGTTACTTTATAGAGTCGCTTACAAACGAAGTTGAAAAAGAGGCCTTAAAGTTAATAGAACGGATTGATGCTATGGGAGGCAGTGTAAGCGCTATTGAGCAAGGCTTTATACAAAATGAAATTGCGCGCAGCGCTTATGAATACCAGCAAAAAGTTGAAAGCGGGGAAAAAATTATTGTTGGTGTAAATAAATTTACTGCTAAAGAAGATAACACTACTCCCCTATTTAAGATTGACGACAGCATAAGAAAAATACAAAGCGACCGGCTGGCTATATTAAAAAACAAGCGGGATAATAATAAAGCAACTGGCTGCGTGGCCGCAATATCTGCAGCTGCAAAAGATGGCAGCAACCTGATGCCTGTTGTGATTGACGCTGTAGAAAACTATTGCACCCTTGGTGAGATTGCAGATGTACTAAGAGCAGAATGGGGTGAATTTTAGAACAAGGGCTTTGAGATTTAGAGGCATTGATATAATTGACAATCAAGTTAGTACGGCCACACAAATTTTATCCTGTGTTTATTAGTACACTTATTTTGTAAATTACAATATAAAAACCTGGAATTATGAGTACCGGTGTGATGAAAGAAAAACTGCATAGCCTTATTGAAAATGATGATGACAAGCTGGTAAAAATGCTTTATGCTGTGGCGAAGGAGTATATCGATGAAGATGATTATGTATTTACCGAAGAAGATATTACTGAGTTTGAAACGACGAGCATGAATATTACAAAAGGAACAAGCAAAGCATATTCCTGGGATGAGGCTAAAAAAATTATAACCAGTAAATAAATGGCTTACGCCTTGTTAGTTGAGCATACGGCAACCATTAAAATGCATGAAGCGTATGAATGGTATGAATCAAAACGGGAAGGATTATTTCATCCCGCCCAGCTCCATAATAATTTTATACTCTTCGTCTGTAACAGGCTGTACAGATAACCTGCCGAGGCGTACCAAGGCCATATTTGCAAGGCGTTTATCAGCTTTTACAGTTTCAAGGTTAACTGGCTTTTTTATTTTTTTAAAAGGCCTTAGATCAACCACTACCCAATTTGCATCGTCGGTAGTTGGATCCTGGTAAGACTCTTTGGCAACTTTGGCTATGCCTACAATTTCAAGGCCTTCATTGCTGTGGTACCAAAACACCTCGTCGCCTTTTTTCATGGCTTTAAGGTTGTTGCGCGCAGCATAATTACGCACGCCATCCCACATGGTTTGTTTGTCTTCAACAAACTTATCCCAACTGTATTTAAACGGTTCTGATTTTACAAGCCAGTATGCCATACCCCTGCCCCTAAAGGGGCGATTTAAAATTTCTTGAATGGATTAACAGGATAAATATATAAACTTCCAATGTAATAATGAAGCCTGGAAAAACCTTTTGAATACTTAAAGTACCCTCTTAGGGGCAGGGATTGTTACCATCCACTTGCCAGTACATCGGCTAAGTGCAGGCTTTTTATATTGGCGCCGCGGTTTTTGGCATAACCATCTAAGTGCATCAGGCAGCTCATGTCTGTACTTATTAAATATTCTGCACCGGTTTCAGTAGCGTGGTGTATTTTTTGGTCGCCCATGGCAATGCTTATCGGTTCAAACTTTACTGCGAAGGTGCCGCCGAAACCACAACAGGTTTCAACATCATCCATCTCCACTATTTCAAGCCCCTGTACTTTTGATAACAGTTGCCTGGGCTCAGCCTTTATCCTGCATTCGCGCAGGCCGGCACAGCTATCGTGGTATGTTGCCTTGCCTTTAAGCTTAGCGCCTACATCATCCACCTTCAGCACTTTTATCATAAATTCAGAAAACTCAAACAGGCGTTCAGAAAGGCGTTTAACTTTATTATGCTCAGAAGAATTATCAAAAAGTTTGCTGTAATAATTGCGTACAAAGCCAGTACAACTTGCACTGGGTGCCACTATATACTCGCTGCCGTCAAAGTCTTTTATAAACTTACTGCATACATCTTTAGCCTCACCCCAAAAACCTGCGTTAAAAGCGGGCTGGCCGCAACAGGTTTGGTTTGTGTTGTACGATACAGTACAACCCGCTTTCTCCAGCACCTTTACCATATTAAATGCAACGGTTGGATATAGCTGATCAACAAAACAAGGTATAAAAATTTGTACGTTCATTTGTCTTGGGTTTGAATGTTTGAGCGTTTGAAAAGGTTGATTGTTACTTTAACATTCAAACTCTTCAAACAATTAAACTTTCTTCAATTTCCTGTTCAACTCTATCATCTTCAAAGCTGTAACTGCAGCTTCTTCTCCCTTATGGCCGTGTATACCGCCGGTACGCTCCCATGCCTGCTCTTCGTTATCAACGGTAAGCACGCCAAAAATCACCGGAACATCAAGCACCAGGTTTAAAGATACAACGCCATCTGTTACCGCTTTGCACACATAATCAAAATGTGGCGTGCCACCGCGAATTACTGCACCGAGGGTTATGAAAGCATCAGCCGGTGCGTTATTACCTTCAGCATACGCCTTTACCGCGAACGAAATTTCTACAGCACCGGGTACTGTAAGCGTTGTGCATTTTGCCCCCGAAGCTTTTATTACAGCTTTGCACCCTTTTTCAAGCTTATTAATGATTGGTGCATTCCACTCAGTTTTTACAATAACAATAAAGGCATCCTTTATTTGGGGGATGCCTTTATTTAATTCGGTATTTCCTTTTGCAGCCATTATTATTTTGAGCTGGTTTCGTTCGGTTCAATACTTAAGCGATAAATATATTTATCTGCCTGCCTGCCTTTTGCAGTAGTGGGAAATTTTTCTTTAAGCTCTTTGTATATGTCAACAGCCTCTTTTGTTTTACCGATGGTTTCAGACAATAAGCCTGCCCTGAAAAGGTATTCAGAAGCGTTCAGTTCATCTGACCCAAATGTTTCAGCAGCCTTTTTATAGCTTGATACTGCCTGGTCGTTTTGCTTAAGCTCGCTATAGGCGTCGCCCAAAGCGCCGTAGGCCATCATTTGTATTTGCTTTGCATTTGTGCTAAAGTCCTCAAGATATTTTACCGCACTTTTAAAATCGCCGGTTTGCAGGTAGCAAACGCCTGCGTAGTATTTGGCAAGGTTACCTGCTTTTGTACCGTCAAAATTTTTTGCGATATAAACAAAGCCTTTGTGAAGGCCATCGCCATTTAAAGCAAGCTTTAACGAATCCGCCCTGAAATATGTTTCTGCATGGTATATAGCAAGATTTGCCTGGTCTTCCTTAGGCCCTGCAACATAAGTTTTATAAGCATACCAGCCACCTACTGCAATAACCACCACCACAATGGCAGTTACCAGCACTTTTTGATTTTTTTGCCACCAGTCTTTCATTTTCAAAATAGGATCAGTTTCCACCTGGTGCAGCTTGTTATCAGACATAATTAAATTTTAAATTTCGGGTTATATGGCAATTTTTAAATTGGTTACAACAATAGTACTAATCAACAATAAAAGGGTAATTCGCGTCTTTATATACATCTTTCAACACCTCGTCATCACCCGGCCATGGACTTTCTTCAGCAAATTTCACTGTTTCTTCCACCACAGCGGCTATCCGGTCGTCAATAGCCTTTATTTCCTCGTCGGTTGCAAACTCATTTTCCTTAATAGTGTGCAACACCAATGTAATCGGGTCCTTCCCTTTGTATTCTTCCACTTCTTCTTTAGTACGGTACTTTTGAGGATCGCTTATTGAGTGGCCTTTGTACCTGTAGGTTTTCATTTCAAGCAGCGTTGGGCCGCCTTTTTCACGTGCGCGTTTTACGGCTCTTGCAACGGCATCGTGCACCGTTTCGGGCACCATACCGTCAACTTTGTCGCCCGGCATGTCGTACGCATCCGCCAGCGTATAAATATCTGTAACGTTGCTTGTTCTTTCAACTGACGTGCCCATTGCGTAATTGTTGTTTTCGCAAATAAAAACAACGGGCAATTTCCAAAGCATTGCCAGGTTAAAGGTTTCGTGCAATATACCCTGCCTTGATGCGCCATCGCCAAAAAAACAAAGCACCACGTTATCAGTGCCTTTGTATTGTTCAGCAAAGGCTAAACCACCCGCAGTGCCTATTTGTGCCCCTACTATACCATGGCCACCAAAAAAATGGTGCTCAACGCCAAAAAAGTGCATACTGCCACCCTTGCCCTTTGCACAGCCCGTAGCCTTACCGTAAAGCTCGGCCATACAGGCTTTTGGGTCAACGCCTTTTGAAAGCGCCAAACCATGATCGCGGTAAGCAGTAATAAAAGGGTCTTCCGGCCTTGTAGCAGTCATGCAACCGGCAGCAATTGCTTCCTGCCCAATGTATGCATGAAAAAAGCCGCGTATTTTGCCGGCCATTTTATACATTTCCTCGGCTTTCAATTCAAACTGGCGGATAAGCTGCATAAGCTCATACCAGTACATATATGTTTCCTTTGAAAACTTGCTTGGCACTTTAATAAATTTGAGGGGGCAAATATAGGGAGAAGGATTGATTAGGCGAAGTTTGAATGTTTTAAAGTTTGAATGATGCGGAACCAGGCATGCGCGGCGAAAAGGCTTTTGCTTAAAATAGGGCCATTTTCATGTACTTATAAGAAACCAATTGATTGGTAAAATGGTGCGGCTACTGGTAAAATCGATGAACCATTAAATATACATTAAAATTGATATATGAACTAATTGTTACACGCAAAATATATTTGTTTATATATATAATAATTTGTTATTTTTAGCACTGCATAGATAACTCCCCCTAAAATGACAACATTTCAACTGGGTGCCATATCTGTTACAGATGTGGTATACGACCATCTCTTAATTGAGATAAACCATAACCTGCTTAAAACCAAAAACTTTGAGTACCGGATATGGAGCAAAGACAAACGAGTTGTTCGCCAGGGTACCTTTCGCGGCCCGATGGTACAGTTGAGGCTTAGCCTTATGGACACGGGCAATTACCAGTTACTTTTATCGGAAAATGGTAATGAATGGGAACAGTTTGCCTTTGAGAAGAAAGCTGCGCGATTAATTTACGCTTAAAACACCAGGGAAGCGCTTACATCCAATAACCTTTAACCGGGGTTTGACCAGCCGGAAGGGAAATTTATTTTTTGTCAGTAACGAAAGCACTTCATTAACCAATTCCTTCTTTATATTCAGGAAAGAGCAGTAAAAATTTATCTTCACGCTATAATATTATTTCATGGCCAACATGTATATTATAGCCGGTTGCAATGGAAGCGGTAAAACAACCGCCAGCTTTACCGTATTGCCTGAGATGTTAAATTGCCGTGAATTTGTTAACGCAGACAGTATTGCCGCAGGGCTATCACCCCTTCAGCCTGCTTCAGTGACCATAGAAGCTGGCAGGATAATGCTGCAAAGAATTAAGCAGCTGTTGAGCGCGGATGTGGATTTTGCTTTTGAAACTACTTTGGCCACCCGTAGTTATGTGCCATTAATTAAAGAAGCCCATGAAAAAGGTTACCGTGTTAACCTTTTATATTTTTGGCTTGCCAGCCCGCAATTTGCAAAGCAAAGGGTGCAGGCAAGAGTAAAACAAGGTGGGCACAACATTGATGAAGATGTTATAGAAAGAAGGTATTACAGGGGAATAAAAAATTTGCTGGAATTGTATATGCCCGTTGTGGATGAATGGACTGTTATTAATAACATGGGGCCGTTTGCTGTAACAATTTGCAAAGGCTTAGAAAAAAACGACAAAACAATTTTAAACAGCGAACTTTGGGGTATAATTCAACAACAAAGCAAGCATGCTAATTAATAATGACTCTACAATGGACTTTGCAGAAAAAGTTTTAGAAGGCACAAGGCGTGCTGTGAAGAAATTAGTTGAGGAAACCGCCGCCAAAGATGGCACGTTGGTTATTGGCGATGCCAATGGCGTTATAAAAGAAGTGCCCGCGAAAGAATTACTTCCGCTTTTACAAGATAAGTAAGCGGGTGGCTTGATAGTTATAAAATTTTACTTTCTGCCAAATATTACCAGCCGTTAAGGCAAAGTATTTAAATAGCGAACTTTGCCCTGAATATTTTTTTCGTGATGTTTTACAATGTTATACTGCCAGCCAAACTGCTGCATAGTGGCATGCTGCACCTGCAATTACAAATGTATGCCATACCGCATGTGTGTATTTATACCTGTCCCATATATAAAAAACTGAGCCTATTGTATAAATAATTCCCCCGGCGCAAATAAAAACTACCACCTGGTGCGGCAGGGAATCAAAAAACTTGTGACCGCCTGCAACCATCATCCAGCCCATGAGTACGTAAATGATGATTGAAACAACCTCAAACCTGCCGGTAAAGCGTATTTTAAAAAAAATTCCGGCAAAGGTTAGCCCCCACAATACGCAAAGCAATGTATTACCAAAAGTATTGTTCATGTACATTACTAAAAAAGGCGTGTAGGTGCCTGCAATAAGAAAGTATATACTTATGTGGTCGCAAATTTTAAAAACCTTTCGCAGGGACGGTTTTTGCGACAGGTGAAAAATAGTTGAACAGGTAAAAACAAGTAAAAATGAAAAACTGTAAATACAAACGCTTGCTATACCAAGCGTGTTGCTGTGTGCAAGGGCAAAAGCAATTAAAATTGGCAGGCCTATAATACCCAAAACAACTCCGATTCCGTGGGTTAATGCATTTACTATTTCTTCATTGCGGTTAAAAGGTACAGTATAAGTAGTAGTCTCCATTTGCCGGTGTTTTTCACAGGTTATAAATATTTTTTGTGTAACCGGAAACCCGGTTACCTTCTTCAATTTCTTCGATGGTGTTCTTCTGTTTGTATTATGTTCAAAACGTGTGCCGAAATTTTTCTACACTAATTTGGGATATTGTTCAATAGAAGTTTAAGTATTTTAAAACAAGAAGCTGCTTTGTTTTTAGTACCACCCTTATATAAGACGAAAAAATTGACCCTGGCAGCAACACCTTACTGTTAAAAAAAAGCGATATTGGGGGTATGAATTCAATCACAACGAGGTTGCGATACTATAATGAAGCCGCATTTGCGTTGTTTGAAATAATATTATCATAATTGTAAACCATATATTTTTAACTCCTGATTTTAATTTTCCCTGCAAACATTTATATCCATATTGCGCGGCATTAATGTAGGCAAAAACCAGTTGAAGATGGCCGATCTAAAAGCTGTGTATGAAGGTTTAAATTGTAAAAACGTAACAACCTATATACAAAGCGGCAATGTTATATGCAAATGCGGCGATAATGTGTTATCCGAAAATTTATCTAAGAAAGCGGAGAAGAAAATACTGGAACAGCACAACATTACAACACCTGTAATAACTATAACTATTGATGAACTGAAAACTGTAATTACCGCCAACCCTTTTGTAAAGCAGCCTGGCATTGATGCAGAAAAATTGCATATAACCTTTTTGGCTGAAGTACCGAAACAGGCAAACCTTGATAAGATACTGCAGTATAATTACCCGCCAGATAAATTTATCATCATTCATAAACAGGCTTACTTGTATTGCCCTGTTAACTACGGCAACACTAAACTATCCAACACCTTTTTTGAAAGCAAATTAAAAGTAACAGCAACAACCAGGAACTGGCGCACATTAAACACCTTATTGCAACTGGCAGAAGAAAAATAAGCATTTAATATTGCGTGCTATTGCTGCAAATACGTAACTTCAAGTGATTAACAAGTTTATTAACGCCACGTGTGTTAATAATAACACCACATGAGAAACTGGCTTCCTTTTTTTATAGGGGTAATATTTTTTTTAGCTATGGTATGGCAGGGTGAACGTATGCCTGCCAATACATTGCAAAAAGGACCCGTATACAATAACGATAGCATTTGGTACGGAGCCGACAAATTACAAATACCTTTTGGCACAAGCGATGGCAACCTTATTTGGTATGGCCAGGAACTTATTGCAAACACATCGTATTATCTTGGGCCAAAAGGCATTGTTTTACATGACTGTAACGGCATGAACTGCCAGAACTGCCACCTTGCAGCAGGCACATTACCTTTTGCAAATAATTTTGGCAAGGTGTATGCAACCTACCCGCAGTTTCGTGCCCGAAGCAATGCCACGCAAACTATTTATGGCCGCATAAATGATTGCCTTCAGCGCAGCATGAATGGTGTTGCGCTTGATACTACCATGCTTGAAATGCGCGCCATGTATGCTTATTTTAAATGGCTTGGGCAAGATGTACCAAAAGGTGCAAGCCCTGCGGGCACAGCCATAGCAAAACTGCCGTATATAAGCCGCGCGGCCAGCACCGTTGAAGGCCAAAAAGTGTACACAACAGCATGCAGCAGTTGCCACGGTGCAAATGGACAGGGACAGCTAAACATACAGGGCACCGGTTATACTTACCCTCCGCTATGGGGCAACGACAGCTACAATGATGGCGCAGGGCTCTTTCGTCTTGGCAGCTTTGCGGGTTACGTAAAAAACAACATGCCTTTTGGAGCAACTTACAAAACAACCCAATTAACCAATGAACAGGCATGGGATGTTGCTGCATTTGTAAACAGCCAGCCGCGCCCGCACCGTGACCAGGCTATGGATTGGCAAAACCTGCTGTTAAAGCCTGTAGATTTTCCTTTTGGGCCTTATGCAGACAACTTTACAGAACAACAGCATAAGTACGGGCCTTTTACTGCGATTATCGCCGCTCAAAAAAAGAAGTGAATTTTGTGCTTTAGCATTATACACAATCCACTTCCCGCCAATCAACTGCTCTCTTACCAATCAGCTGCTTTCTTACCTATCAACTAATACCCTACCAATCAACTTGCCTTCCCTGCAAATCTCTTCTTCATATTATCATACAACTGCATTGCGTCGGGTGTTAGCTTAAGGGCAAACGTGCCAGCTACCATCACAGATGAAAATATAATGGTTCTTACAGCAATGCCAGTCCAGCCACCAACACCGCCCATGCCAAACCTAACGATAAAATAGGCGCCAAAGGCAAGCAGCAAAACGTACAGTGTTTTTATGCTGAAAGGTTGCATATTATAGGTTCGGCGCAAAAACTCAAACCTTATTAAATTAAATAGGGTTAATGATATCAGTTCTGAATAAGCAGACCCAATAAATCCATAGCGTTTGATAAATAAGTAGGCCATGGGTATGCGTATTGCCAATATAACTATACCGCTGTAAAACTCAAACGTCCATTTGTTTGATGTGCCTATAATAATTTGGTTAACACCTGTACCGGCATCAATTATGCGTATAGCACCAATTACAAGTATTGCCAGCAGCGCCTGGGAATAATCTTCCTGTATGTGCAGCAACTTAAGGCCGTTAATTATATTAAGCCAAACGTTGCCAAAAATAAACAGCCCTAATATTAACATGTTAATACTGCTGCGGCCATATATGCGGTTTATTTCAGCATAATCTTTATCCTTCCATGCCCTTGCAAGCACCCCTGTTGATATTGCCTGTATGCTGCGTTGCGGCACCTGCACAAGGTTTGCTATATAGGCTGCGAATGTATAAATAGCCGTTTGTTTTAAGCCCTGCAGGCTCGCTATCATTATACCATCAATTGTTTGACCGATGGCTATAATGGCCGATCCCCCAAATATCATCACCTGCATTTGCACCATTCTTTTTCCAAATTTTTTTGTAACACGGCTAACTGAAAAAACAAGGTGTATGTCTTTTTTGCCGGCCATATTTATAAATAAAATAATGGCCATTACAAGGTATAGCGTTGAAAACAGGTATATAAAGTAACTGAACGTAACGATATGAAAAAAGTACAGTGCAATAAACAATGATGTAAGAATGCGCAAACCGGTTTCGCGCAAAAAATTTGGCAATATAGTTTTTTGCGTTGACCATGAATATGATTCAAGCAATGAAAACAGCGTAAGCCCAAAACCAAAAACAAAGGTCCAGTGGTAATAATCAACAAATAACTTTGAGTTCTCCGAAAACTTGCGCACGATTACCGGCTCAAAAATAATACCACCCGCAACAACAAGCACAAACCCTGCAAGGTTAATTATTAGGGTACGTACAAAAAGGTCGTTCTGGTTATTTGGCAGGTTATCCTTGTAATAAGGGTAAAATTTGTTTAGCACGCTGAATGAACCCAGACTTGCAAAACACAATATCATTTGCCCAACATCAAAAAAAAGCCTCGTTAACGCGTATTGGTCGGGCGTAAACAAAAAATTCTTCCTGGTATATATAAGCGTGTTTATGGCGCCAATGCCAAAGCCTGCGTACACCAGTATACTTGATATAATAGTTTGTTTCCTTATACTGGCCATAGTAATAAAAAGCCTGTTTATTTATTAGTTTGCGGGCTGAACTTCCTTAAGTTTTACGTAATAATTTTTATCAATTAATACTGGTAACGCAGTTGCGTCAGTAACATCCGTTGAATGCCATTGTTCGGTTGCAGGTAAAATGCTTGTGTCACCACCATTATGCACAACAAGCCGGAGATTAAAGCCGGGCACACAATTCGTCCACCGGTAGCTTATTTTTTTCTTATCTGCAGATGTGTAATATTCAAGTATTGGTATTTGTGTGCCGCGCAAATACTGGTCAAATATTTTGCTAAAGTCAATACCCGAATGGCCGCTTATATAGTCTTCTATTTGTTGTGTTGTTACTGTTTGGTGATAAAAGTCTTTATTCAAACCCCTTAATATCTGTCTCCAAAGGCTATCATTATCAATACTGTGGCGAATTAACTGCATCATATTGCCGCCTTTATAATACATATCGCCGCTCCCCTCCTCATTTACGCCATAATGTGCTATTATAGGCCGGTCATTTCTTATTTTTTTCCTGGTTCCGTAGTTATAATCGTTTCCGGCATCTTTACCATACCAATAATCTGTAAACAATGTTTCACTGTAATTGGTAATACCTTCGTGTATCCACATATCAGCAAGGTCCTTGCTGGTAATATTATTGGCAAACCACTCATGGCCGCTTTCATGTACAATAATAAAATCCCATTTCAACCCCCATCCCGTACCTGACAGGTCATTTCCCAAATAGCCATTTTTAAAATGGTTACCATAGGCTACAGCAGTTTGGTGTTCCATGCCAAGGTGCGGCGCTTCAATAAGTTTATACCCGTCTTCATAAAATGGATATGGGCCCATCCAGAACTCAAACGCCTTAAGCATATTCAGCGCCTGCGGAAACTGCAGTTTTGCTCTTGGTTCATCATAATCAAGGCACCAGTAACTAACATCAAGGTTTCCTTTCTCGCCTTTGTAAACATCAGTCCAGTTTACATATTTACCAATATAGGGAATGATGTTATAGTTATTTATGGGGTCTTTAACTTCCCATTTCCAGGTTGTTGTACCATCGCCGTTGCTTTTTTTGCTTGTCATGCGGCCATTACCTACAGCAGTTAATGTGTCGGCAACCGTCATTGATAATGTTGCCCCGTTATCCGGTTCATCACTTTGATGGTCTTTGCAAGGGTACCAAACGCTGGCGCCAAGGCCCTGGCAGGCAACGGTCATCCACGGGCGGCCAAGCGAGTCCTTCGTCCATATCCATCCGCCATCCCATGGTGGGCGAACAGCTTCGCGGGGTTTGCCATGATAAAAAACTGTAATGCTGTACGTATTATTTGCATCAACACCTGCAATATCTGCGTACCACGCATTTATATCGATCTTTTTAAAATTCAGGCTTTTCTTGCCAATCTCAATTTTATCAATCACCATGGGTTGCTGCAGATCGATCTGCATGGTTTTATCACCAGCCGTTAATGCTTTAAAAGTTATAACAACAGATGCGTCAATCGTCTTCTCCTCATAATTGGGCTTCACCCAAATATCATATTTTAAAACATCCCACCAGGCGCGTTCGGGGTTAATGGTACCGCGCAACGTATCGGCATGGGTAAATTGTTTTTCCTGGGCTGATGAAATATTAGTTATGCCCAAAAGCAGCAGCATACAATAAAATACTTTCTTCATGCGGGTAAAAGTATGATATTCGATAACCACATTTTTCAAAGCGGCGCATTTTTTTATGAATATCGGTGTATTTAACATGTTTGTAAGGCGTTACTATTTGCTATGCTTCTTAGTGCTGGTTCTATCATGCAGCCGCCTGCGGCACGATGACAAAAAGGTGTTTTATTATAACGAAACCACGGGTATTGCCACTCTTGATCCCGCGTTTGCGAAAAACCAAAGCATTATGTGGGCCCTGCACCAGGTTTATAATACACTGGTGGAAATTGACAGCAACCTTAACATTGTGCCGTCCCTCGCCAAAAACTGGGACATAAGCGCAGACCGGCTTACATTTACTTTTCACCTGCGCACCGATGTTTTTTTCCAGGATAACGATGCTTTCCCCGGTGGCAAAGGCCGCAGGTTTGTTGCGCAGGATGTGGTGTACAGCCTGCAAAGGATTATGAATAAGGCCACCGCCAGCAGCGGCGCATGGATATTCAATAACCGCGTTGACAACATCAGTGGGTTTATAGCGGCCAACGATTCCACCTTTCAACTAAAGCTTATACGCCCATTCCATCCCATACTTGGCATTTTAAGCATGCAGTACTGCAGCATTATTGCGCATGAGGTTGTTGAAAAATACGGCCGTGATTTTCGCAGCCACCCCTGCGGCACCGGCCCGTTCCAGTTTTTTTTGTGGGACGAAGGCCAGGCGCTTATCATGCACCGCAACCCGCATTACTGGGAGCATGATGAGCAGGGTAAGCAGTTGCCTTATCTCGATGGGCTGAAGATTAGTTTTTATGATAACAAGGCCACCGAGTTCCTGGAATTCCGGCAGGGGCGGCTAAGCTTTATCAACGATATTGACCCCAGTTTTAAGGACGAGGTACTTACCAAGAAAGGTGAGCTTCGTGCCGACTGGCAGGGTAAAGTGCTGCTGCACAAGCACTCCTACCTTAATACGGAATACTTCGGGATACTGGTCGATACCTCAAACCCGCTGGTAAAGTTGTCACCCCTGCGGCAAAAAGCTGTGCGCCAGGCCATTAATTATGCCATTAACCGCAGGCAGCTTATGATGTACATCCGCAACTCGATCGGCATACCTGCCGGGGAAGGCATGGTGCCATCTGGCCTGCCCTCCCAAAACACGGTTTTTGTAAAAGGCTACACCTACAACCCCGATACCGCAAGGCTTTTACTAAAAAAAGCCGGTATAACCGGTGACATACCCACCATTAAGCTGTTAACCATACCCATTTACGCCGACATAGCCAGTTTTGCCGCCAAACAACTGGAAGATATTGGCCTTAAAGTGCAGGTAGAGGTAATTCAGAAAAGCCTTTTGCTTGAACAAACGGCTAAAAACCAGGCGCTTTTCTTTCGGGGCAGCTGGATTGCCGATTACCCCGATGCCGAAAACTACATGGCCATGTTTTACAGCAAAAACCCCAGCCCGCCCAATTACACCCGTTATAATAATCCCGCTTTTGACGCACTTTATGAAAGGGCGTTGCAAGAAAATGATGATTCCGCCCGTTACATACTTTACCGCCAAATGGACCAAATAGTTATAAACGATGCCCCCGTTGTTCCCGTTTGGTACGATGAAGCCCTGCACCTTGTTAACACCAATATCGTGGGAATGCAGGCCAATGCGCTTAACTTGCTGGAGCTTAGGCGGGTTGACATAAAACCAGGCCGGTAACGTTTTTTAACTAAAGCCAAAACATGCACAAACGCCGCCATTTTGTAGCCATTTCGTAGCCAAAAACTGGACGTGTTTTAGTTATAACTAATTCATTATCTGCTGATTGCGTTTTCAAAGTGCTCATATTACAATTTTTAAAATACCAACCACATCCACTGTTTTGTACCCCAAGGTACTTTCATGTTTAATGCTTTTACGCCTTTCATAAACCTGCTTCTCCGTTACAGCTTTTAAACTAAAGACTTTAAACTGCGTTGCCTTTTCATCTGTGTTCATCCACTCAATCCCACCTATCTGCGTTCCATTCTTCTTCACCCCCTTTAGGGGTTGCGCGCTAACTTCCCTGCTTTCCGCTTCAATAACTGGAAACTGGAAACCGGGAACTGGAAACTTTCTTCTCCCCTTCTGCCTTAAACCTTAGGCCACACACCTTCCTATACATATATATAAAAAACAGTGTTTTGTCTCACAAAAAAGCAATATTTATTTTTCCACATTCCAGGTTTATCGCCAAGCCAAAACAGTAAACTATACCGTCCTTTTTGCTTTTCCATTCAACAGATCAACCATTATACTCAATCATTGACCAATGACCTAATGACCAGTGACCTAATGTATTTTCTTCTTTTCGTCGCAACATTTCATCCTGTTGTCTCATTTCCCTTATTAATTATAGGTTGTGCAAATACTTTTGTGCAGCAATTACTACTAAATATTAAATGCAACTATAATACTCTATTTATGAAAAAGTTATTACTCGCTGCCGGAATCTTATTGCTAACTGCACAACTGCACGCCCAGTTTCCTATGGGTGGCGGCACTGCAAAAGGCCAGCAGCCGGGTGCCATGAACATTGGCCACGTGTATGGCAAAGTGATGGACAGCCTTGATAAACCTATTGCGGGCGCATCAGTGGTTTTGCTTCAAAACAAATTTGACAGCGTTACCAAAAAGAAGAAAGAAATATTGCTCAAAGCAATGAACACATCTGCTTTAGGTGAATTTAGCTTTGAAGACCTGCCCATGTTTGGCGGCTTAAAGCTTAAAATAAGCGCGGTGGGTTATAAACCTTTTGAACAGGCGGTGGCCTTCCAGATAAATATGGGTGCAATGCAGCAAAAACCTGCCGGCGCCAACGCAAACCCAATGGCTGCTGTAACAACCTTTGCTAACATGGTTGATAAAGACCTGGGCAATATTAAACTGAAAGATGACGCTGCTACCCTGGCGGGCGTTACAGTTGTTGCAAGCGCGCCAACTTTAAAGCTGGATATTGATAAGAAAACATTTAATGTAGATAAGAACATTGTTAGTGTGGGTGGTACAGCGGTTGACGTTATGCGTAATGTACCAAGCGTGCAGGTTGATATTGATGGTAACGTTAAGTTACGTAATGCCACACCGCAAATTTATATTGATGGCAGGCCTACAACGCTTACTTTAGACCAGATACCCGCCGATGCTATACAAAGCGTTGAAGTAATTACCAACCCTTCAGCAAAATACGATGCAAGCGGGGGTAATGCAGGTATTTTGAACATTGTACTTAAAAAGAACAAGAAAACCGGTTATAACGGTAACCTTATGGCTGGTGCTGACAGCAGGGGTGGTTTTAACGGTGGTGGCAACTTTAATGTGCGCCAGGGTAAAATTAATGTTACCGCAGCCACAATGGTAAACGCCATGCATAACAAGGCAAAGGGCACTACTGACCGTTACACTTACGGTGACGACCCAACCCACGTTTACCAGACAAATATTGATAGAACAACCGGTGCATTTATATTCGGCAGGCTTGGTCTTGACTATTATGTTACCAACAGAACAACTTTATCACTTGCCGGCATAAAAGTACATGGGCAGTTTAAACCAAACTCATCCATAACTACTGACAGCCTTGATTTGAACAGCGGTGAAACGTTTAAATATAACGACCGTGTTACTAACGGTACAAGAACATTTAATGCAACTGGTTTACAGTTTGGTATGGTGCACAATTTTGCAAAAACAGGTGAACAATGGACTATAGACGGAAATATGTTTTCCGGCAAAAACAATAGTAACTCAATGTACACCACCAACAGCTTCCTTGGCAACAATACTGCGATCGGTCAATCTTTCGAACAGCAGATATCAACCGGTGGAAATGATTTTTACACTGTACAGAGCGACTACACAAACCCGCTTACTGCAAAAACAAAGCTTGAGGCTGGCGTAAGGGCGCAAATACGCAAAACTGTAAATGATAACGACATTCTTATAGGTTCAAGCCAGGGTAATCTTTTTAAAATACCAAACCTCACAAACAATTATAAAAATACCGACCAGGTATATGCCGCTTACACAACAATAACCAGTGCCATTAAAGATTTTGGTTACCAGGTTGGTTTGCGTGCAGAAAGCAGCAGCTACAAAGGCGAATTAACCAATACCGGGCAGCAGTTTAAAAATTCTTACCCTATCAGTTTATTCCCTTCAGTGTTTCTTAGCCAAAAGCTTAAAAATAACCAGGAGTTGCAGTTAAACTATTCAAGAAGGATAAACAGGCCTAACTTCTTCCAGTTAATACCTTATACTGACTTTACCGACAGCCTTAACATAACAAGAGGTAACCCTAACCTGGTACCTGAGTTTACAAACTCTCTTGAGTTTTCATACAGCAAAACATTTAAGGGCGGTAACAGCCTGCTTGCATCAGTGTATTACAAGCACAGCACAAACCTTATTACAAGGTATTTGGATACAGCTGTTATAAATGACCAGAAATTGCTTATCAACAGTTATGTAAATGCTGAATCAAGCTACAGCTATGGTGCGGAAATTACCTCGATAAACAACATTAAAAAGTGGTGGGATATTACAACAAACATTAACCTGTATAACGGAAAAATAAATACAACAAACGTACCTAACGCAGTACAGCAGGATGCTATATTAAGCTGGTTTGGTAAAGTAAATACCAACTTTAAGCTGGCAAATAACTTCACCATACAGCTTAGCGGCAACTATCAAAGCAAAACAAACCTGCCGGTTAGCCAGGGGCAGGGTATGATGGGCCCTCCGGGCCAGCAGGCACAAAGCTCTTCACAAGGTTATATCAAATCTTTCTGGTCAATGGATTTAGCTATCAGAAAAGCTTTCCTCAAAAACCAGGCAGCAGCAATATCACTTAGCATCAGCGATATATTCAGAACAAGGGCTAACGAACAAATATCAAGCAGCCCGGGCATATTCTACCAGGACTACTATCGTCTTAACAACCCACAGTTAGTAAGGTTAAACTTTACATACAGGTTTGGTAAAATGGATGTGTCATTGTTCAAACGCCAGAATACAAAGAGCACAGGTTCACAGGACGCTATGCAAATGGGCGGACAGTAGTAAAAGTCGCAAATTATTAGAAAAGTGATTTTCGTGAAACGTGAAACGGCAATCGTGAAACAGGGATAGTGGATCATTCAGAAAAATTCAATACTAAACAGGCAAAAGAAACATACGAGGCCCACAAGTCCCTCTCCGCCGCGAGAGGCCAATACGAAGATCAAAAACATTAACAGACGACACTAAACATGCGAGGCCCACAAATCCCTCTCCGCGAGGAGAGGCCTGCCCGAATGATTGTTCAGGCGGGGATTTAGGGAGAGACCAATACGAAGATCAAAACATTAATAGACAACGCTAAACATGCTAGGTCCGCAAGTCCCTCTCCGAGAGGAGAGGGATTTAGGGTGAGGCGATGCGAAGATCAAAACATTCATAGGTAAAGAAAAAACATACGAAATTCAACCTGGGCTCCCTCCACTAGAGAGATTTAGGATGATGAAATAGTCTCATAAGCAAGCAATCGAAGATAAACTTGCTTAACGGCCTTCCTTTATGGGAAGGCCTCTTTAGGTTGAAGGAACTTTTGATTCTGTACCTGTGCTAAACCTTAAAATTTACGTATTTAAAAATTTATTTTCGCTATTGCGTAATATTTACGCAATGTTTTTTTATTTTTGAGCTGAGTATTAAATGGGCCACGATTGCAAACACCGTGAACAATGCAAGTAAATTAAGAAAAGGGATTAATTACAGAAGATTGTGATTTGAAGGAAAGCAAAGGCCAAAGAAGAAAAAACTCTGTGAAAAACTCCGTGAAACTCTGTGTCCTGAATTATTAAAAGCAACTAATTGCCATATAGCAAACAACCAACAATAATCACACAACCTCTAACAGTAAAACCATGCACAGCACATTTTTCTCAATGTTCCGCCATGGCCGTATGCAAATACTTTTTGCAGCAACATGCATTTTCTTTTTTTCATGTTCACAAAAAGAAACAGCGGCCGACACAAAAAAACCGGACGAAAATCGCTTTACGCCGGTGGTATTAACCCAGCCGGGAGATTTTGATGAGCCATTAAACTTTGAAGTATTAAAGGATGGCAAAGTATATATTAACGAGCGCAAAGGCGCATTAAAACTATACGATCCGCTTACCAACACCGTAAAAGTTGTTGCAAACATTCCCGTAAATACAAAGTATACAAGTGCACAAGGTGTTGTAACTGAAGCGGAAGAAGGATTTATTGGTTTTACAATTGACCCTAAGTTTGATGAGAACCATTGGGCATACCTGTACTACGCACACCCAACAAAAGTTGAAGATGTACTGAGCCGCTGGGAGCTGCGCGACGACAAACTGGTACCGGGCAGCGAAAAAGTGTTGCTTGAAATACCAACGCAGCGCGAAGTATGCTGTCACACCGGAGGCGGCATGACGTGGGATAAAGATGGCAACCTGTACCTTACTGTTGGCAACAACACAGGAAACGTTGCAGATAAATCGCAAACAGATGAACGTCCTAATCGCAGCGCCTGGGACGACCAGCGCGGCAGTGGTAACACAAACGATCTGCGTGGAAAAATATTACGTATTCACCCTGAAGCAAACGGCACGTATACTATTCCTGACGGCAATCTTTTCCCTAAAGGAACAGACAAAACAAAGCCTGAAATTTATGTAATGGGAGACCGTAACCCATGGAGGCCATCTGTTGACAGCAAAACAGGTTGGTTGTATTGGGGCGAGGTTGGCCCCGATGCCAATGGGGACACAAAAACTACCCGCACCGGCATGGACGAGCTAAACCAGGCGCGCAAGCCGGGTTATTTTGGCTGGCCTTATTTTATTGGCGAAAATGTTGGTTACCCAATGTACAACTACACCAACGACAGCGTAAACCCACCGCAGGATCCTGCGCACCCTATAAATAATTCAGTAAACAATACCGGCCTTAAAGAACTGCCGCCCGCTCAGCCCGCTTTTATTTCTTACCCTTACGGCGTATCTGATAAATTTCCTCAAGTGGGCACCGGCTCGCGTTGTGCAGTTGGTGGCCCTATATACCATAGAGATAATTTCAAGGATGCCAAACGCCCTTTCCCCGGCTATTACGAAAATAAATGGATAGCGGCTGATCTGTCGCGCGGATGGATAATGGCCATTTCAATGAAAGAGAATGGCGATTATGACTCAATGGAACGTTTTCTGCCAACCTACCAGCCGATAGAACCAATTGACATAAAATTCGGCCCCGATGGTGATTTGTATGTGCTTGAATATGGCAGCAACTGGTTTAGAAAAAGTGAGAACGCCAAGCTGGTTCGCATTGAATTTAATTCAGGCAACCGTACTCCTGTGGTGCAGGCATCTGCCAGTGCAAGCGGCGGCATAGTACCGTTAAAGATCAACCTGTCTTCGGCAGGCACAAAAGATTATGATGGCGATTCATTAAAGTATGAATGGAGCGTAACATCGTCAGCGGGTGGTGCAGCACAAACATTTGCAGAACCTAATCCTGCTGTAACGCTTTCAACGCCCGGTGTGTATACAGCCACTTTAACCGTTACTGACCCATCGGGTGCTAAAAACAGTAAAGCAGTAAATATTACTGCGGGTAATGAGCCACCAAAAGTTGATTTAACTGTTAGCGGTAATAAAACATTCTTCTTCCCCAACAAACCATTTGCTTATGCAGTAGCCGTAAGCGATAAAGAAGATGGTAAGGTTGACCCCAAACAGGTTGCTGTAAGCATAGATTACGCTTCAGAAGGTTTTGATATGGCTGAAGTACAGCAGCAGCAACGCAGTGTTGATGCATCAACCCGTTTTGCAGTAGCACAGGCGTTGATAAAGAAAAGTGATTGCAAGAACTGCCATAATGTTGACAGCAAATCGGTAGGGCCGATGTTTACACAAATTGCTGATAAATACAAATCTCAAATGGCGTGGGCGCTGGATAGTTTACCTAAAAAAGTACGTGGTGGCGGTGTTGGTGTTTGGGGCACAGTTAGCATGGCTGCGCACCCGGCCCTAAGCCTTAACGATGCACGAACTATTGTAAATTATATTTTAAACGTTAACGATAAAAATATAAGCACACTGCCATTAAGCGGCAATTACACACAGGCTATACCGGCAGGCGATAACGGCAAGGGTACCGTGATTGTTCGCGCTGCTTATACTGATAAAGGTGCTGCACCTGTACCTGCATTAACAACAGAAAGTGTTGTAACGCTGCGCAGCCCGCAGCTTGCACCAGGCGATGCTGATGTTATAAGCAATGCCGACAAAAAAATGCAGGCAATGTTTGTTACGGGCATTGCAGTGTTGCCAAAAGCAAACGGATATATCGGCTATAAAAACATTGATTTTACCGGCGTTAAACAGCTTGAAATAAATGCATCGGCCAACCCGGGCCAGGGCTTTAGCGGTGGTATTATTGAAATACATCTTGACAGCCCAACAGGCGATTTACTTGGGCAGACTGAGATAAAACCGGTTAACCCGTTTGCAGCACTAATGAATGCAGCTAATGCAACACAAAATGCTGGTGGCGCTAAACCTGCACCGGGTGCAAAACCAGCCGCTCCCACAGCCGCACCGGGCAAAGCACCAGCTAAGCCTAAAGGTATTGATATGTCAAGAATAGCAAGGATGATGGCCATGCCGGGAACAAAGATTGATATTAAAGACATAACTGGTCAGCATGATGTGTATTTTGTATTCAAGAACGATAAAGCAAAATCTTCTGCACCGCTTATGTCAATAACAAATATCAAGTTCAACGACATGAAAATGCCTGACCCTCCAATGCCAAAACCATAGAGGAGGGGTTTGAATGTTTGAGCGTTTGAATGTTTAAACGTTCTGGGAGATGACCGGTTTCGATAGTTCTTTGAGAATGTTTCAATATGTCACCCCTTTGGGGTTTATTAAAGGTGCAGCGTTTATTACTACAATAATATCATCGCTTCGGGATTTACGTCGCAGGTTTTCAAACCCCAAGGGTTGACATTGTTGTAGAAGTGAAAATAATTTTATCCTTACAGGATTTACGTAGCGGGTTTTAACCCTGAAGGGGTGATATTATTGTAGAGGCAAAAAATTATTGACGGCTAAACCCCGAAGGGGTGACATTAAAATATCTCTCAAATCAGAAAATGCGATTTGTAAAACAGTATTAACAAAAAACTTAAAACACAACACCATGTATAACAGGAGAAACTTTTTAAAACAATCAGGTGCAGCCGCCATTGGCAGCATGTTTTTAGCCAACAAGGCAGGTGCAGCTTTTTTTGAAAGCAAAAAACAACACGCAGTAGGCGTGCAATTATTTACATTCTTCACAACCATTGATAAAGATGTACCCGGCACACTAAAAGCCATTGCCGGCGTGGGTTACAAAGAAGTTGAATCTGCTTTCAGCATGAAAGGCGGTTTTTATGGCATGTCATCAAAAGAATTTGCGCAGGTAGCGAAAGATTCAGGTGTAAAGTGGGCATCGCACCACGTAATAGGCGCACCATTTAAAATGCCCGCAAGGCCGGCCAATCCAGCGCCGGTTGCAAACCCAAAAGACACCGCCGGCAGGGCTGCTATGATGGCGGCCATAGCTAAAATGCCGCCCATGTTAAACCTGAAAGACAACTACCAGCAGGTGGTTGACGAAGTCGCAGCAGGCGGCCTTAAATACCTGGTATGCGCATCCATACCATTAAGCACAGGTGATGAAATAAAACAAGCTGTTGACATATTAAGCAAAGCTGGAGAAGCCGCCAAAAAAGCCGGCTTAACCCTGTGCTACCACAACCACACCCACGAGTTTGAAATGGTTGAAGGCCAAAAACCTTACGATGTATTGCTTACGCAGGTCTCTTCCGATTTGCTTAAATTTGAGCTTGACCTTGGTTGGGCTACCGCTGCAGGCGTTAACCCCGTTGATCTGTTCAAGGCAAACCCCGGTCGTTTCCCGTTGTGGCACGTAAAAGACATAAGCGCAGACAAAAAACAACCGGTTGAAGTTGGTACCGGCATAGTGGATTTTAAACCCATTTTTGCCGCGGCAAAAACTGCAGGCATGCAGCACTTTTTTGTTGAGCAGGATGGTGCGCCAAAACCGATTGAAAATATTACTACCAGCTACAACAACATCGTTACAAAAATATTGAAGTAGCCCATCGGATCTACAGGTAGCTTTATAAAATTTTCATCATGCAAAACAGGAGAAATTTTATTAAACGATCTGGTGTTTTTGCATTAGGCAGCGCGGCCCTGTTTAGCAGTGCCGGCGCTGCCTTTTTTGAAAAGAAGAAACTGCACGCAGTTGGATTGCAGCTATATACTGTTACAAATGTTTTGGTAAAAGATGTTGCAGGCACGTTAAAGCAAATTGCGGCGATCGGCTATAAAGAACTTGAATCTGCTGAAAGCCCAAAGGGTAATTATTATGGCCTGAACCCCAAAGTTTTTGCAGCTATGGCAAAAGATGCAGGGTTAATATGGTTGTCAAACCACGTAAATGGTGCACCCTATAAAAGGCCCGGCGTTAAAACCGCCGCAGTTGATACAACAAAAAGAAAGCAGCCAAAATTTGATTTCTTAAAAAATCTGCAGGAAGATTACCAGGAGCTGATTGATGAAGCAGCAGAAGGTGGATTAAAATTTTTAGTGTGCGCTTCCATTCCGCTGGTTACTGCGGACGAAATAAAAGAAGCGGCTTCAATTTTGAATACTGCGGGCGAAGCCGCAAAAAAAGCGGGCATTACACTGTGCTATCATAATCATACCCATGAATTTGAGGCTGTTGAGGGTATTATACCATACGATTACCTGCTTGCGCAAACAAATGCCGATATATTGAAATTTGAGCTTGACCTTGCATGGGTAACAAAGGCCGGTGCTGACCCGGTTCAATTGTTTTACAAAAACCCTGGACGCTTTCCGCTTTGGCATGTTAAAGATCTGAGTGCTGATAAAAAGCAGCCTGTTGAAGTGGGTACCGGCATTGTGAACTTCAGGCCCATATTTGCTGCTGCGAAAAAAGCCGGTATGAAACATTTTTTTGTTGAGCAGGACGATTCGCCTAAACCAATGGAAAATATAACAACCAGTTATAACAATATTGTTGGCAAAATATTGGCGTAAAACTTTTATGATGGATATTTACCGCGCGAAAAGCTATTTTTTTGGTTGGAAAATTAAAATACAGATGATGCAGAAAATGTTGCGGCTACGGTTGTGGATGGTGGTAGGGCTGATAATGGTTAGCGGGTTTTGTTTCTCGCAGGATATACCCAAAACCATACCGCCATTTAACATGGTATTGGTTGACGGTGTTACCTATTACAATGCTGATAATATTGAAAAGGGTAAACCTTTAATGATCGTATATTTTGACCCGGAATGTGAGCATTGTCAGAATTTTACAAAACAACTTGTAAAGAACATTGCAAAGTTCAGCAACACACAAATAGTGATGATATGCGCTGCACCTGGTATACCACCGTTAAAAAAATTTGTGGACCAGTTTAACCTTGGCAAATATACAAACATTAAAGCGGGCACCGAGGGCATGTATCACGCTACGATGAATTTTTATAACGTTGATGTAACGCCCTTTACAGCTTTGTATAATAAAAGCGGCCAGTTAATAACATTTTACCGCACTGTTCCACAAATACAAACGCTGGTGGAGGAATTGAAAAAGTAGAAGGGGTTTGATTGTTCGAAAGTTTGAGTGTTTGAAAGTTGGGGTGTTTGAAAGAAATTGTACTGATGAAGATATTGTTGATTTGAGCTCTCAGCAGTAAGCCTTGAATAAAACAAAAGTTGTGCACCAGCCAAAAATTATAAACAACAGCGATCAAGCAGTATCAAGCAATAGGGCAAAAAGTAACGCGTGCGCTGTTACACCTTGGGTTCCCGAAGTTTCGGGAGTGGCACGGCCGAACGGCGGAGCGTTTTGGCCCGCCCTTGAATTTCTTTTGTTACTTTTCTTTTTTCAAGAAAAGAAAAGTAAAAGATTGAACACATGCAGGCTTGAAGAAGTTTGCAATTACAAAGTGAATGGTTGGTAGGCTATAATTTGTTACTTTATATATCTTAACTATAATAAATTATATGAAAATATTCAACTGGTTTTTTATCTTCTGCTTCATTGTATTCGCAGCACTGCAATACAATGACCCTGATCCATATATATGGATGCCAATTTACCTTTATGCCGCATTTCTTTGCTGGCAATCAATAAAGGCAAGGTTTAACCCGGTATTATACTGGATAGGTTATGTGGTATACGGTGGTTACGCTATATATAAAGTTTTTGATGAGAACGGCCTGTTAGACTGGATAAGATACCACAATGCAGGCAGCATTACCGAAACAATGAAGGCTAATCACCCATGGGTTGAAGAAACACGTGAGTTTTTTGGATTGGTGATAGTGATAGTTGTTCTAATTATCAACCACATTTATTTAAGCCGCAAAAAGAAAAAACCATAAGCAACCATTTTTATTAATTTTTTATTTTTTTGATGATGTACAGGAAGATTTTTCATTTATTGGCCAGCATGTTTATTTGTTTTACTGTTTTCGGCCAGCATAATATTACACTTACCGGCCGGGTGCTTGATACACGTTCAAAACCGGTAACAGGGGCATCTGTTTTTGTGCTCAACACCAACCTTGCAACAATAAGCGATGCGGCTGGTGGGTTTCAGATCAGGAATTTAACTGAAGGCGATTATACCATCGCTGTTACAGCATTAGGTTTTGCCTCTATAAATGAAAAAGTGCACATTGCAAAAACAGGCAGTACGCCGCTTGCATTAACGTTAATGGACGCCGCAAACCAGTTGGATGCAGTAGTGGTATCCGCAGAGAAAAAGGAAGAGAATGTGCAGAATGTCCCTTTCAGCATTTCAGCATTAACGGCAAAAAATATACAGGAATACCGCCTTTGGAATACAAAAGACATTACTGCTATAGTACCTAATTTATATGCGGGCAACCCCGGTGATGGGAGGAATGTTACTTCTATCCGCGGTATAACATCTTCATCCTACGATCCCGCTGTTACAACTTACATTGATGGTGTTAACCAGTTTACACTTGATACTTACATACCGCAGCTTTTTGACGTAGAGCGCATTGAGGTGCTGCGCGGCCCGCAGGGCACGTTATATGGGCGCAATGCAATGGGCGGCGTAGTTAACATTATTACCAAACAGCCTACCAATAACACAGATGGTTTTGCTGAAATAAGTGAGGGTAATTATGGCGAACAGCGTTACACGCTTGGCATACGCACACCCATTGTAAAAAATAAATTATTCTTTGGTGCCTCCGGACTGTACGAAGGGCTGGATGGTTATTACACTAACGATTTTAACAACACCAAATTTGATAAACAACACAGCGTAGGCGGTAATTATTATCTTAAATATCTCGCCTCAGCAAAATGGGCTATAACACTTAATGTAAAACATCTTGCGGCGCGCAACTACGGCTCGTTCACACTCGCCGGCAGTAAAGATGATGCTTTTGCAACGCCTTTTCATGTTGATCAAAATGCTATAGCAAAACTTGTTGATAATACATTCAACAGTTCGCTGTCAGTAAACTACGCAGGTGATAAATTTAATTTCAGTTCACAAACAGCATATCAATCCAACTACAGGTATTATGCAACACCAATTGACGGTGATTTTGCGCCTATTGATGGTGTTACCGTTATAAACAACTATGGCAATAAATGGAACAATGTAAAAGTTGTTACCCAGGAGTTTAAATTTTCTTCACCTGCATCAAATGCATCGCCATTTAAATGGACTGCCGGTGCTTATTTCTTCTACCAGGATGTGCCAAATAAGCAGGCAACACATTTTGGCAAGGATGCACAATATGTTGGTTCACCTCAAACTAACTATGCAATAATAAATACTACTACCGGCAAAAACGCTGGTATGGCTGTGTATGCACAGGGCATTTATCAATTAGGCAAGATGGCGGACATCACGGGTGGCATACGCTACGATTACCAGCACAGCAAGGAAGAAGTGCTTGGTGAATACCAGCCTGATGGCTCGCCAACACCTATATTCGACACACAATCTGATACTTCGGGCAGTGCATCATACAGCGCCTTCTCTCCTATGGTTAGCATTGCGCTGCACCCAACAACAAACACTAACCTTTACGGCACTTACAGCCGTGGTTACAGAACCGGCGGCTTAACACAATTATCAGCCGATCCTTCTCAACCGCCTTTATATGCATACAAGCCCGAATACAGCAACAATTTTGAAGTAGGCATAAAAAACACCTTGCTCGAAAATAAGTTGAAACTAAACATAGCATTGTTTTATACAACCATAACCAATGCACAGGTACCAACATTGGTGCTGCCTTCTGCAATTACAATAACTAAAAATGCAGGCGGCCTTACCAGCAAAGGCATTGATGCAGAACTTGCAGCCACCGTGGTAAAAGGCCTTGAGGCTACATACAATTTTGGGTACACGCATGCACGCTACACAACGCTTAAACTATCGTCAAACGGCAGCGAAGAAGATCTTGCAGGTAACCACCAGGTGTTTACACCTGATGTAACTTCTATGCTTGCCTTGCAATACAGCTTTGCTGTTGACCAGTCACAAGCGGTTAAATTATTTGTGCGTGGTGAGTGGATGTATTTAGGCCAGGAATATTTTGATCTTGCCAACAGTATAAGGCAGGCGCCTTATCATTTATTAAACACAAGCGCAGGGCTTACCACAAAACATGTTGATGTTATTTTATGGGGCAGAAATCTTGGCGATACAAAATACATTTCATACGCTTACGATTTTGGCGCCGTGCATTTAGGCAACCCAAAAACATACGGCATAACTGTAAGGGGAAGGCTGTAAGAACGTGAGACGTGAGACGTGAAAAAATGAAAAGTGAAAAGGCAAAAGTGGAAACATAGGCATGAAGCCGCAAAGCATATGTTAAACAACAGAAAATAAAGCATTAGGGTTTATAAAAAGCATCGGCTAACACCTTTTTAAGCCCCATCGGGGCGACAGGTTAGTAGCAGGACAAACTTACAATGTATATGAGCCCCGTAGGGGTGACATGTTAGCAGCCACCTTGAAAGGACGTCGGCGGCATGTTTGAATTAACATCATGATGAAAATTGAACACAAAGTTGAAGTGAGTGACACAACTGGCGATGCCATGAAAATATGCTGCCCAAAAACTATACTAAATTAGTCGGCTGTTCCATTTCGTCGCTTCTTTTTATGGGTTTGCCGCAAATAAATACAGTTACGCAGTAGCTTAAATAGATTTGATTGTTACAAACCCAAATACTAACGATAAAACAACCTTACATGAAAAAATTGCACCAGCAGGTATTGCCATATATAATTACAGGATTTACTTTTTTAGCCACACAAACACACGCTCAGGATGCGCCGCAACTGGGCAAAAGCCCGGTTAAGGATGTTGTTAGCGCTATGACGCTGGAAGAAAAAGCGCGGCTTGTGGTGGGCATGGGTTTCAGGTTTCAAAGCCCGGTACCAAGAAGAGATACCGGCGCAAACGCGCAAAGAGATACAACGCGCAGGCCGCAATTACCACCCGTTGATCCGGCAGATAATATCCCTGAAAAAGTACCTGGCGCTGCTGGCAGAACACACGCAATACCACGCCTTGGTATACCTTCCATCACTGTATCAGATGGCCCAGCAGGTATACGAATTTCGCCAATAAGAAACAACGACAGTTCAAGAACATATTATGCAACAGCATGGCCATCAGGTACGTTGCTGGCATCCTCATGGGACACTGTTACCGTAAAAAAAGTGGGCATGGCTTTTGGCAACGAGATAAAAGAATATGGTGCCGATATTATTCTTGGCCCCGCACTTAATATCCACCGCAACCCGCTTGGAGGAAGGAATTTTGAATACTATTCTGAAGACCCGCTGATAGCCGGTAACATAACAGCGGCGATGGTTAACGGAATACAATCGCAGGGCGTGGGCACATCAATAAAACACTTTGCAGCAAACAACCAGGAAACAAACCGCAATACCGTTAATACTATTGTTAGCGAAAGGGCCTTACGCGAAATTTATTTGAAAGGGTTTGAGATTGCAGTAAAAAAATCGCAGCCCTGGACGGTAATGACAAGTTACAACAAGCTTAACGGCCCGTACACATCGGAAAACCCTGAGCTTGTTACAACAATATTGCGTAATGAGTGGGGCTTTAAAGGTGCTGTTATGAGCGACTGGTTTGGGGGCACCGATCCTGTTGGGCAAATGAATGCAGGGAACGATCTATTGATGCCCGGCACAAGTGACCAGTCAAAAAAAATAGTTGACGCTGTAAATGCGGGGAAGATTGATGTAAAGAAATTAGATGAAAACTGCGAGCATATTTTAAATATCGTCCTTCTCTCACCTGAGTTTAAAAAGTATGACGTTTCAAACAGGCCAAATCTTAAGGCGCATGCCCTTATATCGCGCTCGGCTGCAACGGATGGCATGGTTTTACTAAAGAATGACAATAAAGCTTTACCGTTGAAAGGAGGCAAAAAAATTGCACTGTTTGGCAATACATCGTATGATATTATTGCCGGTGGCACCGGCAGCGGGGATGTTAACAAGCCATACACTATAAACCTCGCCCAGGGGCTGGAAAATGCAGGCTTTACCGTTGATGCTGCTATGAAAAGCGAATACATTCAGCATATTGCTGATGTAAAAGCAAAGCGCCCCAGGCCAAGAGGTTTTTCATTTGCTGTACCGCCACCGGTGCCTGAGTTGATAATGGATGCAACTACGCTTGCTCAAAAAGCAAGTGATGAGGACGCAGCCATTATAACTATCGGCAGAAATGCGGGTGAGGGCGCAGACCGGAAACTACCAAACGATTTTTACTTATCAGACACAGAAAAAACTGTGATA
>JABDGS010000012.1 GCA_013285915.1 Bacteroidota bacterium
ATCTTCTCAAAACGCTTCTGCCTTTATTTGCCTTCATCTCGACTATAAAAAGAGCAATACCAATAACAACGGCGGCGTGAGTGCTTACGTATCGAGTGACAATGCCCACTTTGCTGAAAGCAAGCTTCTTGGTTCAGCAGTGCTGCAAAACCTGTCAGCAGGTTTTAAAACCGACAAACTTTTGAAAGAAAGACGGGCTGCCATTACCATTTTAAAAAATAATCCCCTGCCCGCCATATTGCTGCAATGCGGTACGCTGGATAATGCTTCAGACTTTAAAAATTTAACCAGTGATGGCAAGATTGGTGAAATGGCGAATGAGATTTTGCAGGGTGTTGCCACTTATGCCAATCACCAAACAACAGGCATTGATGTGAAGCAGGAGATGGTTTTGGGTACGTATTCGCCCAAAAAAGATACGGCTGCCCCTGTAATAATACTTGATGGCAGTGGTATTACTATTAATTATAAAAACGACTCGTTACATACCCACGCTAAGCCGGTTATAATTCTAGATGGGGAAGAAGTGCCCTGGTCTGCAATGAGCCTGATTGAACCTGGTGAAATTGAAAGCGTGCATGTGCTTAAGGATGAAACAGCTACAAATGCATACGGGCAAAAGGGAGTTAACGGCGTTGTTGAAATTTATACCAAAAAGTACGCAACCGCAGGCAATATTGTTCAGCTAACCGAAACACCGCCCATTACAATAGTTGGCAGGGTTGATAGCGTACGCTTAAGAAGCGATGATGTACGTGTGCAAAACATATTATTGTCAACTATCAATCAAACGCGGCCGGAGAAACCGGCATTTATTAGAAAGGACCCTGCCATTACTTTCGATACGCTGGAAAAACCGCTGGTAATAAAAGGAAAGCTTATGATTACCCCCGATTTAATAAAACGGGATGACATTGGGCCAATAACTGTTGAGGGGTACAGGCTGGGCACAAAACCGGCCTCGTTTCCGGGTGGACTTGCGGGCTGGCAGAGTTTTCTTGCCAATAACCTTCACGCTTCTGTAGTTAGCGAAAAGGGGGGGCCTGCTGGTATATATAAGGTTGACCTGCTGTTCTCAGTTGATGAAGAAGGCAATATTTCAAACATAAGAATAATGCAGGACCCCGGTTACGGCACAGCTGAAGAGGCTGTACGTGTTATGGAAAAAAGCCCTAAATGGGTACCGGGTAATTATAATGGCAAGCCCGTTAAACTAATGCAAAGGCAGAGTATTATGTTCAGCAACGGTGCAAAGGCGCGTTCAGTAATTTAAAAGATCATGCAAATTACAAAACCCCGCAACCTGCAGGGCTGCGGGGTTTTGCATTGGTTGCAGTTTAGCGTTACTTTGCAGCATGCTAATTAAAAAGGCGGAATATGTTATTTCGAGCCCCACAGTGGATGTTTGCCCAAAACCAGACCGGCCGGAGTATGCCTTTATAGGCAGAAGCAACGTGGGTAAATCGTCGCTTATAAATATGCTGTGCAATAATCAAAAGCTTGCAAAAACTTCTATCTCGCCTGGTAAAACACAAAACATCAATCATTTTGCAATAGAGAGCGGCAAACAAAAAGGCCCTGTAGATAAATGGTACCTGGTTGATCTGCCGGGATATGGCTATGCAAAAATTGCGCAAACAACGCGCAAGGCCTGGACAAAAATGATTGAAGATTACCTGCGCAAACGGCAAAACCTGTTAAATGTTTTTGTATTAATTGACAGCCGCCACAGCCCCCAAAAAATTGACCTGGAATTTGTAAATGAACTTGGTACATGGCAGGTGCCTTTTACTATTTTGTTTACGAAAGCAGATAAAGAAAAACCCGGTGTGGTGCAAAGGCATGTGAAAGAATTTTTTGACGAAATGCTTAAAACATGGCAGTTTTTACCGCAGGGTTTAATTACAAGCGCTGCAACAAAACAGGGGCGGGAAGAGATACTGAAACTTATTGCAGATAAGAATGAAGCTATAAAGGAAGAGCAGGCAAAAAGCCGGTAATTTTATCACTGACAAAAAATACAGACGCCTTATTATGACGCAGCAATCGCCAAACAGCCATGACGATTTAGCCGCAAAGTTTTGAACAACTGGTATATCAAAGTTTGAAATAGTGATCAAGAGCACGCGCTATTGTTGGTGTCTTTTTACGAAGCATGAATGTGATTGCCCGTTGACTGTGAAAACGGAGGCAACACTGGAGAATACGTGTATTATTTAGTGCCCGTTGTATCTGCACCGCCTTTTCTGAATTTTCTAAAAAGATCCAGCCCAACTTTTATTTTACCATCGGCTTTTGATTTTGCACGCAGGTAAACGCTGGGCCCAACCTTAGCATCCAGCCCTTTATTGCCGGGTTTATTGTCGCCGTCTTTTTTATTAAGGTTGCTTAAAGGTACCTGTATACTTATATCGGTGGGCGACTTTGCGACCCCATATACACCTTCAACAAAAAGACGCATAAAAGATGATGCGATCTCCATTCGCGGAATGATCACCTGGTTTTGCTTTACCGTAAGTGTATTCTTTATTTCTGCAAAATCAATATTATTAAGGTCTCGGTTTTTAAATGCATAATCCTGTATGACCAGTATGGGTGTATAATTTATCAGCGCCCCGTTGCGAATGGAGAAGTTAACGTTGCCCTGTAATGTGCCGGGTACAATTGCCCCTTTATTATCCATCTGCATATTAATTACCGCGCTGGTATTTAATGTGCCACGCAGGTTGGTGTATAATATGCCATCCTGTCCAAAATTATTAAAGGCGAAAAAGGCATTTCTTACATCAGCGTTTTGAATATCGCAATGTGCTGTTGCCAAAAAATTTCCTTCCGCCTGGCGTATATCTGCATCAACTGTAAAGCTACCGCCGCCAAAATCTAGTGCAGCATGCTGCACACGCCAATCATCCTGCTGCAGTAACAGTGATAATTTTGCGTTTTGTGCCGAAAAGTTTTCCAACACCAGTTGTTTAGCATTTATATTAAGCGCTATATTGCCCTTTGATAAAATATCATCAAGCCCGGCTATAGTACTACCAATACTTTTATGAGTTTCAGCCTTGGGCTGACGGGTTGCACGCTTTGCAAATACTTTTTTAAAATCTGCTGCATAAAAAACAGGGCAGAATATATTACATACAATACTGGATTTACCGGAATCGACCATTGCTATGCGGTTAATGCTGCTGCCTGCACCCGTAACTTCAAAATGGTTTTTCAGGTAATCGCAGGTAATTTTCTTTATGTTTATTGTATTCCTCAAAAACTCAAGGTCGCCCTGGCAATTTATAAACTGCAGGTTATGGGGTACATACGTTAGCTTGCCATCTTCAACATGCAAGGCGCCGGTTATATTTCCAAGCATAGATGGGTTTGCAGTTAAAGGGCCTTTGTATTTCAGGTCAAGCTTCGCTGTGCCGCCATCAAAACTTATATTTTGCAGGTTAAACGCATCATCCAGTTGTGAAAAACTGCAGTTTGTTTTGAAATCAAAATACAAAACAGGGTCGCTTAAGTTGTCTATCCTGGTACTGTCTCCGATCAGGGGAACGCTATACCATTTACCTGTAAACTGCGGAAAATAAACAATCGAATTGGGGTCGCTGGGGGGCAGGCTGTCATTCACCCTGTTTTCGTAAATACCAGTAAAATTGCAATCACCGAAAGTAGCAATTGGTGTTATCAATATATTATTCTTAGCCTTGCAAACTACGTGCACATGCGGGTCGCCGCCGTGTAATGAGCCGACAAGTTTGGCATCAACTTCAATAGGCATTGTAACATCAATAAGCGTCAGTTTACTCCTTATCTTCTGCGTCAACAATGCTTTAGCATCTTTATATAAAATTTTATCTGTTATGGCATGCACTAAAAACCAGGCGGAATCGCCACCAAAGTGAAACTCGGCTGAAATTTTAAAATCGTTGTTATTAATAACAGCCGGAGATTGCTGAATGATAAGCGTTTTTGCAGATTTATCAAATTGCATCTGCCATTTTGCTTTTATCGTGCTGTTTTCAACATAAACGCCTTTTTCCAGGTTAAAGCCCAAGCCGTCAAGCAGGCATTCCTCATTTAGAGTAATGAGCAATAAAGAGTCCTGCCTTTTTATGGTAGCCACAGCAGTGGAAACATTTACGCCAAAATGTTTATTTTTTACTTTATCCTCGCTAATGAAAGTAAAATTTTCCAGTTCAATATGGTTTATAATAATGGGCCGTGGTGTTGTTTTAAATGAGTCAGTTACAGCAGGTTGATTTTTTGATGAAAGCAGGTATGCGTTATTAAACCCTGTGGAATCAATAAACAAATGAAATTGTGCACCTGATATTTTTACCCGTGCAATATCAGGCTTGCCTGAACTAAGCTGAAACAAACTTACGGCACAGTAAATATCATTTGCTTTTAGCAAAGGTTTGTGATAGAGTGAATCTGCAACCGTTACATTTTTTATGTCAATAGTTAGGTTGGGGAAATTTTTCCATACTGAAAGATCAATATCACCAATAGAAAGATCACCGTTAAGCCGTTTATGAAATTCAGTTTTAACGAGAGTAATAATTTTTTGCTTGTTATTATACACATAAATGCTTGCTGCAGATAATAAAATAGCAATTAATAACAACAGGCCAATTAGAATATAACCTGTTATTTTTATGGGTTTACGCCGCCAGAAAGCTTTTAGTTTGTATGCCTGCATATATTAAAAAATCCCGCTGTGGGCGGGATTTATGATTAGAATTTGGTATCAATTATATACGGGAGCATTTGCCGCCACGTGCTCCAGTCATGTTTTATTTCAGGCCCCCATATATCAAGGTCGTGCCAAATACCTTTATCCCATAATACCTGCGAAAACCGCCTGTTAGCTTCAGGATCCTCATAATCACCGGCACCTGTATAAATGTGTATATGGTGGCTTGCTCTTATCTTATCCAAAAACCATGCATCATTTAAGTTAGGCATATAATGCAGCGGGCTGTTATAATAAACCTGCTCATCCCAGTAGCCTTTTGTGTACTCCGTAAGGTCGTATACACCGCTCATGCTTATAACACCATTTATGCTGTCGGGCCGCTTTAAAAAAAGGTTCATAGCATGCAGCGCCCCAAACGATGCACCACAGGTATATATAAACGTGTCGCTGCTGCTATTGGTGCGTATAAAGGGCAGCACTTCATTATGTACATATTCGTTAAACTGGTTTTGGCGTATAGCTTTGTGCGCGGGTATCATCGCATCATTCATCCAGCTTTCTTTATTTATACTGTCAATGCTGTACACTTTCATTTTCCCGGCGTTTATAAAAGGGCTTAATGCGTCAATAAGCTGAAAACGCTCATATTCCAGGTAATCCGCAGCGGCAGTTGGTATCATTAATATGGCAAAGCCATAGTGCCCGTACATGGCTATTGGCATGTCTTTGTTAAGTGCAGGACTGTACCACGATGTTATTTCTTTACGCATAGGCAGGGGTTATAGTTATTGAAGGTAAGCAAATTGAGGAAACCACTCTTGTTTGAGCATAATGCAGACGAGTAAATAATTGTTGTTTTCGCGTAAAACCTGCCAAATTGTTGTTTACCAATCCTCGATCATCTATCTCACTTTCTTTTTACAAGAAAGGCGAAATAGTTTTTATCTTTTAAAAAAGGCTCAACGTCATAATCCAGGCCATCAACATTTAGCCCAAATATCTCAAAGTCGGCATTGCTTTCAACAAATCTATTAGCAATGGCCATACGGTATAACCTTGTCCGTTCTTTTGTGGTACCGGCAAAAAATACTGCCCTGGCGGGATAGCGTGACGTAAACTTGTGCACTGCGGTTGCAACAGTTGCAAGTACTTTGTTACTATCTTTATTATCATTTCTTACGCGGTCGTCAAGAGTGCCATCAGGCAAAAAATTGCCAAATGCAAGGTTGTAAATTTCAGGATTAGGTGTTTGAATAAATTGTACAATCTTTTTTACCGCTCCTTTTGGCCCGGTGCTTATAAAAGAAAACTCCAGCGCCTGGCCCGAAGTTGGAATGGATTGATATTCCTGTATTTCAATTTTCATACGTTTTTTTATTTCTACAAACAAACCCGTTTCACTTCCGTCCATAAATCCCTGTAACATTGGGCTGCATAACTGCTGTTTGCAAATTCAAATAAAGGTTGGCGGTGTATGCCCATTTTTTCAACATCGCTCAGGTAGGGTATATAGTTTTTAAGAAAGAATTTGTCTTTATAAAATGCTTGAATCACCTCATGGTGCAGGCTTTTGCGATGGTCAACCATGCTGAAAAAGCATTTTATTTTTTCATTATCAAGACCGTTTTCTTTAAAGTAATCAACCACTGTTTCATACGAACGTATAGATAATGTTGTAGGTATATTTGGCATCAGTACCCAGTCAGCGGCATTAAAAATATTATCGTGCAGCAGCGATATGCCGGGCGGGCAGTCAAGCAATACCAGCTCAAACTGTTTAAGATCACTTATAAGATTTTTAAGTTTTTTACGGCTTTGCTTCATTTCATCAAGCACAATATCAGCGTTGCGTGCAGAAAGGTCAGCCGGTATCACCCAAAGGTTTTCGAAAACAGAATCAACAACCGCGTCTTTTACATTCATTTCTTCAGTTAATATCTTCCTGCTTTCGTTTTTTGAAACCGGTTGTACATTAAGATAAAAGGTAGAAGAACCTTGTGGGTCAAGATCCCAAATAAGAGTTTTTAAACCATCAGCGGCAGCAAGGTAGCCAAGGTTTACAGCGGCAGCAGTTTTACCCACGCCACCTTTTAAATTGTATAAGGCAAGTACCGTCATAACAGTTAATTATAAATGAAAAGTACAAAAAAGGATTGAAATGCACCTTTTCAACCGCTTGGCCGGTAAACAAAAATGGCATCTTTCTTGAAAGATGCCATTTTTGATAATGCGTAATTTTTGATCTGCTGAATACTATTTTAGTCTTGCAAGCAGCTTTTCATTCAATGTTATAAAATCCTGGTTAGGCACTTTTTTCGCAATTTCTATTGACTTATTTGCGGCAGCTATTGCGCCTTTTTTATTACCCAGCTTTTCTTCAATTTGTGCAAGCAGGTAAAACATATAATATGCATCCGGTTGTTGCTCAGTTGCTTTTGTGGCCCATTCTTCGGCTTTATGCAGGTCTTTACCGTTATTAAAATAGTAACCGGCTGCTGCATAATAAGGCGGCTTTTTCCCGATTATCGCGGTATCAATCTGCTCCATAACACGGGTATCAATATCTGTTTGTATGGGTAATGCAACTTCTGTATTCTCCCATTGCATATTAAGCAGGCAGGTATTTTGTTTTACGTCATCAAACTGCATTGTAAATGTCTCTACCGTGTTTGTAACATGCCTTACCGGGGCTGTAACATGGGCCAAATCATTTTCTGATTTGTATAATGCAGGATTGTTTATGTCAAGCTGTTTGGTAATAATTATCGTCCATGTGGTTGTGCCCGGTATAGTTACCAGGCCATACTTACCTGCAGGTATTTTTGTGCCACCAATTATAACCTCATCTCCAAAAGTTATTATGGTAGGGCCGTTAGCGCCTGTGCGCCATACTTTGCCAAAGGGCACAAGGTCGCCAAATATCTTCCTCCCTTTCATACCGGGCCGTGAGTAAGAAAGGTTGATAGATGCAAGGCCAAAGTCCTGGTGAACGGTTTGTGTTGGGCTTGCAGAAGGCAGATTTAATTGCGAAAAACTGGTGATGCTGACAATTAATGCTAAGGCAAGCAGTGATAACGTTTTCATTTGTTTGAGTATTTTTCTTAAACAAAAATAGAGAGAACATATTTAATTAGCCTAAGTAAATAAAAAGCTGGCCAACGCATAAAGGCAGTGCGGTGCATTAATAATAATATGCCGCTGCAAATATAAAATTTTACCTGCCCTGCTGCAGGCAACCTTAATTTAATAGCCACGCGTTTATTGTTGATGGTATCTTATCGTAGCAGATCACATGGCTTTAAACCAGTATGTTTTTTAAATGCAGCAGAAAAATGCGAGATGGAAGAATAGCCAAGCAGGGCAGACACATCTGTAACGCTTAAGCTTTTTTCGTATAAAAGATATTTGGCGTGCTCCATGCGCTGCTGCTGGTAAAAATCAAATATAGTTGTGCCGAATATTTCTTTAAAACCCTTCTTTAAGTAACATTCGTTCATAGCCACTTTACGGCTAAGTTCTTTAATAGTAATTGGGTCGCCTATATGTTGCAATAAAATTTCTCTTGCCTGGTAAATACGTTCGCGGCCAAATTCATCAGCCAAAAATTTACATACAAAACCTTCCTCTTTTTCATCTACCAAACACTCAAGGCTGTACAATAAAAGTTCATGCACCTTGGCATTGGTAAAAATATTTTCCATAGCACCCGTATAGCTATGGTTAAGCAGGGCGTCAAGCGCAATACGTTTGCGGCTGCAAACCGGGAATATTTTTGTAAACGAGTTTGGATGTTTAAATGCCAGCACTTCATCTTTTCGGTTGCTGAGTTTAACATTATGCACAAACTGGTGCAGGAAGGTGGACGAGAAATGAAAAGAAAAAACATCTACGGTATCATGTTTGCCGCTGCAATTTTTTGTAGGCTGCTCACTGCATTGTGAACAGCTTTTTTCAAAACAATATTTATTGCCGCCTATGCAAAACCTCAGCTCTAAAAAATTTTCACCTGCATTTTGGTCGTTGTAGTGGTATACCATCATGCCTGTATCGTCGCTTGACCATGTTTGTTGGGGATAATAACGCCGTACTACATATTGTATTGAGCCTGGTATGTGTTGCTCCTTCATGTGCAACAAATTCATCGTTGGTTCAATTGTATTACGGTGCGAAACTTTTAATATGTCTAATACCTGCAACATTTTGGAAAAGCAAAATTAATGTATCTACATGTAATTGCAATACGCTATAGTGTCACGAAAGTGTCAATTTGATTGCAGATTGGCCGATCGCAGATTGGCGATTGGATTATAGCGAATATTCCTGCATTTGTTTATTGTCTCACGTTTGTCGTCTCACGTTTCCCGATTGACGTTCTACTTTAGGTTCTTAAATTGTTAGTATTGGTAAATCATCTAAAATCTATATCTTATCGCCCATTATTAACCATTGTTAAGTCATAACTGCTATATGAAAAAGCTTTGCCTGCTAGTTTTGTCTGCCATTAGTTATATACTTTGTTTTAGCCAGGATAGTATCGCTATTATACCGCAGCCAGTTAAACTGATAAAAAATGCGGGGGTGTTTACGCTGCCTGCATCTATTGGTATTTGGGCAGGGCCTTCACCTTATTTAAAGCCAACAGTAAACATGCTAACAAGCAAGCTTACTGCAGCAACGGGCTACGGTACCCACATCGTAACCGCAAAGCTTGTTAAGGTAAGTATTGGACTACTTACCAATGAAACCCCGGATAATGCTTTGGGCGATGAAGGTTACCATCTAACCGTTACACCCAAAGGTGTTACTATACGTGCCAACACGCCTGCTGGTATATTTTATGGGGTGCAAACCATGCTGCAATTATTACCGCCGCAAATTGAAAGCAAAACAATTGTACATAATGTTAAGTGGCAACTGCCTTGCGTTGATATTACTGATTACCCCCGCTTTGTATGGCGGGGATTGATGCTTGATGTTTCCCGCCACTTTTTTACCAAGCAACAGGTAAAGGATTTTATTGACCAAATGGTTAAATACAAGTACAACATACTGCACATGCACTTAACAGACGACCAGGGCTGGCGTATTGAAATTATGGCCTGCCAAAACTCACTTCAGTTGGATCGCTGCGCGTGCATAAGGAAGGATATTTTGGGAGCTTTTCTATACCAACGCCTGATGAACCGCGCACAGACGGGGGCTTTTATACACAGGAAGATATGAAAGAACTGATACAGTATGCCAAAGACAGGTTTGTAAATATTTTGCCCGAGATTGATGTACCAGCGCACAGCTTAGCGGCCGTTGCATCCTACCCTGAATTATCATGTACACCGGGTGCGGATAAATATGTAGTAAGCTCAGGCGAGAGCCGCCGCAGGCGCGATACTACGCAACCGGTAATTCCGCCTGTTGATAATACTTTATGCCCTGCCAACGAAAAAGTGTATGAGTTTTTAGATAAGGTTTTTGGCGAGATAGCTCAACTGTTTCCTTTTGAGTATATACACATGGGCGGGGATGAAGCCAATAAAAAGTTTTGGGGCGAAAGCGATGCAGTAAAAGCTTTAATGCAAAAAGAAGGCCTGAAAACCCTTGATGAAGTGCAAAGCTATTTTGTGAAACGGGTAGAGAAAATAGTTGAATCGAAAGGAAAGAAGCTGATGGGGTGGGATGAGATACTGGAAGGGGGCCTTGCACCCGATGCAGCTGTTATGAGCTGGCGCAGCATGGAAGGCGGCGTAACTGCAAGCCACATGCACCACGACGTTGTGATGAGTCCCGTGCAATACGCTTATCTTGACTATATGCAGGCCGACCAAATTATTGAACCGCGGGTATATGCAACCCTGCGCTTAAAAAAGGCCTACGAGTTTGACCCTTGCCCAGACAGCCTTGACCCCAAATATATTAAAGGTGGCCAGGCCAATATTTGGACTGAGCAGATGTTTAATGTGCGCCATTTAGAATACATGACGTGGCCGCGTGCGCTGGCTATTGCTGAATGTGTCTGGAGCCCTGTTGCGGTAAAGAATTGGGACAATTTTGAAACCCGTGTGGAACAGCAATTTCCCCGTTTTGATGAAGCTGAAGTCAAATACGCCCGCGCAATATTCGACCCATCATTTGACGTTAAGAAAGACGCAGACGGCAAGTTGCAAATAACACTCACTAATGAAGTGGACGGGCTTGATATTTATTACAGCTTTGACAACTCCTTCCCCGACAATTTCTATCCCAAATATTATACCACGCCATTAACACCGCCAAAAGATGCGGTAATGCTAAAGGTAGTTACCTATCGCGGCAAACAACAGGTAGGGCGTATTATCGCCATGCCGATTGATGAGCTGCAAAAAAGGGCGGACAGGAAGAGGTAGGTTGTAAGCTTTAGGCCGTAAGCTACAAGCTGTAAGCCATAAGCAAAAACCATCCACCAAAATTCTTCCCCCAAGCTTTTCGTTAGACCGCAAACATTTTGAAGACCCTCATTTTTTTGCATTGCTTATAGCCTGCAGCCTAAAGCTTGCAGCGACCTTTACTCCGTCCTCAAACTTTTCACCGGGTTTGCTAATGCGGCTTTTATCGCCTGGAAGCTTATGGCGCCAAAGGCTATTAACAAAGATGCCACCCCTGCTAAAGCAAATATTTGCCAGCCAATATTTGTGTGGTAAGCAAAACCGTTCAACCACATATTCATAACATACCATCCCAACGGCGATGCAATTATAAATGCCAGCACTACCAGTTTTATAAAATCAACTGACAGCAGGCTTATTATGCCTGTTACGCTTGCACCTAATACTTTGCGTACGCCAATTTCTTTTGTGCGCTGTATGGTACTGTAAGATGCAAGGCCTAATAAACCCAGGCACGAAATAAAAATGGCCAATACTGCAAAGTTTAAAAACAGGTTGCCAAACTTTTCTTCGCTCTGGTATTGCTGGTTAAACATTTCATCAAGAAATGTATATTCAAAAGGCCTGTTGGGTATTGTTTTGTTCCAGGTGTTTTCAATGGCAGCTATAGTTTCGGGCAGCTTTCCTGCTGCTACTTTTACTGAAATGGTTGCCCAACCCCATGTTTCAATACGCATAACCATTGGTGTAATGGCCTGCTGCAGGCCTTTATAATGAAAATCCTTTACTACACCTATAAATGTGCCTTTCCTTCCCCATTGGTCAAACTTTCTGCCTACAGCTTCCTGCGGTGTTGCATAACCCAGCATCTTCGAGGTGCTTTCGTTAATAATCATGGCTGTACCTGTATCGGTTTTATAATCTCTTGAAAAACCACGGCCCGCCAAAATTTTTAACCCGTACTGGTTTATATAATCAAAGTCAACGAAATTTATATCAATATTTGTTTTTTGCATTTCGCCTGCTTTATTCTGCAGTTGCGAATAGCCAGAGCTAAAATCTTTATTGCCAGGTACGGCAGATGAATAGGTGCTTGATAAAACACCCGGCACTGCTGACAGCGATTGCTTGAATACATCTTTGTTTTTATCAAAATTTGTATTGATGATCATTTCCTGTTCCTTCGCAAACCCAAGGTTTTGGTTACGCATATAGCTAAGCTGCGTGTATACTACAATGGTGCCCACTATTAAAACTATTGAAACTATAAACTGAAAAACCACCAGACCCTTACGCAACAGTAAACCACGCATACCTGTTGTAAACCGCCCCTTTAAAACAACAACAGGTTTAAACGAAGAAAGCACCAGTGAAGGATAAAAACCTGCGACAATACCGATGGTTAATGAGAGTAAAAACAATACAACAACATTAACCGGGTTGCTGAATATACCCGTACTTACTATTTTACCGGCAAGCTGGTTAAACAGCGGTATAAATAACATGCATAAAACAATAGTAAGTATAAACGCCAGCAGGCATATAATTACTGACTCGCCAATAAATTGCCTTGCCAACTGAAATCTTGCCGCACCAACTACTTTGCGTATGCCAATCTCTTTGGCACGCTCAGCGCTGCGCGCCGTGGTTAGGTTAATAAAGTTAATGCACGCTATAAGCAATATAAAAATAGCTACTATTGAAAAAATGTACACGTTATTAATGTTACCAGTTACAAAACAATCCCGTTTTGACTTTAGATAAACATCCCGCAGCGGTTCAAGGCTTAATGTTTCAAACATTTGCAGCCTCCTGCTTAATGCACCACGGTGAAACTCCATAAACGCTGTAAATTTTTTCTCAAGCGCTTGCGCATCTGCATGTGGTTTTAATAATAGATAAGTATAGTAATTATGGTTTGTCCATTCGCTGTCGGTGCTGTTATTGCCGTATACTAATTTGCTTGACGACATGCTTACCAGCATATCTGCCTGTATTTGCGAGTTGCCTGGTATATCCTTCATTACGCCCGTGATAGTGGCGTTAATGGCGGCGCCGGTGAGCAACACCTGTTGGCCGAGAGGATCAGTATTGCCAAAATATTTTTTTGCTGCAGACTGAGATATTACCACACTCATTGGCTGCACCAGTGCAGTGTTTGGATTACCTTCTACCAGCGGAAAATCGAATACTTTAAAGAGTGTTGAATCAGCCAGAACGCACCTTTTTTCCTGGAAACGCACATCGCCTTTCTTCACCAAAAAGCCGTCCTGCGGGGTTATTCTTACAGCTTCCTCAATTTCCGGGAATTCTTTTTTAGTATTAACGGCAATTGGGCCAGTGGTCATCCCTTCCTTTATCAGTTCACTCTGTGTTTTTACATCCGTAACAATGCGGTAAATGCGGTCTGCCTTTGTATTAAAGTTGTCGTAGCTTTTTTCAAAACTTACATACAAAAACATCAGGAAACAGGCCGTCATACCAACCGCCAAACCCATAATATTGATGAATGAGAACACCTTATGCCTGAGCAGGTTTCTTACAGCTATTTTAATATAGTTTTTAAACATAGCAGCGAATGGTTAATGTTATTAATGATTTACCCCATTTGCTGCCAAGAAAATGCCATAATTGTATTACGCTGGTTATCAATTTTTTAAGTAAATCTAATTGTGTTGTATTGCACGCTTTCGATACAAAGGGTGCACGCTTATAGCAGTCAGGCCATTTCATGGGCAGATAATGGTAAGTGAACTGCGCCCGGGCAGTAGAAAAATGTATTACAAGTTCGGGCTGTTAAAACCCAGGTTCTTCATACCCGTTTTAATCTCCGGGCAACTCATAAAAAGTCTCCAAAGGAGGTTGCTTCTGTAGTTCTCAATCATTACAATTTCAGGGCCCTGGTCAATAGCAAGGTAGGATGATGCAAACCAAATATTGCTAAGGTTAAAAGCATCGGTAAAGCCGTATTGCCCCCAAATTTTATCGCCAAGTTTGTAATAAAAAAACCTAAGTGCCTGCATAGACTGTGCTGGCGCATAAGGTAATGATGATATTGCCGCCGTGGATGCAATATACCCGCCATCGTTAGTGGGCGAGCTGGCTGTATAGCCACCATCAATATCACTGGCTGTTAACCCCCAGCAAACATTGCTGTAGCCCTGGTAGCCATGCGGGTTTGCCACACAGTAGCTATAATTAATTTTTGTATGTGCAGTATTCTGCGTCCAGTAGTCTGCGTAGGCATCTGTTAAGCTGTGCGGGTTAATACCGAGGAACGAATAGTGCGCAAAGAATAGCGGGCCCCCAAAATCTGGTCCAAGGGGAAGCGTAATACCGTAAAATGCTTTGCCATTTTTCATACCGCCGTTTTTCGCCCAGCCGTTGTCATAAACAGTTTTAGAAATGCTGCTTGTATTTGACGATGCAGCCAGCACATAAGTTATTAACGCCTCATCCCATCCATTTACTTGTACGTTTACAACAAAGCCCTGGTCGGGGCTCCAGTTCCAATACAAAACGTTTTGATTATTGTTGCGGTACCAGTTCCAGTCTACAGCGTCCCATAATTTATTTATGTCAGTGCGTAATATTGTTTCATCAGTTGCTGATCCGCTAAAGTATTGCCTTGCGCATAAAAGGCCTTCCATCATGTATGATGTTTCAACAATATCACCGCCGTCATCCTGTGCGCTAAATGGCACGGTTGCACCGGTTGCGCCGTTTATCCAGTGCGAAAAAGCCCCGTGGTATGCAGTACATTTTGTACTTAAAAAATTTACAATGGTAGTAATGCGGCTTAATGCATCAGCACGGGAAATGAAATGCCGTTCCGCGGCTACAAGCATAGCCATTATGCCAAAACCGCTGCCGCCTGTTGTAACAACGTCGCCACTGCTGTTTCTTTCTCTTGCCATCCCGCTGACAGGATGGCCAAAATCCCAGAAATATTTAAACGTTTGCTGCTCAACAAGCGTAAGTAAGGCGCTGTCCGAAATTTGCGGGAATTTGTCAGTTGAATCAATCCCCGTTGTAAGATTTATTGATACCGGGTTAACTAATTTGCCCCCATCTGAAGATTGCAAAGCCGAAGAAACATTTATAACATATTTATTAAGGCCCTTGAGCGCAGCGGTAGGCTGCAATAGGGCAACCGTGTTATTACTTTGTAATGTTGCGGTATAACTAACAGTACTGCCTCCGTTATCAGTAAATGAAATTTTTCCATTCACTTCAGCGGCAGTTACAGGTGCAGTAAACGAAAATTTTATTACCGGTTTTGTAGTAACTCCTTTATACGTAAGGCCATTGTAAGCGCCATCAACAGTAAAGCTTAGGCTATACGATGCCGGTGCAGCCGCGTTGCCGCCGTTTTTACTGCAGGATGTAACTGCCAGCACACAAAAAACCACTATAATATTTTTTACTTGCATAAGTATAAGACTATTGCTTTAAGAGTAAAGCCAAAACTGTCTGTACAATTTTGGCTTTACTTATTGTAGCAAATTAAGCGCCGCTTTATTTGCCTGCGGCTCCCAATTCGTATAGTGCCTTAATATCTGCCGCACCTAAAACGGTGTTATATATCCTTATTTCGTCAATACTGCCAACCATTGGCACCGTCCACGTATCAGATGAAACCTGCTTCCCGGGAATATTATTGTACCAACCACCTATTATCACTTCGTTGGGTACAGTATTCTTGAAAAAAGCTGTGCCGCGCTGCTGGTATGACGTTGTGCCTATTCTTTGCCCGTTGGCATATACCTGGAATGTAACTGATGCCGAATCAAAAGTGATCATAAGGTTTACCCATTTGTTAGCCCCGATGGTTGGCGACTTATAAGTATTAGGGCCGTCAGGGTTCCAGTTTGCATTTAGATTATCCTGTGTGCCGCCGTTAACATCCGCGTAATCAGGATGTACTACCAGGTCTGACGTATCGGACGCTGGATGTTGCCCGGTTTCAAGCAAAAAATTAATATTGCCCCAAAACTGCCCCGGCCTTGCCAGCGTAAAAGTTAGCGTTGGGGTTGAGCCGTTATTTAAAATTTGTACCCATTCGCTTACCGTAAAGCTTGTAAATGATGGTGACGCAAGGGCAGGGATTTGGGTTGGGTAATACAGGTACCCATTGTTTAGTTTAAGCCCTTTTCCGCGTACCCCATTGTCAATATAGGAGTCGTTTGACTTAACCGTAGGCGCTATGCCCGAAAAGCTTTCTGCTTCTGTTCCGTTAAAGCTCCAGTAAGCAATCAGGTGGTCAGGGGCTATTTCTCCCGAACTGTCAAAACCCTCTATCTTACCACTAAAATCGCCGGGCGAAACCGATGGCAAATTATTGGGATTATCTTTTGAACAAGATACCAGCACACAGGATATAATTACCGCTGCTGGTAATATGCGCAGCATGCTTTTATATTGAATCTTCATACACTATTTTTTAACTATGTTAAGTAAATTAATAACCTGGGTTTTGATGTAAAACCCCCTTTGATAAATCAATTTGTGCCTGTGGTATAGGTAATAGCCTGTCCCTGCTGTCAAGATAATTTGGCCTGTTTGCGGCATGCAATGCACTTGTTGCAAGGCCCCAGCGCACCAGGTCAAAAAACCTGTCATGTTCCATGGCCAGTTCAATCCTGCGTTCGTGCTGTATGGCTGCGCGTAATTGGCCCTGGTCGGTAGTTACCACCGGTGGCAATATGGTATTATTGCCATTACGTGCCCGTGTCCTTACCCATTCCAATTTTTCCAGCGCCTCAGTTGAATTGTTCAATTCATTGGCAGCTTCTGCATACATCAACACAACGTCTGCATATCTTAGTACCCTTATATTCATCCACCAGCCAAACTGGTCACCAACAGTATTGCGTACCGCTGGATTGGTATAAACCTTTTTGTTATACATAGGATTGGGTTCAGAAGGAAACACTTCTCCATATTCCGTAGGCGTTGGACTTGGACAAACAAGCACAGTAGCATCTTTCCGGGGATCACCCGTTTCGTATGCCGCAACCAGGGTAGCCGAAGGCACGTTAAAGCCCCAACCAAGGTTATTCCAGTCAACTCCCCTTACACCCTGCACATTTGCATACTGGCAACCATAAGAATCTTCTTTATGGTTAGCGTCTGCATAAGCCTGTATTTCAAATACCGACTCACTGGAGTTTTCGCCATCTTCAGTAAATATTTTATTATATGGGGTGTTAAGGTCGTACACGCCTGAATTAATAACTGTTAAAGCAGAGGCCATGGCTGCGGACCATTTTCCTTCGGTCAGGTATACTTTTGCAAGCATTCCGTTTGCTGAACCACTTGTAGAACGGCCTATAAATTGTGAAGGCCATTTTGCGGGCAGGTTAGCCGCAGCAAACATTAAGTCCTGTTCAATAAATGCATAAATGGTGTTTGCATCACTCTGTGCAACGTTTGAGCCTGATACAGTAACAACTGAATCAACCAGGGGAATATTGCCAAAAAGCCTTACCAGCATAAAATAGCTGTAGCCCCTTATAAATCTTGCCTCTGCGTTAGCGGAAAGCCTTGTTGCCTGCGCAGTATTTGAGCTATCTGTGCCTACCTGGTTTAAAATAATATTGCACTTGTTTATTACAGAATAGTAGCCCGTCCACAGATCATTTGCAAGCCCCGTAGTTGGAGTAACGGGGAAGTTATCCATGGCAACCTGGTCGGGAGCATCTGCTGGTGTGCTTCCTTTATCAGCGTCATCACTTCTTATACTTACAGCACCAACAAAGCCAAATACAGATGTTTGGTAAGTACGCAGTTCAGCATACGCTGCATAAATGTACTGGTCATACGGGCCGCCGCCGGAAGGATAAGGATAGTTATTGGCCGTATACTGCCCAAGGGGCTGCCTGTCAAGAAAGCCTTTTTTACAACCTGGCAAAAAAGCCGCAAACAGCAGTGCAAAAAATGCCAGTGTTACCGCTTTATAATTATTTAAATGTTGCATACAATAAAAAAATTTTAATTAAACTAAAAAGTAAGGTTTATGCCGAAAGAGTAAATAGCCGGCAAAGGATAAACCCCGTTGTCGGCACCAGCTGACGTTGGGTTGCTTATCGGTACTTCAGGGCTATAACCGGTTGCATGCGTAAACGTTGCTATATTTTGTGCATTTACATATAAGCGCAATGTTTTTATACCGCTGTTACGCAGGGTGGTATTAGTATTAAATGTGTAGCCTAACTGTATGGTGCGTAAGCGCAAATAGTCACCGGGTTCAAGCCAGTAATTTGAAAACAGGTAGTTGTTTGAACGCGTGTTATCTAAAATAGGCTCAATGTTAGTTGTTCCGGCCCCTGTCCATGCATTTAAACGGTTAGCCTCATAATTAAGTGTTGCAAACGTGGCTGTTCTGCGCTGCACATAAATTTCGTTGCCAGCAACACCCTGTAGTTCAACAAGCAGATCGACGCCTTTATACCCGAATGAAACAGTTCCGCCAAAATTGAATTTTGGGAAAGGTGACCCAAGATATGTGCGGTCATTTTGATCGATCTTACCGTCGCCATTTACATCTTTAAATATAATATCGCCGGGCGCTGCTGAAGCAAGGTGCGGGGTTTTATCAAGTTGGGCAGTTGTTTGATAAATACCTAATTGCTGGTACCCGTAAAAGAAACCAATAGGATAACCGGATTCAGTAAAGTTTACACCATTGGTAATCTGGAAGTTGATGTTGTTACCAATCGATTCCACATTATTCTTATTGTAACTGAAATTGGCGTTAAGTGAATAAGTAAAATCCCTTCCTATCTTATCACTCCATCCTGCTGTTACCTCAATACCTTTATTATCAATAGTGCCTAAGTTGGTAAAATAAGTGGTATTGCCAGATGCCCCCGGTAAAGTAATAGCTGTTAAAATATCGTGCGTTTTGCGGTCATAAAAATCCAGGTCCAGCGATAGCCTGCTTCTTAGCATTCTTGCTTCAATGCCCGCATCTTTACCTTCTACTACTTCCCAATGTAAATTGGGGTCGGGTACATAAGCCGGTGTAACCGAAGTGTAAATATTGTTGCCAAAAATGCCAACATTTGATGTATTTAAACCGGGGTAAGAAAGATAATTACCAATGTTTAATCCATTACCCACTGTACCCCATGACGCTTTTATCTTTAAAAAACTAAGCCAGTCAACATTCTGTAAAAATTTCTCGTCTGTTAAAACCCACCCTGCGCCAACGCTTCCAAAATTACCCCAGCGGTGAGAGGGCGAAAACTTTGATGTACCATCCCGGCGAAAACTAACATTTAACAGGTACCGGTTTTTAAATGAGTAGTTAACCCTGCCTAAAAATGACATCGAAGCATCTTCAGCAGCGCCGCCTGCAAACGCACCGGGATTGGATTGCTGCGCTATGTTAAGGTACCATAATGTTGAGTTAGCAGGTATGTTTAATGAAGTATCAGTTCTGTTACCATTTATAAATTCATCATAATGGTACAATGTGCTAAAACCAGCTAAAACTGTAAGGTGGTGACCCCCAGCCAGGGTTTTGTCAAAAGTAAGCGTGTGGTCTTGCTGGTACGTTTTATATACTGCCTGTGACTGGCTTACTCCTGTATGGGGGTTCACTGCATAGCTTGTATCAGCGCCAGGTGTACCGTCTTCATGCACGTTCAAATAATGAAAAGGCAACGGCGTATAGCCTCTTGTTTGGTTAAAGCCAAGGTCCGTATAAACTGTAGATTTCCATGTAAAATTCTTCAGGAATTTTATTTCAACAAAAATATTCCCCGTTACACGGTAACCGTCATTTAGGGTGTTGCCGTTGGCATAGTTAATAGCAGCTAACGGGTTACCAACCTGTGCCCGCTGAAAAGAAGGCATGGAATAATACAGGGAAGGGCCAGCCTGCACCGGTACTATGGGCGCAGCCCATAATGCCTCATTTTCAATGCCCCCAACCGGTGGGTTCTGTTTCCAGTAAAAACCTGTGGCATCAGCGCCAACACGTATGTTTTTATTTATTCTTATTTCTTCATTAAACCGTGCCACGTATTTTTCGTAGTGGTCATACTTTTCAACGCCATCCTGGTCGGAGTACCCAATGTTAAGGTAGGTTGTAGCTTTATCAGTGCTGTTGGATATACTGAGGCTGTTATTATTAATTACAGCTGAACGATATATTTGGTCCTGCCAATTGGTATTGGCTGTATAATTACTAAAATCAAACGGCGCAGCACCAATATTTGCGAGCTGCTCAGAGTACAGCTTTTTAAAACCGGCAGCATCTGCCACTTTTATTTTATTATTAACCTGCTGTACGCCTATATTAGACTGAAAACTGATAGTTGTTTCGCCTCTTTTTGCGCGTTTTGTAGTTATGATAATAACACCATTACCACCTTGTAAACCATAGATGGCTATTGACGAAGGATCTTTCAATACCTCAATGGTTTCAATATCGGCCTGGTTTAAATAGTCAATATTTGTTTGCAGTATACCATCAACAACATACAGTGGATCTGCATTGTTGGTGGAGTTTACACCGCGTATACGTACCGTTGGTGAAGCGCCGGCCTGGCCTGAATTAACTATGGTTAAGCCTGCAACACGGCCCTGTAATGATGATACCGGGTTTGTTGACGGCATTTTTGCAACTTCGTCGCCGCTTATAACAGCTATAGAACCCGTAAGGTCTCTTTTTCTTTGAGTACCGTAACCAACTACCACTACCTGGCTAAGTTCCTGCTTTGACAGTGCCAGCGTTACATTTATTTCTGATTTGCCTGCAACCGCTACTTCCTGTGCCTCATACCCCACATAAGAAAATACTAAAACATCGTTATCTGAAACATTAAGGGTAAAGGCGCCCTGCTCGTTTGTGGTTGTGCCTTTGTTGGTCCCTTTTACCTGTACAGACACACCCGACAGAGGCACATTATTGTCTCCCAACACCTTGCCAGTTAATACCGACTGCGCCTGGGTAGGTGAAGCGTCAGTTTCTCTTATTACAATAAGATTGTTTTCCATAAACTGGTAGCTAAGGCCTGTATTGGCCAGCACCGCATCCAGCACCTGCTTAACATCGGCGTCTTTAACATCAAGGTTTACCCTGATGCGTATGCCTTTTAAATTATTGTCATACAAAAACCGGTAATTGGTAGCCTTTTCAATGGTTGTAAGTATATTGGCTATTTCAGTTTTTTGGAATTGGAGGTTCAGCTTTTTTTGGCCAAAACCTTTTGCTGATACCTGCAACGTAAAGCAGATTAACAGAATGGTTGAAAGCTTCATAATCAGCAGCGCTTTAGATAGTAACGGCTTTTTTTTAGCCGTTAAAGAAATTTTCATACTTTAGAAATTGAAGGTTATAAAATGCCAGCCCGCCAAGGCTGGTTTTTAAGCATTAACCTGCTTATAACGGGGAATGCGCCAACATTCTCCGTTTCTTTTTTACTTCGGATGCAGGTTGTTTTGGTGGGTCAATAAATATTTCATTGTGTACAGTTTGCCCCAGTTTTGGTTAAAAGTGGGGAAATTAAAAATTGTAAATGCGTTGGCTCTTTTTACTGTTAATCGTTTTTGGCTGCTACTTAGTTTTGTTTAAACTTTTTATTTTTATCTCATGGCCCTGTATCGTAAAGTTGAAAGGCACAGCTGTTTTTAGGGCTGTAAACGCCTGTTCAACCGTTTCGTTTTCAAACGAGCCATTAAACGTTAGTTCTTTTACCTTATCATCCTCAAAAACAATGCTCACATTATACCAGCGCTCCAGTTTGCCTGCCAGGTTCTCAAAATTTTCGCCCCTAAACTCAAGCCTGTTATATACCCAGGCGGTTTCCACTCTATCGGCTTCCTTAACTGTTGAATCAAGGTGTGCTACCTTGTATATAACAGGTAGTACCGCTGAACTTTGTACTTCGCGGTTACCATTATTTTCTTCAATGGTTTTTTGTACTACCAGCTTTTCGTTGGGGTGCAGGAACACCGGCTTTTGTTGGGGGTCGTTACTGCGCGTAACCTGAACCAGGCCCCTTATTAACGTAGTTTCAACGGTTTTATCCGCAGGGTAATCCTTCACGTTAAAAACAGTGCCTAAAACTTTTATATTAATACCCCCAGTGTGCACAATAAACGGCCTGTGCGGGTTTTTTACAACGTCAAAATAGGCCTCACCGTCAAGTACTACCTCACGGGTTGCACCGGCAAAATCCTTATCGTAGGTAAGCTTTGAGCCTGCATTAACCCAAACGGTTGTGCCATCAGGCAGCATGGTCCTGGTACGGCTGCCATTTTGAGTAGCCACTTCTTCTGACAGGCGCCGGGGTTGCGCAATATCTTTTCCCGTGTTATTTTGCTCCCATAACCACGCGCAAAACACAAGTGTAGCTGCTAAACCTGCATACATTATCACTTTAATAACCACCCTGCGTCTTTTTAAGCGCCGGTGTATCCTGTGCGTTTCAGCAGGTGCGGGCAGCAACTCGTGTATCTTTGCCAGCTGCAGTATGCGCGAAATTCTTTTGCCCTCGGTATCGGCACTATGCTTTTCTTCATGTTTTCCGCCAGCCCATGATGATTTTAGTATGTTATATTGCTGTTGTAAATGGGGGCTTTGCTGCAGTTTGTTTTGTAACAACGCTTCTTCTTCTGCTAAAGCTTCACCGCTTAGGGAGCGGGCCATTAAATACCAAATTTCGTTAGATGGCTGCATGCAATTCGTTCCGGTAGCTAATAAGACACAGGTTTTAAAAACATCTACTAAGGGAATGGGGAATATTTTTTTGAATTATTTATCGGCCGCGCCTAACCGGCAATAAACCTTATCTAAATCCGTTGTTATGCTGCTTACATTTACAAGGCCATGCAAAAAGCATTTTTACTAAATACTTTTAAAAATCTTATTCCTAACCTTGCCTGCTTTTTATGTTTATTGATGTTAGATGGTTACCATGCCAATGCCCAGCCAGGCCATGAAAATATTCCTGCCAATGTGCCGGCTGAGCAAAAATGGTGGAACCTGCTGCATTATACAATAGATTTAAAACCTGATTATGCTTCAAAATTTATCACCGGCAGCAACGCGATTACATTCCGCGCACTTGAAACCGGCAATGTTATGGAGGTTAGCTTAATTGAGCCGCTGAAGGTAACGGCAGTTAGCTGGCACAACAAACCCCTTATCTATCAAAAAAAAACCAGCGATTATTTTATCAGCTTTCCTGGAAATATTAAAAAGGGCGATACAGCTACTGTAACTATCGTGTTTGAAGGCAAGCCAATAGTTGCAAACCGGCCTCCCTGGGATAATGGCTGGATATGGGCAACAGACAAAAAAGGTCGCCCGTGGATGAGTATTGCCTGCGAAGGTTATGGTGCCGCAGCCTGGCTGCCCTGTAAAAATGTATTGTATGATGAGCCGGATAGCGGGGTGTTATTTAGCATTACCGTGCCTGATACACTTGTTGCGGTTGCAAACGGGCGGCTGCAAAAGCAGGCTAATAACCACAATGGCACATCTACCTATACCTGGAAGGTTGTAAACCCGATTAATAATTACGACATCATTCCATACATTGGTAAATATGTAACATGGCACAATGATTATGCAGGTTTGAAAGGAAAACTTGACCGGGATTATTGGGTACTGGACTACAATCTTGATAAGGCAAAAAAGCATTTACAGCAAACGGATACTTTGTTACGCTGCCTTGAGTATTGGTGTGGCCCATACCCTTTTTATGAGGATGGCTATAAAATAGTTGAGGCGCCAATGGTGGGAATGGAACACCAAAGTGCAATTGCTTATGGCAATGGCTTTGAAAACGGGTATTCGGGCAAAAATCTCTCAGGTACTCAGTGGGGATTGAAATGGGATTTTGTACTGATGCATGAAACAGGACATGAATGGTTTGGTAACAGTATTACTGCCAGCAATGATGGTGAAAGCTGGATACATGAGGGCTTTACAAAATACCTTGAAACTATTTACACCACTTACCTGTATGGCACAGAGGCTGGAAATGATTACACGCTGGGCATTTGGAAAAGAATTGTAAATGATGTGCCCGTATTAGGCAGCGGGTCGCAGGACGCATATAATAAAGGCTGTGCGATGCTGCATGCAATAAGACAAATTGTTGGTGATACTGTTTTCAGGGGCTTATTAACAGGCCTGAACAAAGAGTTTTATCATTCAACTGTGAGCACCCCGCAAATACTGCGTTACATGAATGCTTACACCAAAAAAGATCTCTCGAAATTGGTTGACCAATACTTAACAACAACTAAAATACCTGTGCTGGAATATTTTTTTAAGAATGATACTTTTAATTATCGCTGGGTAAATTGTGTGAATGATTTTAATATGCCTGTAAAAGCTTCATTCAGCAAACAAAAAGGCGTTTTCATTTACCCGACCACAGCCTGGAAGACAATGCCAGCCGACAACCGATTGCAGCATATTTTTATTATAGACCCAAATTTCTACGTACAGGTTAAAGAAGTGAAGCCAGGGTAAAAGGGCATTCCCCCCGGCTATTGCTTTACATACCTGGTTAATGTTTCAACATACCGGGTTGAGTTCAATGCCTTCAGTTCCGCAATCATTTTTTTAAGGCTGTCCTGGTTATTTTTAAGGTAATAACAAAAGCCGGCATAGTAACGGCTAAGTTCATCGCTCGAATTATTGTTCATTATGGGTTCAAATATGGCAAGCGCCTCGTCAAGTCTTTTAAGTTTATAGTAAGAGTATGCGAGCTCTTTTTTTGCGTCAAGATAATTCGCATCCAGGCCGATAGCCTTTTGCAGAGGGTTTATTGCGTCCTCAAACTTATCTTTATTATTATAGCACCACCCTATGTGGTACCAGGCAGTTTTATTGCCGGGCTTTAATTGCAGGCCCTTCTGGTAATAATAAATAGACGAATCATCAATTTTTGTATTATCGTAAAATACATCTGCCATCCCAAAAATTGCGGTATGGTTATTTGCATCAAGTGTCATGGCGATCCTGTAATTCTTCAGCGCATCATCATTTAATTTAAGCTTGTAGTTGGTATAGCCCAATTCAACAAAAGCGTCTGTCGGTGGGTCATCAAGGGAAACGGCTTTTTTTAACGATTTTAACGCGTCATCGTATTTTTTCTGCTCGTTTTGCATCCAGCCTTTTTTAAAATAATAGTCGGGGTCGTCAATATCCTCCTCAGACGCTGCTTCAAACTTAGCAAAGTCAGCAATTGCTGCTTCGTACTTTTTGGTTTTATAGTAAATCATTCCCCTTTCTTTGTAGGCAAGGGCGTAGTTATTATCTGCCTCAATGGCGCTGTTAATATAGGTAAGCGCATCATCATATTTAGCTAATTGCTCGTATGCATAACCAAGCTCAAAGCAGTTGGCAGCTTTATCTGCCGGGCCTGCGTTGTATTCTTTCAGCAAGGCCTCAACCGCGCTGGTGTAGTCATCCTGTTCGTTATAGCACCATCCCAATTGGTGCAATGCTTCAACATAATCGCTCTTGAGCGAGACTGCCTGTTTAAAGGCAGTAATAGCCCCTTTATAATCTTCATTGGTTTTTAGTGATATTCCCTTATCGTACCACTCCTTTGCAGTTGTTTGAGCGATACCGCTTAAGAAAAGCATAACAGCAACAAGCAGGGTTAATGGGTATTTGTGCATAACACGAATTTTGCTGTTAAGTTATGTAATACAAGCCCTGCCTTATATACCCTATACCACGTATTTTTTAGAAATAAACACCGTAACAATTAAATTAAATGTAATGGGCTATAAAGAGGACTATTTTACTTTTCGCTCAATGCCCAGTGCGCTGCAAATGCGTTTTATGGCAATTGCCATTTGCACGTCGATGGTGTTAACGGAGATATTTAATATTTGGGCTACTTCTTTATACTTCAGCCCGTCTTCCCTAACCAGTTTAAAGATCATTTTGCAACGTGGCGGCAGTGCTTCAATTGCCTTATGCATGTGCTGCATCATTTCGGCAGTTATTAAAATGTCATCCGGCGTGTCGGTTTCTTCATTAAGCTCAATATCTAAAAAATCAAACGGGGCCGAGATCATATCCTTTGCCCTGCGCGAAATAAAATTAAGGCAGCTATTTTTTACCGCCACATACAGGTAAACGGTAATATTATCAATGGTTGTTATGTTAGTACGGTTGCACCAAAGTTTTACAAAAACATCTTCCACAATTTCTTCAGCCACCTCGTTGCTGTGCACTAATGCCTTTGCAAATTGGTGAAGCTTGCCATAAAAAGCCTGGTAGAGTTCGGCAAGTGCGGCCTCCTCGTTATTAAAAATCCTGTTTTGTATGGTGCGTAAGTTAACCGTCATAAGTTAAATGGCAACGCGAAATAAAAGCGTAAATTTCAGCAAATACCTAAGCTAATCTACAAAAATTAGGTGATATGTTGTTAAAACAAGACTAACGCCCGTTAGCAAAGGTAGAAAAATTTTGTAGCTTTGCAGCTTACCAATTTATGTATTAAGTGGTGCAGGTAACTGATACACATTTCCAGGATAAAATAAATGCTGATATAAAGGTTGAGCCAAAGGAATGGATGCCGGGCAAATACAGGCAAACCCTTATAAGGCAAATAAGCCAGCATGCCCACAGTGAAATTGTTGGTATGCTGCCTGAAGGCGCCTGGATAACAAGGGCCCCCAGCCTTAAGCGAAAGGCCATATTATTAGCAAAAGTACAGGATGAGGCGGGGCATGGCTTGTATCTATATTCAGCCGCTGAAACATTAGGCATAACACGCGATGAAATGGTTGAGCAGCTGCACAGCGGCAAAGCCAAATATTCGTCTATATTTAATTATCCAACATTAACATGGGCTGATATTGGTGCAATTGGCTGGCTGGTTGATGGTGCTGCCATCATAAACCAGGTGCCACTGTGCCGAACCAGCTATGGCCCTTATGCGCGTGCAATGGTGCGTATTTGCAGGGAAGAAAGTTTTCACCAGCGGCAGGGTTTTGAAATATTGCTTACTTTAAGCAAGGGGACGCAAGCGCAGCACGATATGGCACAGGATGCTATAAACCGCTGGTGGTGGCCCAGCCTGATGATGTTCGGCCCCCCGGATGATGATTCACCCAATACTGCTCAAAGCATGCAGTGGAAAATTAAACGCCAGAGTAACGACGAACTGCGCCAAAAATTTGTGGATATATGCGCCGAACAGGTGAAAGCACTGGAATTAACGTTGCCAGACGACAAACTTGCCTGGAATGAAACGCGGGGTCATTATGATTTTGGAGAAATAAACTGGGATGAGTTTTACCAGGTAATAAGCGGTAACGGCCCCTGCAATAAGGAAAGAATGACCGCAAGGGTAAAAGCTTGGGAAGATGGCGCGTGGGTGAGGGAAGCGGCGATGAAGGAAGTCATTGGTCAGTAGTCATTTGTCATTGGGCCATTATATCATTGCGAGGTAATATCGTTAATAGTTATTGAAAAAATATGCAATTATTGCGCAAACATTATTACGGAGATTACGGCGAGAATATTCCTAACGCTGGTGGTGAAAAAATCAACCAACTTATAAGCCCCACTTCAGGCCCGCCCATGCCGGTACGGACGGGGGATGGGGGTTGGCCGCTATGGGAAATATTCATCCGCAGCAAACAGGGGCTTGACCATAAGCATGCGGGCAGCCTGCATGCGGCCGATGCACAAATGGCTATTGAAAATGCGCGCGATGTATATTGCCGCCGCATGGAAGGCATAAGTATATGGGTAGTGGAAAGCAAGTATATACATGCCACTAACCCGGATGAATCAACAAGCCTTTTTGACCCCGCGGATGATAAAATTTATCGTTACCCAACCTTTTACTCAATGCCTGAGGGCGTTAAAAATATCTAACCCTCTAATTCCCCCAGATAATATTAATGGACACTTCTATAGAAGCCATAACAGCAACGAGCGAATTAAAAGCGAGAGTAGAAAGCGACCAACTAATAGACTATTTACTCCACTTGGCAGATAATGCACTTATTCTTGGACACAGAAACAGTGAATGGTGCGGACATGGACCAATACTGGAGCTTGATATTGCAATAACAAACATTGCCCTTGACCTGATTGGCCAGGCAAGACATTTTTATCAATACGCTGCTGAACTAATTAACCAACCGGATGTCACTAATCGTAAAGCCTCCCCTATGGGGGGAGGTTTGGAGGGGGCCACAGAAGACGCTCTCGCCTTTCTGCGTGATGCAAAAGACTTTAAGAATTGCCTGCTTGTTGAACAGCCCAATGGTGATTGGGGTGTTACTGTAATGCGCCAATTCTTTTTTAGCACCTGGCAATATTACTTATACCAGCACCTTCAAAATAGCAACGATAAAAGAATAGCCGCGATTGCAGCAAAAGCGCTAAAAGAAGTAACTTATCATGTGCGTTGGAGCAGCGAATGGGTAATACGGCTTGGGCGGGGCACGGAAGAAAGTAATGCGAAAATGACAAACGCCGTAGATGTGCTAAATCAATATAGCGGCGAATTATTTACACCGGCTGACTATGAAAATGTTGCAGTACGTGAAGGCTATGGTGCAGATTTGTGTACCATAAAACATTTGTGGGTTCAAAAAGTAAAAGAAACGTTTCAAGATGCTACGCTTGCATTCTTATTACCGTCTAACGATCACATACTGCAACTTTTTGGTAAAATAGGCGAACACACAACCCATTTATATGAACTGCTAACCGAAATGCAATTTTTACAGCGAACTTACCCCGGCGCACAATGGTGATGACCAAACCCTTACCTTATTGCTTATGGTACGTATTTATAGGTGCATCGAAGGCGCTGCCAAAATCAATTACCAGCGTGTTATCCTGTGAGATGTGAAATGCGGGCAACATTGATGCCCCGTTATTAAAATCTATTGTGCCTGATGCCGGAACGCCCGGCGAGCTGGTAATAGTATAAGAGCCCGTTCTTGCGAGGGAATTGTTTGAGTATTCGCGAAATGTACCATTAGAGAAATTGCAGGCATTGCCAAGACCGGCCTGGACATTGGTAGTGCCACCCATGCCGGAAACGCTCGTTAATTCCCAGGTACCCTGTAATGTTACATTAGCAGCGGCAGTATGGCTTTTTTTACAACTGTTAGTGGCAATTACAAACCCAATTGACAATAATAAAAAAGCAAGCTTGCGCATATGAGCAATTTTATACCTGACCATAAAAAGATAACAATTGTTGCAAAGCAACTACATAAATTTTAAGTTGGTGGTCAGGCCCGGGCAGCAAGCTTATTTATATCACTTACTTCAAGTATTTGCTTGTCATAGCCGTACAAAGTAACGTTTATCATCGCCAGGCCTAATTGGGTTAGGGTGCTTGCAGTATTAGGCGCAACTACTTTTAATATATAGTACATCCATTTTATATATGCATAAAATTTATGGGCATTCTTCAATCCTTTTGTGGGGTGCAGATAACCGGGCCTGAATGCATAGGCTTTTTTAAAGGGCATCTTCATCAAAGCATTTTCAGTTTTACCTTTCACACGCGCCCACATGCTTCTTCCCTTTTCTGAACTATCGGTACTGGCACCTGATATATAGCAAAAAACCATATCGCTGTTAACCTTACTTAAGATTTCAGCAAAGGTTACAGTTAAGGTGTAAGTAAGGTCGTAATATTCTGCCTCTTTCTTACCGAGCGATGTTACACCAAGGCAAAAATAGCACGCATCATACCCGGCAAGCTGTTGTTGTATGGGCGTTATATCAAAAAAATCTTTGTGAATTATCTCCTTTAATTTGGGGTGCACAACGCCGCAAGGCTTTCGGTTTACAACTAATATTTCTGATACTGCAGAATGCTGCAGGCACTCGTGCAAAACCCCTTCTCCTGCCATGCCTGTAACGCCCGTAATTATTACCTTGATTGTATTGCCTGCCTGCATAACCTGTTGATTAATAAACTACCTAAAGTTCCAATAAAAATGGGTAATACCTGCGTTATCATATCAAATATTACCCAATAGTGACAAAAAGTCAATAGGCTTAAGCTGTTTGAGCAATCTCCGCCATAGGTAGATAGACTACTAAAAACAATACTTTCCTTCAGCTACTAATTTCTCTGATATACGCCTGCGCGCATCCTTTGTATTAAACGGATCAACCTTTGTAAAACGCTTTAAGCCTATATGCATCATTCTAAGTTCGTCGCCTTCTGCAAAACTGTTTAACGCATCTTTGCCGGCCTTGTTTATACGGTCAGCTGCGTCGTAAATATATGTTTGCACAATGTCGGTCTGCAGCTTCATAGCATCTGCTCCATTCCTTTCCACCAATTTCATTAAGCGCAGCAAAGCGCTTTCTGCATGAAATGTTTCAATGGCCATATCTGCCAGGTTCATTAAAATTTCCTGTTCTTTATCAAGCTTCATCATCAGCTTTTGTACTGCAGCGCCAGCCGTCATTAATAGGGCCTTTTTAAAGTTTACTATATATTTTTTCTCCTTTGCAAAAGGCCCATCATCGTTGCTGCTAAAATCGGGTATACTCATTAGCTCTTTGCTTACTGCCATGGCAGGGCCCATTAGGTCAATTTTACCCTTCATAGCACGCTTTAAGGTCATATCAAGCGTAAGCAGGCGGTTAATTTCATTGGTGCCCTCAAATATGCGGTTTATACGCGCATCGCGGTACGCCTTGCTTATCAGGTATTCGTCGCTAAAGCCATTGCCACCGTGCACCTGTACGCCTTCGTCCACTACGTAATTCAGCACTTCGCTGCCAAATACTTTTAGCATGGCGCACTCAATGGCATACTCTTCTGCCGCGCCAAGCAGGGCTTTCTCAAATGTTTGGCCCGCGGCCTGCATTTCCTTTTCTTTTTCATTTATCCAGCCGGCACTACGGTAGGCCGCACTTTCACCAACCCAAATACGTATGGCCATTTCAGCCAGCTTATGTTTTATCGCGCCAAAGTTGGAGATGGATGTTTTAAACTGTTCACGCGTTGTCGCATATTGCACTGTTTCAGTGCTGGCCCTTTTGCACGCGCCTAACGCAGCAGCACACAATTTAAGCCTGCCGATGTTTAAAATATTAAATGCTATCACATGCCCTTTGCCAATATCGCCCAACACATTTTCAACAGGTACTTTGCAATCCTGGAAATACAGTTGTACGGTTGATGAGCCCTTTATACCCATTTTATGTTCTTCAGGACCTTGCGTAAAGCCTTCAAAACCGCGCTCAATAATAAAACCGGTAAATTTATCACCATCAATTTTTGCAAATACGGTATATATGTCAGCAAAACCGCCATTTGTAATCCAGCATTTTTGCCCGTTAAGCAAATAGTATTTTCCATCGGCGCTAAGTGTTGCTGAAGTTTTAGCACCCAGGGCATCGCTGCCACTGTTAGGCTCTGTTAATCCGTAGCTGCCTTTCCACTCACCGGTTGCGAGTTTTGGTATATATTTCTGCTTCTGCTCATCCGTGCCAAAATATAAAATGGGTAACGTGCCTATGCCTGTATGGGCAGCTACTGCCACCGAAAATGAATAGCCTCCGCCCAAGCCTTCGTTAACAATGGTTGAAGTAATAAAATCCTTCCCCAATCCGCCATATTGCTCGGGCAGCACGGTTGCTAACAACCCTTGCTCACCGGCTTTTTCAAGCAGAGATGGCATCAGGCCTTTTTCAAGTTTATCAATCCGGTCAAGCACTGGCATCACCTCCGTATCAAGAAACTGCGCACACATATCCATTACCATCTTTTGCTCCTCATCAAAATCTTCGGGAATAAAAGTGTCAAACGGGTTGCTTCCTTTTACCAACCATTCGCCGCCCTGCAGCGATTTGCTTTGTTGAGATATGGCAGACATAAAAATTATTGTTAAGTATTATAAAATTGTGTTTACTGCGCAAGTGCAAGGTTATCGTATACCTGCTGAAGTACCTTTTTTACCGTCTCAATTTCCTCTTTGGCAATGCCTGTTAAGGCTTCATTCATTGTTTCGTTTGCAAGGTCTATCGTTTTCTGCTGCATATCCTTCGCCGCATCAGTTAAGCATACGAGATTTATTCGCCTGTCGGTTTTTGAGGCAGTGCGTTTTACCAGTTTTTGTTTCTCCAGGTTATCAATAAGCCTTGTAATGCTGGGTTTGTCGCGAAAAGTACGGTTACACAACTCCTGCTGGCTTAAACAATCTTCTTTCCACAAATGGTACAGCACACTCCATTGCTCAATGGTAATATCAAGCCCAGCCTGCCTGAAATTTTTTTGCAGCCGGCGCGCAACCGCAATACTTGCCATACCATTTATTACGCTATAAAGTTCACCCCTTTTAAATTGGTTGTTTGGCATATAGTTAGTTATGCAACTATTTTCAAAGTTGGCATATCTTTACCACATACACAAGTTAAAAAGCATTAATTTTTTAAAGCCCAAATTGTATATAGTTTAGCGCAGGTGCAAAGCAATTTTATACCATATAAAAACTCATCTATTCATTATTGCCTGTATGGCAAGGGTGTGCAATTTGTATTTTGTTTTCATGGGTATGGGGGAAATGCGGAAAGCTTCGCATTTTTGGAGGAAAGGCTGGGGGAAGATTATACCCTTGCAGCCATTGATTTACCTTTTCACGGCCAAACCGAGTGGAACGACGGATTGAATTTTGAACCGGCAGAACTGGTTGAAATTATAAAGCAAATAAAGGCTATTATCCAACCGAACTCCCCATCAACAGATCAAAAAATTACTCTTCTTGGCTACAGTATGGGTGGACGCGTTGCCCTGCATTTGTTGCAGATTATTCCCGAAGCGTTAAGGCGCGTGGTGCTTATTGCGCCTGATGGTTTGCACAAAAGCCTATGGTATGCATTCTCAACACAAACATGGCTGGGCAATAAAGTTTTCAGGCGTGCCATGCATAAGCCTGCGCGATTTTTTTGGGTACTGAAGATGGCAGAACGTTATAAACTTGTACATGCCAGCATTGTGAAAGTAACGCATTATTACATGGACGATGCCACTAAGCGCAGTGAACTATATAAGCGCTGGACAACTATGCGCAGGTTTAAACCAAACCTTGGCCTGCTGAAAAAAATCATTCCACAAAATAAAATAGCCGTGCGCTTTTTATTCGGTAAATACGACAATATTATTTTGAGTGAGAAGAGCGTAATATTTAAGGATGATGAAAACATAGAAATAAATATTATTGAGGCAGGCCACCGCCTGATGCAGGAAAAATACTCCGGTGAAATAACCAGGCTGTTTTATTGATAATATTAACTTTCTTTGCCTGTATGTCGGGTGTAATAATAATTATCAACATTATACTTATTATTGTTTTAGCCGGAGGGTATGCCGTATTGATTGCTTATTATGAAAAGCTTTTTAAAAAGCTTGACATATTTGAACCAAAGGCTTTTGCACCGGAGACAAAATTTTCAGTGATCATCCCTGCAAGAAATGAAGAAGATAATATTGAAAAGTGCATTCTTTCAATTCTTAATAATGATTACCCACATGAATTATTTGAAATAATTATTGCAGACGATTTCTCCACCGACACCACTGCTGCCATTGTTAAAAACCTGCAACAGCAGCACAATAATATAAAGCTTGTGCAGTTAGCCGATTTTGTTGGCGGCAAGTTAAACTCTTATAAGAAGAAAGCGATTGAGCTTTGTATTGAACGCGCCGCTAACGAATGGATAATTACCACAGACGCCGATTGCTTAGTACCACAACAATGGCTGAGTTATTATAATTCGTACGCACAGCACACTGACGCAGTATTTGTTGCTGCACCTGTTATGTTTACCAACAACGGCTCATTCATATCAATATTCCAAAGCCTTGATTTTATAAGCCTGCAGGGCATTACTGCGGCATCTGTATCTGCTGGCTTTCACAGTATGTGCAACGGGGCTAACTTAGCCTATAGCAAAGCTGCATTTAAAGCAGTAAATGGGTTTAAAGGTGTTGATAACATTGCCAGCGGCGACGATATGCTGCTGATGCATAAAATACAAAAACAATACCCCGGAAAAATCGGTTATTTGTTTACACCCGAAGCAATAGTGCTAACGGCGCCCATGCCTGACTGGAAAGGTTTTATTAACCAGCGCATACGCTGGGCCAGCAAGGCAACAAGCTACCAGGACAAAAGAATATTTTGGGTTTTATTATTGGTTTATATATTTAACCTGTACTTAGTTGTGCTGCCTGTTTTTGCCATTTTTTACCCCTACTATTTTATTATTTGGTTTTTACTTGTGTTTGCCAAAACATTTATAGAGCTGGATTTTATGCGGCCCGTTGCAACGTTTTTCGCGCAACGCAAAATGTTACGGTGGTTTACAATAATGCAGCCTTTTCACATCACCTACACCGTTATATCTGGCTGGCTGGGGAAATTTGGGAAATATGAATGGAAGAAAAGGGTAGTGAAATGATTGCAGATTGGCGATTGCGGATTTTAGATTGAACAATGCGGTCTGTATTATAAATTACCCTGTTTGCATTTATTTTATAAGATTTATTGCTTATTGCTTACAGTCCGCAGCTTTTTGCACTTGATTGCTGATGTAGTTGCTAAATGCTATAAGTTTGATGAAAATATAGCTGAGTGATACCGATAATTTTTTCAGATAAATTACAGCGATCTGTTAATGAACGCACAGTGCTGGCGGCTGATGTTGGCGGTACAAAAGTTAACCTTGCATTCTACAAAATAGCGGCAGGCAAGCTTGAAGCGGTTGCTGCTGAACAATACCATAGCTCATCTTATCAGTCATTCACTGAAATAATACAAAAATTCTTTGCTGATACAAATTGCGAGAAACCAGGCAGCATTTGCGCCGGTGTTGCAGGTGCAATTGTTAACGACAGTGCGGAACTTGTTAACCTGCCATGGGGCATTAGCAAAAAGGAAATTGTTGAAGCAACCGGTGTTGAAAAAGTAACACTTATTAACGACCTTGAAGCAAACGCGTATGGACTTGCTTTGCTAAAAGATGAAGATTTTGTTACCCTGCACGCCGGTGAACCGGTTAAAGGCAATGCGGCCATTATTGCACCGGGCACAGGACTTGGCGAGGCAGGCTTATTTTGGGATGGTGGCTTTTACCGTCCATTTGCAACAGAGGGCGGCCATTGCGATTTTGCGCCGCGAACAGATATTGATTCCGAGTTGCACAGTTATCTTAAGAAGGTACACGGTATTGTAAGTTGGGAGCATGTTGTAAGTGGCCCCGGCATTTTTGCTGTATATGAATTTTTACGTGATGTAAAAAAGATGGAAGAACCGCAATGGCTGACCGATGAGATGAAAGCTGAAGACCCATCCGCCGCGATAAGCGAAGCGGCTTTACAAAATAAATGCGGGATATGTATTGAAACGATGAGACTATTTGTTGAGCACCTGGCAAGAATTTGCACCATCCTCGCACTTAAGATGAAAGCCACCGGCGGTATATTTTTAGGTGGGGGCATACCGCCAAAAATTGTAAGGCTGCTGCAACAAGACATTTTTGTAGAAACATTTCTTACCTGCGACAGGCAGCAAAACCTAATGAAGATAATACCCATTAAAGTGGTAATGAATGAAAAAACGGCGTTGCTGGGAGCGGCATATTACGGGGCTTATAGCAATTAGTGAATAAAGCTTAAAACAAAAACCATGGCAATACAATGGCAGGGTGTTTTTCCCGCAGTAACTACCAAGTTTACTCCTGGCGACACGCTTGATATAGAGATGTTTACCAAAAACATACAGGCCCAGGTTGATGCAGGTGTGCATGGTATAGTGCTTGGCGGTACTTTAGGAGAAGCGAGCGTGCTAACGTCAGCAGAAAAAGAAACGCTTGTAAAAACAACCTTGCAGGTGGTTGATGGTAAAGTGCCTGTTGTACTGAATATTGCTGAAGGCAGCACGGCTGTTGCGGTTGAAGAAGCACGCAAGGCTGAACGCTGGGGTGCAGCGGGGCTTATGCTGCTGCCACCCATGCGCTACAAAGCTGATGACAGGGAAACCGTTACCTATTTTAAAACCATTGCTGCTGCCACACCGCTGCCTATAATGATATATAATAACCCGGTTGATTATAAAATTGAAGTTACACTGGATATGTTTGAGCAGCTTGCAGAATGCCCGACAATACAGGCGGTAAAGGAATCAACAAGGGATGTAAGTAACGTTACGCGGATGATAAACAGGTTTGGTAAACGCTTTAATATACTTTGCGGGGTGGACACTATTGCAATGGAGGAACTTTTACTTGGTGCAGATGGCTGGGTTGCGGGGCTGGTGTGTGCCTTTCCCGAAGAGACGGTTGCAGTGTATAATTTGTCCAAAGCAGGCAGAATAGCCGAAGCTGCTGCAATTTACCGCTGGTTTATGCCGCTGCTTGAACTTGATATACAACCAAAACTGGTGCAATACATAAAACTTTGCGAAGCTGAAGTTAGCCTGGGTACCGAGCATGTGCGTGCACCACGTTTGACGCTTGTTGGCACCGAGAGAGAAAGAATTTTGAAAATTATACGTACTGCGCTGGCAACCAGGCCGGTATTGGGTTAGCAACAGGTTATTTTGCCATTCTTTTATATACTGTTACTTCCTGTCCATCGGGCGTGGCAATCGTTTGTATAAAAGTATCCGCATCATTCATCACAACCTTTAGGGTAACCGTTTTACTAACGGTAGATGGCGTATTTGCCTCACGGATTGTTTCCGTAAGCGTTTCGGCCTGTAATGTAAAGGTGCCGTAAGAAACATAAGTGCTTTTTGCAAAGCCAGCAATATATTCTCCATAAGCAAAGCTCCCCTTATAAAAAGCTTTGTATTGCACATCATTCCAATGTATTGTGTCTCTCCCTTTTATGGTGTAAGCAGATGCCTGTTTCCAAATGCCGTCAATTGGCGACGGGTTGCCGGCTGTAACAGGTTCATATATTTCAGTTACCTGTACAGTGCCTTTGTCAATTATTACATTGCCTGCTAATGTTAGTGTTTCCGGCCCTTTGATCAGTTGTGCTGTATCAGCAAAAGCAACATCCCTTTGCATGGTATCTGATGCGCTGTAAATTGTATTTTCAAAGAGTGTATTGCCGTTAATAGTATAAGTGCCAACGCCAAACGAACCGCTTGCATTTGCGGGGCCAACGGCGGCAAACATCATAAAGCTGCCAGTATAAATCTTCAAAAGTTTGTTATAAGTTGCCGTGGTATCTATGCCAGCACCTTTAAATGCCTGGGAGCGCATAGTATAAACACCATTAATGCTTATTGTTTCTTTTTTTTCGCTGCATGCGGCCAGCGTTACAACTGCTAATACGTGCCAAAGCCTTCTCATTCCAAATTTTCACGAAAGATAGGTAAAGTGGTGTATGGCTTTTTAACACACCTGTTTTTATTTTATCTTCATACCATGAAATATGTATTGTTAGCTTGTGTGGCGTACAGCTTTTTATCGTGCAGGTCTCAAAATATAAACTTACCACCGGGCCAGCCGCCGGGTTTTTGGCTGGCACGCAGTAAAGGAAAGCTTACCCAATTGGCGTACAGCCTTGGGCAGGACAGGCTTGGCAGCGCCAAAGAAGGTTATATTGATACCAATATTTTATTAAAAGTGATTGACAGCGTGGGCAGCCTTTACCAGGTACAGCTAAGCAAATACCATACAGCCTATTTAGCAAAGGCTGATGTTGAGCGGGACACCGCCAGCCACATGCGTCCATTTTACCTTACACAAAGCTGGCAGGAGAAGCCTGACACCGGTAAAAACGGCAAGCACGACTCGTTGTTTATAAGTATGGATGAAAAACTGCCATACAAAAGCTGGATGGAGATAAACCCGGCTAAAATAATGATTGATATTTATGGCATTGAAAGTAACACCAACTGGATAACGCAGCTAACCAGTATTAAAGAAATAAAGAACGTTTATTTTAACCAGGTTGAAGATGATGTGGTGCGGGTAACCATTGAGTTAAAGCACCAGCAGCATTGGGGGTACACTATTGCATACAAAGGCAACTATCTTGTTGTTGCTGTAAAACGCCAGCCGGCAGATTTAAACATTCAAAAGCTGCGCATAGCCATTGATGCGGGGCATGGTGGCACCAATGTAGGGGCCGAAGGCGATAAAAGCCACGTAACTGAAAAAGAGTATACACTGCTGTTTGCAAAGGCCCTGCAAAAGTTTTTGAAAAGCAAAGGGGTGAAGGATGTGATAATGACGCGCACAAACGATACTACCTTTGGCAATACCGACCGTGTTTTGTGGCTGCAGCAACAGCAACCCGATATGCTGGTTAGCCTGCACTTAAATTCTGCCGATGGGCAAACAAGTGGCAGCAGTACCTATTACAAGCATATTGGTTTCAGGCCGTTGAGCACGTTTATTTTAAAAGAAATGCTGGCCGCCGGTATGGATGAGTATGGCAATACGGGCAATTTTAATTTTTTGCTAAACCAGCCTACTGATTTTCCCAATGCGCTGCTGGAAATTGCCTTCTTAAGTAATGAGAGGGATGAGAAGAAGATATTGAAACCATCGTTTCACGCACTGGTGGCAAAACAGGTATACCAGGGGATGGTAGACTTTCTAAATAGTTGTAAAACGCCGGGGCAATAAACAAAAAGGGAAACACTTAATAAGAAGTAAATATTCAATAATCAATATTCAACACTCAATGTTCAAAAAGAACAGCTAAGCGCAGGGAACGGATTGAGTGGGTAATGGTTAATGTAAAAACCAGCAAATATTTTTTTTAAAAATCAACATATTCAACATTCAAATAACAGGCAATGCAACTACAAAATGTATTTATCCATCATGTTTATTTTTTTCTGAAAGACAAGGGCAATACAGCACACCAGGCCGAATTGATTGAAGGCCTGCACAAGCTAAGCGCCGCACCGACCATTAAAGATTTTCATATTGGCATACCTGCTGATACAAACCGCGATGTTATTGAGCGGGGTTATGCTGCATCATGGTGTGTACTGTTTGCCAATGCCGAAGACCAGGCAAGCTACCAGGTTGAACCAATACATTTAAAATTTGTGGATGAATGTAAGCACCTGTGGGAGCGGGTAATTGTGTATGATAGTGTTGATGCATAACAGTTAGACCGGTTTCTAATTTATTGTAAGGCAACGTGTTAGCAAGGGGTTTTTACTTAAGGGAAAAATGGCTATTTTTGTTAGATTAAAAGTCACCCAATGACAGCAATTCCTTCAGGCAAACAAAAATCTTTGCTTGTTCAGATTATGAATGAGTTGGACGAGTTTTCCATAGAGGAAATGAGTTATGTGTTATACTGGCTAAAAGTAAAAAAGAAATCTGCAGCGGCTACATATATTGATGGTACTGTAGTGCCTAATAATTTAACCCTTGATGATATTTATGCCGAGCGCGATGCAATGCGTAAAGAAAAGATACAATAATGGATTTTTATAAATGGGTGATTGACCCCAATGTTATAATCAGTTATTGAATCTCTAAAAAGTTCCATCAATTACCGGCTTTAATTGAAAAATATAATCTGGAGTTTTGTTCCAGCCAAAATTTGCTATCTGAGTTCTCGTCTGTAATAAAAAGAGAAAGAATAAGGCAATTTCTTTCTAAACCACCAGAGTTTTATCTTGAAGAAATAAGTGAAATTTTGAATTTTTATGACATCGAAAAGCGGTTTGTTGGTTCGCCGGATATTCACGATGACTATTTAATTGATATTATTCTGCAAACAAACGCAATAGGCCTCGTTACCGGGGATAAGGCTTTACTGGCATGGAAAGAGCCCGCTATCCAAATTGTTTCATGGCTTGATTTTCAAATGACATATCCGTTATAAATAAACGCCGGGATATCATAGTCCCGGCGTTTATTTATAACCTGTTTCAAATCCTTATTGTCCCAAAAATCCATTCTAAATCTCATTGATCGTGGTTCTCTTATCTCACCTCCAGTTCATCCTTTGTAGGCAGCGGCGGGAAGGGATTGTGCGGCTCTGATTGGTACCAATATGATACCGAGGCTATATCGTCCCTGCGGGGCAGGTAGCGCCCGTCCTGGTGCCAGCCAATATCCTGTATGGTAACCTTAAGGCCGTTATTAAAACGTATAGGGTCGGTTATATGCCAGCGGTACATGCCAAAGCGTTGCATAATATCATAATGGCCATCACCACGTATTACCTGTGGTACACCGGTGTATGGGCTGCAGAATACAGTATATTCCGATCCTTCCTGTCCATTCTCACGCTTTTGCCTTGAATCAAAATCGTATGAGCCGCAGAAATAATCCTCAGTACCGGTGCCGCATATTGTAGGGAATTTTGTATCTCCATCCATAAAGAATTTTATTTCCCCTTCACCCCACCAGCCGTTATCGTAAGCGCCAAATGCAATATAGGTGCCTACGTACTGGCCTTTACCCTGTATACTGTCAACAAGGGTGTAATCCTGTTTAAAAGGCAAGGGGTTAGTGCGGCGGTATTGTGCGTGAAAATAAGCGGCGTCACTTGGCACTTCGGTTAGCAAATAATCAACCTGGTAATACAGTACCATGTCATCGTTAGCAATATTCTCTAATGTTATTTTACATTTTTTCCTGAAAGGCATTGGCCAGTAACTGTTAAATGCGCTGCCCGGGTTTACTACAATAGGCAGCGATGCTACCTGCGCATATTTGCCCCAGCCCATACAGAAAAAATCGCCAACGGGTACTTCAACGCTTGGGGTGGTTTCATCGTCCCAATAAATCCTGAATATTTCAAACCGCCAGTTACCTGTAGGCGTCATCCAAATATGCTGTATGCTGCCACTGCTGTCAATTTCAGCAACAGTATAGGTGGTATGCTTTTTTATAACAACACTTGGGCTCATTTTCCATGTTTGGCCCAGTTCGCGTGCGGGGCCAAAGCCCGTACCGGTTGTTGCCATGCCACCCTTACCTTTTGCACCGTCAAAATTTTCAGGGCTTATGCTGCGGCTTCGCGCATCAGACAGCATAAAAATGTTGCCAAGGTTTACACCTGTGCCATTAAATTTTTGACCATATACGGTTGGTGTAATAATACATGCTGCAATAAGCATGGCAAGCAGTTGTTTCATATATTGGTTGTTTACGTGACTATTGAAGGTTTTAAAGATAAGAGAAAAATGCGATTTGCAACAGCCACGTAAAAATTGCCAACCAACGGTATGTTCAACCGCTAAAACCGCTGTAGTGAATAGTCTAATATATGTTTAAAACAGCTTTACAGCCAGTGAAAAATTAAAGTAGCCAAAACTTTTATTGCTTATATCATCATGCTGAAAAATATTGGTAAAGCAAATCTTAACGGCAAGCTGCCTGCCTTTTACAAGATAATATCCAACACCCGGCTTTATACCCAGGTAAGTGCTATTATTAAAGAATGCAGGCCCGAGTGTGAATGTTGCAAATACCCGCTTTGATGGCTGCGTATATATGCCTGCAAAAACGGTAACAACTTCATCCTTGCTGTAAATAGGTTTATTGCCGTCCGCCACGTACAACTGTTTTGTGCCGCCAAAAACTTCACCGTTCACATCCAAAGCGGCACGAAGCCACGTTTTAGTACGAATATATAATTGCAGCCCGGCACCAAAGCCTACAGCATTGTTCGCCAAAGTCCGGTCGTACATGGTTGAGTTCACATTAAAAGCCACATAAGCCGAAACCGGCCTGTCTGCCTGGCAAAAGCAATGGATTGAAAGTAATAGCGTGGTAAAGCAAAAGAAGGTCTTCATTCATTAATGACTTACAAAACCCACACAATATTGCATTAGACCCGCTGGAAACATCCAAAACAGGAATATACAAACTTGCGGTTTTTAAAAGCGGGTCATTACTTCACCACCAACTTAGCTTCTGCAAGAAATACTTTAGCAACCCTTGAACCCAAAATAGTTTTTGATAAATTGCCCTGCGGGGAGAAGAAAAGCAGTGAAGGGTAACCGTCAATAGAAGTAAGCCTTTTTGCCAGGCCCGGCCCTTCACCTTTTTCCATATCAACCCTTATCGATACAAATTTTGCGTTAAAATACTTTGCAACATCACGATTAGTAAAAACCTCTGCCTCCATGGTTTTGCAGGGGCCGCACCAGCTTGCATAAGCATCCAGGAAAATGTGTTTGTTTTCTTCTTTAGCTTTTTTGACGGCTTCGGCAAAAGTGCCGTTGAAAAAATTGATGGCGGTATCGCCTTTCTGCGCTTTGCTATAACAAGCGCTCAAAATAAACATTGCAGCAATCAACAACTTTTTAATAACAGGTTTCATAATTATTTGTTTTTACCAAATAACGTATGAATGTAACCTGTAAACAAAGTAAACCACACAGGACGATGAGTTTATAGGATGAGTTGTTATAGCTTGCCAGTTACCGCTTTAAGATTTTGCCTGTATGTGCGGCTTAACCGTGTTTGCATGCCGTTTGTGAGGGCAAGTGTATAGTCGCCGTTTAACAACGACTTTACAGCAGAAATAAAGTTTGTATTTACAATGCAGGAACGATGGACCCTTTTAAAATAAAAAGGGGCTGTTTTTTCAATATCACGCATCAGCATCGTTATTAAATAGCTGTTGCCTGCTGTAATAACTTTAACATAAGCGCCTTCGGCTGCAAAACATATTATTTCCTCATACTTTAGTAACGTAGTTTTTTGCCCGGCTTTAACAGCAAGGGTTTCATTTGCCGGTTGTTTAAAGGCTGCCTGTATTTTTCCGCGCAATATTTCTGCATCATTCTGTGATTGTACCAGCAATTTTTCAAGCGCATCAGCTTGTTTATTTGCATCAGTTGAGCGATCATAATAGTCCCAAACATAGTACATAAGTACCGTTGCGGTGTATATGAAGAGGTTGAGCAAAAATGAATCATTCTTTACGGTATTAAAAAGGTTCCATAAACGTTGGTCGCGCAAATGAATGGAACTGAGCACCGCAACAGATATTCCGCAATGCAACAACAGGTATGCTCCAAGACCCATTATTTGCACTGCCAAAAATTTGGGCCATTCATTTAATTCTACCTGTAACTTTTTAACAAATACTACTAAAAAAGGGGCAAGCAACAGGCGCACTGCCCAAAAAACAGCCGTGTATTGTATGGTTGCTTCGTGCCACCCCCGTGCATAATAAAAGTAATTTTTGTAAACAATAATAAGCATGGGGAAAAAACACAAACTGCAGGCTAACAATTGCTTCTTCCGGGTTTGTATAAACGCCGGCAAATTAGCCGGTATAGTGAGATTGGGTTTGCTAAATGTAATCATAAAACTAACTTGATTCCGGGCCTATATTACGCATTATTTATTACTGGCTTTTGTGTTATTATACCAGCGGCAGGTAAGCGGGCAGGCAATTGTAGTACCTTTATTCTTTCCACATAATTAAAAAAATATGACCGGCACCGCCAATACACTGCCTATTGAAATTCTTCGTTCAGCTAAATATATATTGCTGGTTGACTGGCCAAACCCCGGCGTACCAACTGCTTTATTGCAAGCGGGCTTTACCGTGTTTAGTTACTCGCCGGGCGGGTATTCAAATACTGTTTTAATTAATGATGATGAAGTCTCCGGCAAAACCCGGCTGGTTTTTAATAAAATAGATGGCAAACCGGGACATATTGATATTGTTAACGTGTATAGGCCGGAAAAAGAGCTGCCGGGCATTACCGAAGAGCATGTTTTACCGCTTGGTGCTACTACGGTTTGGCTGCACCCGCCAGTAAGCTCTGACTGGGCGGCTGGATTTGCCCGCGACCATGGTTTAAATTTTGTGGAAGGGATGGATATTGCAGAATTGGCGAAAGATTTATAAACTCCTTTCAATTATTTCCTGTGTTCCGGTATCAAATATTAAGATACCTTCTTTCCCGCCCTTTAACTGGCTAAGTAATTCGCCTTTGTTATTGAATACAGATGTTTTACCGGCACAATCTTCTCCATCGCAAGTGCCAATGCAATTTGACATCAATACGGTTGCATGGTACGTATTAGCAATGTAGCTGAGCCTTTCAAGCGCTTTGCCTATACCTGTTACAGACTTTGCCACACTTGCAATGTAAATACCAGCACTGCCGGCGAACGCTTTTTGTGTATGCGCATCAACCGAAATTTCATAACATATTGCAAGGGCTATATCGCCCTTATCACCCAATGATTGTATTGTGCTTTGGCCGCTTACAAAAAATGGCTCTTCATCAACATGTATATATTTTTTTGCGTATAGTTCTCTAACCTTACCTGGTTGAAAAATAACCAGGCCAATTGCCGGTTTATCGTCCCCTTGTATCGGTATGCCAACACCTATGGTTACATTTTTATCGTTACTTATTTGCTGAAAAGCATTCAGCCTGGCATCGTCTTTATCCATGGCCAGTTGTTTAGCAAGCGTTGGCTCATAACCTGTTAGCGACAATTCAGGAAAAATAATTACACCCGCACCTCCGGAAACAGCAAGGTTTATTAACTGAATATGCTTGTCAATATTAGCAGCAATATCACCCTTTACCGGCCTTGTTTGTGCAACACAAATTTTCATATTATTACAAATTTAACCCGTTGTTTGATAACCATGGAGTTAAGAAAAGTCAATTAGAAAATTTATGATGCATTTGCCGGTAAGGCATGCGGTATATAGTTAACTATAGCACTTCTTTACTTTGTTCCCCAAACTGCAATTACGGGGTGGGTCAGGTGCACTGCATCAGCATCATTTTCTACGCGCCTTAATTCATTCACCCAGGCTGTGTGTTCTTCTTTGGTTGAAAGCTTTTTAGCTAATAAAGCACCCTCCAGCGCTTCGGCCGTTAGGGTGTACATTCTTCTAAGATCGTTGGTGTGTACCTCAAAAGCAATATCTGCATGGTACTGAAGATTATGCAAACCGGCCTGTTTAAAATATGCAGGTAATTTACGACCTATCAATCCATCAATAAATAACGCGTTGAAATATTCCTTTACCTTGTCATAAGCCCAACTGTGCGGATGGCTGCCGCTGGAGTTAATGTCAGGCTCCTGCGCAAACACAATCCCGCCGGGTTTGCAAACACGTTTCATTTCCAGCAATATAGTTAATGGACTGGGAACGTGCATCAGCAAATAGCGGCTAAAAACAACGTCAAAAGTATTGTCCTCAAAAGGCAGTTGCGTTGCATCTGCAGTTATAAAATTTATATTGTCACCGCTTTGTGCTGTAATGGTTTTTGCTGTTTGCACAAGCACACCGTCAATATCTGCGCCGGTTATATCCGCGCCATTAAAATGTTTTGCAAGCAACCGTGTTGTTTCACCCATGCCGCACGCTACATCAAGCACTTTAATATTCTGTGGCAATTTTATATGCTGCAAAGCGCGCTGGGTAAGCGGCTGCAGGTTTTTTGCCAGCAGGTACTGGCGCTCGTGATTTTTTTCGTCAATGGTGTATTGCCCGCTCATTATGTGCAATTTATTGTTCCAAACCATATTCTTCTTTAACCAGCGCAATTAACTTTTCTGCATGTTTTTTTGAAGTGCCAAGCAATACAGCATAACTTGTTAGCATGCCCATACATTTGTAATACCTATTGCTTATTTCAACAGCCAATGCAGAGGGATTACTTAACATTAATCGTTTTGTACTATCAATCAAATGCTCAATCTCACTGATATCCCTTGAAGCGAATTTAGCATCAGTAGCAGCAATATAACTGAGCTGTTGTGTAGCATAAAAGTTAAACAGCAAAGTAATTTTGTTATTATTGATCTCGCCCAGGTCGTGCAAAAAAATATCATCCACCTTTGCATCAAGCGCCTTTGTGGCCTCGTAGTTATTAATTTCCTTTACTATTTCGGTATTGGTTATTAAGCTAAGGCCGCCATTATTTTTTAATTGTGAAATTGTGCCCTCTGCATAAGGGGTGTAAATGCCAATATCGCCATATTTATAATAGTATGCAATACATTGCCTTGCATTTTCTGCATCTGTAAGCGGTTTATTTAATACCTCAATTAACTTTTCTACACCTGTCTGCAACTTTTTAATGCCGTTAATATTTATTGAAAGGTAGGCCGTGTCAAGCTTAAGGTCATTCACAAGACCCACCATATAAGTTTTTGCCTTCTCGTGATTGGTTATACTTTCCCGAAGGCTTTCTGCAAAAAAACCAAGAGTTACCGCAATAAAAATCATTAATCCTTCAAGAAGGTATTCTTTAATACTTTTCTTTTCCGCACGCGGGTGATGATGCACTTCCATATTGGCATTTGATAAATTTGTGTCAGCCTGCGCGTCAGCAGGCGGTATGTTTTCTATTTGCAGCGATTGCTCCATTTACAATTACAGTTTTTTTAATTCGCCCTTCTGCCCTGTATTAAGAAACCATGCTTTTGTAACATTACCATCTTTGTCAACTTCAAATTCAATTTGCTTGTCGGTACCGTCATCATAAAAAAACTTTGTGGGCGATTCAGGTTTCAATTCAACATCGGGCGCGCCATTGCGGTGGCGGTAAAGCTTACCATTTTTGTCTATAAACTCCATTGTAATAAATGCATTGTATTTGCCTGCGTAGTGGCGTACAAGGGCTGTATCAATAGCTATTTCTTTATGTTCATACGGCATTACCAGGGTATCACCAAATAACAGGCTCTCAATGCCTGCAGCCACAAAAGCGGTAGTCATGTCGTTGTTGCAAAGCACGATGACTGTTTTGCCGCTATCTGCATAGTTTTTTACCAGGGTAGCGTAACCGGGCCAGCCGCCTGTGTGCGAAATAATTTTGCCGTTACCGCTTTTGGGCTGAACCATTACACCAAAACCGTAAAATGTGTTTGCATTACTGGCGGTTGTTGGCACTAATGGAGACGACATTTCGTTAAGCGAACTTTCGCTTACAAGCTTGTTGCCGTGCAGCGCATTTTCCCAAATCAGCAAGTCGCCGGTGGTTGAATTTACGGTGCCGTCACCCACAATACCATCCAGCCAATACACCATATCAAGACGCGGAAGTTTGTCGGGCAAAATATAGCCATGCAGGCTATCAGACCAGGTAAAACCTAACGCGTAATCTGCTGGAATTTTATTTGTAGTGCGGCGCGTATTATACACAAATGTGTGGCCCATGCCAAGTGGCTTAAAGATATTCTTGGCAAGAAAATTCTGATAGCTCATAGCACTTACCTTTTCAATTACAGATGCCAGTATCGCATACCCTGTGTTGCTGTATTCCCACTTCTCACCGGGCTTAAAGCGCACCGGTGTTTGATCGGCAGCAAAAAACGCGATCATATCGTTATTAAAAGCTATTTTTTTATGGTCCCATTTTTTTGCCATGGCATCCATGTAATCAGGCAGGCCTGATGTGTGCGTAAGCAACTGGCGTATGGTAATATTTTGATAAGGCAATTGCGGGAAGAATTTGCGAAGTGTATCGTCAAGGCTAAGCTGGTTTCTTTCTTTTAATATCAAAATGCCCATCGCCGTAAACTGCTTTGACACAGACGCAAGCTCGAAGACTGAGTTGTTGTCCAGCGGCCGTTTAGCATCATAATCTGCATAGCCATAAGCTTTTTGCAGAACGATGTTGCCCTTGTCTGCAATAAGCATGTTACCGTTAAACTTAAAATATTTTGATTGGCCGCTTATAAATTCATCCAGTAACTGCGCAGTATTTTTTTGCGCTGCAAGACTGAGCGGGATGAAAAGAGCAAGTATTATTTTTCTCATGGCAAGTATGTTAGAAATGATAAATTATTCAGACGACCTTTTTAGTAAGCGGTCAATACTCCATTTATCCCACTCCTGCGGAAGAAGGAACAACGCGGCAAGCAGCAATGCACGTGGTATTACATGCTGCAGGTCCCATATAGGTTCAAGTAAACCATGGCCAAAAGATACCACCAGCAGATCAACAGCAAGCAGGTACAGTGCGTATTTTTTTAAAAAACCTGCAATAAGCAAAATGCCGCCAATTAACTCAATGTACGATGTGTAGTAAGCGGTGGCCCATACAAGCCATGTGGGTAAAATTGTTTTTTCAAAATCTTTAAAAAACATGCCGTATAAATGGCTCACACCAAGCGTAAATATTTTGCCAAACCCCTGCATTAAAAAAATAATGCCGAGCAGCGCGCGGATAAATAAAAGCCCTGCAGCCCTTGCAGTGGTGGTTTGCATAATTATTAATTTGGTGTATTTGCTTTAAACACCCTTATAAAATTACCGCCTAATATTTTCTCAATGTCTGTTTTAGAATAGCCGCGCTCTAATAATGCCTTTGTTATTTTAGGATAGTCTTCCACGCCATCCAAACCTAATGGAGTTGATTCGCTGCCGTCAAAATCAGAACCCATACCTACATGATCAACACCAATAAGCTTTACTATATAATCCAAATGGTCAAGCAGCATCGACATTGGTGGCCGCATGCTTTGCACTTCGTCTTTATATTTTGTGTACAGGTAATCGTCTGCAAAATATGCATCTGCATTTTTTGCAAGCAATGCATCGCGCTCTGCTTTGTGCTTTTCATTAAATATTTTCTTTTTTTTCTCAAAGTTGCTGTCAACGAAACCGGAGTAAAAATTAAGCTGTATTACACCGTCGTTTTTACCAACCGCTTTTATCTGGTCGTCTTTCATATTGCGGAACACCGGGCACAAGCTATATACGCAACTGTGCGAAACAATTACCGGCTTGGTTGTAGTATTTATCGCATCCCAAAAAGTTTGCTCACCGACATGAGAAAGGTCGACCATCATGCCCAGTTCGTTCATGCGCTTAACTATTTTAATTCCAAAATCAGTCATGCCCTTTTTTTGCCCGTGCAGCATGGTGTCATGTGTTTCAGCCATTGCTGACGTTGCCCATGGCGTTGGGTTGTTCCAGGTAAGCGTCATATATCTTACGCCGCGCGCAAACAATGCTTCAAGGTTGGCTATTTTATTTTCAATCATGTGGCCGCCTTCAACACCCATCATGCTTGCAAGCTTGTGCTCTTTTACAGCCTGCTCTAATTGGGCTGGTGTTTTAACTATCATCATAGCACCTGGGTTACGTGCCACCCATGCATATAAAGTATCTATCTGGCGGTTGGCATAAGCGTAAGGATCTTTCTGCAAACCATCGCACCAGATGGAAAATACCTGCACATCAACGCCGCCCTGTTTCATGCGTTGTAAATCGCTGTAGGTTTTCCCTTTAAGGTTTTGATCGAAACTATAGCCCTTGGTAAGGCAGGTAGTGATAATGTCGTTATGCGAATCAACCAATATAGCGTCATTATGAATTTGCCGGTAATCTTGCGCCTTTGTATTGCCGGCAATACAACAAAGAGTGATAAGTAAATACGATGAAAACTTTCTCATGATAGTTGGTAGCTTATTCTGAATGAAAGTAAATATAAGCGTTATTCCATTTAGTGCAGCACCATTGATAATATGTAAACCATAAGCAAACCAGTTGCGCCCATTAAGATGGTGGCAATTGAATATACGCGCAGCATTGTTTTCATTTCAATGCCAGAGAATTTTGATATTACCCAGAAATATGCGTCGTTGGCATGCGATACCACCATTGACCCTGCGCCCATGGATAGGACGCATAGCAAACGGCCGTTATCTGACTGCAAGCCAAGTGAAGCTAACAACGGCTGAATGATAGATGCTGCGGTTATTATAGCCACTGTTGACGAACCCTGTGCTGTTTTTAAGACTGATGTAAGCAGAAATGGGAACAGTATACCAAGGCTTGCCAATGGCATGGCCTGGCTAAAATGGTCGCCCATTTTTGTGGCTGCCAGCACGGCACCAAATGCACCGCCAGCCCCGATAATTACAAGTATGCCGCCTGCTTTTTCAGCACCTTCCTGCAGTAATTTTCCAAGCGTATCCTTTTTCCACTTTTTACCGGCAGCCAATGCAAGCAGCACTCCGGCTGAGAGGGCAATTACGGGGTCGCCCAGGATGGAGAAAATATTCATTGCACCAGTGGCCGCTTTTGCATCAATAGTCAAGAAAGATTTTACGGCTATCAATACTATCGGTACAATAACCGGCAGGAACGACATAATTACTGATGGATTATGAGAAGTATTTTCTTCTTCTTCGTCATCTTCTATTACAGTGTCTTTTATTTTTTTGCCGGCATATTTCGCCCACGCATAACCAACCAGCATTACCGGAAGAGCAACGCCAATGCCGTATAATATAAGCCTGCCATAATCAACACCTATGGTTGTTGCAGCCGCAGCAGCACCTGGGTGTGGCGGAATAAGACAATGCACCGATAATAACCCTGTCGCCAGCGATATGCTCATTACCACTATTGAAATGCCGGTGCGCTTTGCCATGCTTTTGTTAAGGCCGCTAAGCACAATATAACCTGAATCGCAAAAAATGGGCAAGCCAACTATAAAACCGGTAATACTCATTGCCAAAGCAGCATGGCGTTTACCTGTCTTCTTAAGAATATATTCAGCCATTACCCTGGTGCTGCCGGTGTGGTGCAACAGTACGCCAAGAGTGGTGCCAAGCACGATGATCAACCCCAGCGATTTCATTATATTTCCAAAGCCATCCTTAACTGTGGTAATAATATCTACCACGGGCATTTGCACACCCATACCCGTTACAAAGCAGGCCAGCAGTAAAGCAAAAAATGCATGCACTTTAAACTTTGCAGTAAGCAGAATAATAAGCGCTACACCAATAATTAAACTTATTTGCAGTTGCGGCAGTGAAGACGTCATTGTGGTTATGGCTTAAGCAGCTACAAGATAGCAAAACTGTAATTAATTGTTAACGCCAAGCACAAATGATAATATACTTAAAAAAGTAAGCCCCGATAGAAATCGGGGCCGCAACCAAAACTAACTGCTTATGAGAAAAATTGTATCTTAAGTAAGTTTATTTAATCTAAATGTTTCCTGCTCTTTCACCTCACAATCACAACTCAAAGGTACATCACTAATCTGGGTCCAATTGTCACAAAATCTACAAATCACACAATTTTAACGGTGAAATCCGGAAATCCTGCTTTTCAAATACCTCTTATTTTAATAAGCAATACAAATGCCAAAATCAACTCTTCTACGCTCTTTTTTACAGCACCCCACTAATTTAAGCAAAAATTCAACACAATCCAATTATAACCCTGCCTATTTATTTATGTTTGCGCAAACAGCACCAATGTATTTACCCGGCAGCGACGAATATTTTATGCAGTTTGCCCTTAAAGAGGCCCACATTGCCTACGGGGACGACGAGGTACCTGTTGGCGCTGTGGTGGTGGTGCAAAACAAGATCATATCCCGCGGCCACAACCAGGTTGAAAGGCTTAACGACTGCACTGCACACGCTGAAATGATTGCCCTTACCTCTGCCTTTAACTACCTGGGATCTAAATACCTCTCAGACGCCACACTGTACGTAACTGTTGAACCATGCCTTATGTGCTGCGGCGCTTTATACTGGAGCAAGCTTAAACGTATTGTTTATGGCGCCCCTGATGCAAAAAACGGCTTTAAACACATTACCGGCAATAATTGGCCTTTTCACCCCAAGACGGAACTGGTAACTGGCATTTTGGAGACTGAATGCACCCTGCTTATAAAGAACTTTTTTAAATCTAAACGCTGAAAACTAAAAGTAAAATTTCTTCAATCACACAATTTTAAGCTGCTGCATTATTTAAAGGCATAACCTCTTTCTTTTTAAAACCACCTATAAAGGCAGAGCTCATTTGTACAATGTACTTGTAAGGCCTTGCGATAAGTGAAAGTACAGATTGATTATTTTCTTCCACATTTATTGCCCCAAAGCTTTCAATATTCTTGATAGTAAAAGTTATCTGGCCTGCTGCAACATCACTAACAGCTATGCCATGTAACACAAAACTAAAAGGCATGCCTTTTTTGTAGCAATGCAACTCACCGCCAAATACATCCCAACTTTGCTCAGTAAGCGGTAAGTATGAACAATTAAAGCGGATAGTTGTATCGTTCTCAAAATCAAGGTGTTTTACAAGTGCAACGGGCAGTTTATGAGAAGATTCATTAAAGCAGAAAAATGTAGCCTGGTCAATTTCTTTAACCTTGTTAATCAAGAGGTTTTCAACAGATTGGTGTTCCATATTTTGGCGATTTATATTTTAAGCTATTAATTATTTTGGTTGACAGTATGTACGGGTATAAATAACGCCTGGTTGCATAAATTTAACAATTATCCCGCACCCTGCCAATACTTTCCAAAAATTTAATCCTGTTAAAGAAGACCTAAAAATGTGCCAGAAAAATTGCCATCCCGCGCTGGGAATATTTTTATGTTTTCTCCCAATTTGAACATCTTTTCACCCGCGCCTTCCTTCTCAAATCGTTCAGCTTTATGACTGTAAAATTAGCTGCACGTTTAACTGTGCCACCTGTGAAATATCACACAAACCTACGTGATTAATCACCCGGCGCTTATACCACGTTCAGGGGATTTATTGGAGTAATTGAGTGATACCAGCCCCGGTTTTTCATGGCAGCCCGGTTGCATCGCAATCACTTATACTGCAAAGCTTATGGCGTCCCAAAACTCTGTAAAACTCCGCGAAAAACTTGATGGCACCCTGTGCCCAAAGCATCAGGCAAAAAAACCCGCAGATGTATAGCTATGTAAATTATAGCTTTCTTCCCTTACGCCAATCTCCTTCATCATCTCGTGCGGGCCGCGCGCAGCGCCCACTCCGTTAACTCAAAACATCGCACAAGGTTACCTTAATTAAACTCTGCGAAACTCTGTGAAAAACTCCGTGGCACTCTGTGTCCTGAGTTTTTTTGGATTTGGGGGAGCGAAGCTTACCTTACAACACTTCCTGCAAAACCCTAAGGCTTTTTAGTTCCCCAAAATCCTGTATGTGTAACGCAAAAAACTGCTGGTAGGCCTGTAACAGGCTGCGGCGGGTATTGCGGTTTAGGTGAATATTTTCCAGGTCGTTATAAAACATAATATTGTTTATAAGCGATGTGCTTTGGGCCAGATCATCTGCTATATACAATTGATGCGCAGGGGCCTCCCTTACAAAGTTGCCGTCCTGCAGGTCAAATACCGGTGTTTTGGCGCTGTATTCGCCCTGCATGCGTAAACCAAGCTCGCTGGCAAGGTGCAACGTAAAATACAGCGGCAGGTTGGCTGTAAGCGCATCACTGCTTTTGTCTAATTGCTTTAGTGAGTCTTCAACAAGATAAAACAGTTCAGGGTTGGCTTCGGGCTGTTTTAAGCTGTGTTGCAGCAGCTCTATCATATACATTGCCGCCGCATTTTTAACTACGTTGAAAAACACATGCTCGTATAAATAGCTCCAGTTAAACTCTTTTACAAACTGCAGGTTTTTAAGCTCGTTGTGGTACACCTCCATATCAAGCATCGCACCCGGCTGAAAATAGCTGCTTTTACCCTGGCTTGTTTTACTGCCTTTACGAATGCCTTTTACAATGTAACTCTGTACGCCAAACAATTCAGTATAAGCGCTGGTTATAACGCTGGTTTCACCATACGCTATAGTTCGTAATATTATGCCCTTTGTTTTATGAGTCATGGAATGAGTCCGAAAGTCCGAAGGTTGGAAAGTCCGGAAGCATTTAGCAATATACACATTTGCTTACAGCTTAAAGTATATGGCTTTCAGCGTTCACAAGTCATTGGATGAGTCCGAAAGCCCGAAGGTCTGAAAGTCCGGAAGCATTTAGCAATATACACATTTGCTCTCAGCTCAAGGAGTGTGGTTTACACCATGCTGATTTCGTAATGCCTTCTTTATTGACCGATGACTTATGCCCCATTTACTATCAACTGTAATTTCTTCCGGTCTTCCTGGCTCCGGTCTTTCTGTCTTCCTAACCCGTCTTTCCGTCTTCCCGACTTCTCCACCTTTCCCACTTCCTGACTTCCTGACTTTCGGTCTTCCCGACTTTCCGCCTTACCCCTCGAACGTGCTATAAAAATAGGGCGTCTTCGCTTCAAACTCAGCGCTGCAGGTATCAACCATTTTATATACACGCGTAATACCGGCGGCCTTCCGTTTTTCGTAAACATCTTCTTCGGTGCAGGTATCCTGTAATATGCGCGCAATCTGCTCATCACTAAAGCCGTTCTTCTTGGCTTCCTTCAGCAGGTCAAGCGGAAGCTTATCAAGCGTATACTGCGCAAGCTTCTTTTCAATAACGCATATCTCCTGTATCTGGTAAATAAACCACCTGTCAATAAGCGTAGCCTGCACAATGGTTTTAACCGTAACACCCTGCATCAGCGCATCTTTTATGCGGAATATCCTGTCCCATTTCGGCGTTTTAATATACTCCACAATATCCCGGCTGTGCATCAGGCTTTTGCCATAGTAGCCAAGCCCAACGGCCTCATTCTCCAGGCTTTGACAAGCCTTTTGTATCGCCTCCGTAAAATTCCTGCCTATTGCCATTACCTCGCCCACGCTCTTCATCTGCAGCCCCAGCGTATCGTTCGCGCCTTTAAATTTATCAAAATTCCAGCGCGGCACTTTTACAATTACATAGTCAAGCGCAGGCTCAAAATATGCCGAAGTGGTTTTTGTTATCTGGTTCTTTAGTTCATCAAGACTGTACCCGATAGCCAGCTTGGCGGCTATTTTTGCAATAGGGTAACCCGTAGCCTTACTGGCAAGTGCTGATGAGCGGCTTACGCGCGGGTTTATCTCCACGGCTATAAGCTTTTCTGTTTCAGGGTTTTGCGCAAACTGCACATTACAGCCACCCGCAAAATTGCCCAGGCTGCGCATCATTTTAATGGCCTGGTTACGCATATCCTGGTACGATGAATCACTAAGCGTCATGGCCGGTGCAACGGTTATACTGTCGCCGGTATGTATGCCCATCGGGTCAAGGTTCTCCACCGTACAAATTATCACTACGTTATCGTTCTTGTCGCGCAGCAGTTCCAGCTCAAACTCCTTCCAGCCAAGCACCGCTTTTTCAACTAATACCTCGTGTATAGGGCTGGCCTGCAAACCACGCTGCAAGGCCTCATCCAGCTCGCTTTTATCGTGAACAAAGCCGCCGCCGCTGCCACCCAGCGTAAAGCTTGGGCGAATAACCAGCGGAAACCCAATTGCCTGTGCAAACTCCTTACCTTCCAAAAAGCTGTTGGCAACACGGCTTGGTGCAACATCAATACCAATATCAATCATCAGTTGGCGGAACTGTTCCCTGTTCTCTGCCTTATCTATGGCCGCAATATCAACACCTATCAGGCGGCAGTTATATTTTTCCCAAATACCCAGCTCGTAAGCCTCTTTACACAGGTTAAGCGCCGTTTGGCCGCCCATAGTAGGCAATACGGCATCTATTTGGTTTTCTTCCAGTATCTGTTCAATGCTTTCAACGGTAAGTGGTAGCAGGTATACCCTGTCGGCCATCATAGGGTCCGTCATAATAGTGGCAGGGTTACTGTTTATCAGTATCACTTTAATGCCCTCTTCACGCAGGCTGCGGGCAGCCTGGCTGCCAGAGTAATCAAATTCGCAGGCCTGGCCGATAACTATTGGCCCCGAGCCGATGATAAGCACCGATTGTATGGAATTGTCTTTAGGCATAATTTGATAAATTGTGCAAATGTAAGGTGCTGCAGGTTTTTGCAGGGTTATTTTTTGAGCTGGGTGACAATAGGTGTCATGCCGCCAACGGCGGTAGCTGCCCA
>JABDGS010000013.1 GCA_013285915.1 Bacteroidota bacterium
TCAGGTGTTGCAGCTACCACATTATTAATGGCATCTACGCCGCCGCTAAATGCAGTTTGGGTAAATGTGGGGCCTGCGGGGTCGCGTACAACAAATACATTAATGCCGTTCAATGTACTGCCCATGCCAGCCGGTGGATGCACTGTAACTACAGCGCCAGCAACAGTTGATGAATAGCCGGTTGTTGCGGTAGATGTGTTAATAAGCGCATTTATTGCAGTAGCAATTTTCGGGTCGGTATCGTCACCGCTTACTTTGCTGTAATCAAAAATCTCTGTGAGGTAACCAAACGCATCCTGCGCCCATCCCTGAATATCTTCGCCGTCCGTGCCAATAGCCGTAATGGTAATGGTTGCGCTGGCCTTTGTTTCAGGCGTAGCAACGCTTGTTGTGGTTACACCTAAAGCAACAGCAGCATCGGCGGCTATTGCAAGGCTTCCACTGCGCACGCGGCCTATATTGCGGTGTATGGCATTGGCTGCTTTTTTACCCAGGGCACGCAATACGCTGTAAGCGCTGCTGCCATTTTCGCTGCCAATAACAATATGTACGTTCGGGTAATTTTTGGTACTGTAATCAAGGCCCTCCGCAGGTATGGTAGCGCTGCGCCCTTCAACAATGCACTCAAGCACTTTGTTTTTTGTTTTCCAAAAATCAGCCTGCGCCTGCGCTTTTATAACGGCGCTGTGTACGTCTTTATCAAACCCATACACAACAACCGGCACATAATCACTTACAGGCTGGCGTACAAAGCCCATAGCCCTTACATTTTTATTTGCAAGGGTTTGCATATCGCTTACGTAGCTGTTGTTAATATCAGCACCATTTGTAAGCGTTGAGGCATTTGAAATAAATACGCAGTAAAGCGGACTACCCTCGCTTGTCTCGCCAAAAAACGCCTCCGTAATGGCCGCTAATATTGTGGCGTTTTGCGCATTGCCCAATTCGGCTTTTGCCTGGGCTTTTGTTTTTATAAGCACCGGCACACCAAAGCCGCTGGTATTGGCTACGGGTATGGCGGCAACAAGGCCCATAGTTCCGCTTGTTGCAGCGGCTAAAATGCCCAGGTTATTATTACCGAACTTGAATGATACTTTTGGCTTTGGCATTATAAAAAGTTATTTGCGTTTAAAAATTAATCTTCGTCGTTGTGGGCGTTAACAGCCTCCGCAGCAATGGTTATTTCATCCTTTGTTACTGTTACAACTACGCCGTCCTTACGTGTATTTGTGGCGTGTTGCATAGCCTGCTTTTTGCTTACATGCGGCATTTTATCGCTTGTAAAATAGAATGCCTCAACCTTTGGGTGTGTTGCAAACAAAGGGCCTGCAAGCGCTATAAATTGTTTATTGTCCATAGTTTATTTGCCTTTAATCCTGTGAATAATTGCACCGATAAATAATTCCACCTTACCGCCAAAAAAATACCATAGCGTTAGCAGTGCGCAAATGATGACGGCGATAATGATAAACTTGCCAAAGCCAAACTGCGGCGCTTTAACCTGTTTTGTTTTAATGGTTTTATCATCCTGCTTTGTAAGCTTAATGTCTGTGGTCTTGCCATTGTCAACCGTTGCGGTACTGGTAATTGTTTGGGTAGTTGTAACCGGCGTTGAGGCAACCTTGTAAAAGGCTTTGTAACCGCTGCCCGCTTTAACCAGGGCTATTTGCAGTTTAATGCCGCCGCTTTCAACGCTGTCATAAATAACGGGTGCATTTACCACTGTATCGGGCGACACATATAAATCGCCCTGTAAATTGCCGCCGTAATAATTTGTAATGGTGCTGGTATTTGTTGCCGTTGTTTTTGTAGTATCAACGGTGTGCGCAATGCTATCAATGGGCGAATGTTCAACGCTTTTTGTTATGGCAACTTTGCGGCTGCACCCTGTAACCAGGCATGCAGTTAAAGCAACCAAAAGAATAGCAGTTAAAGAGGACGTGCCGGGAGAGCCTGTTGTTAATGTTACCTCTGTATCGGGTTTGTCCTCTTTTACTGGTATTGTATTTTTGTTCAATATTTTTTCTGCGGAAATAATGCTGCACCCTGCAATCATAAAAAAGAAGTCATACCACATAAGCTGCGCCCGCAAATCTTTCATCATCTGTGTTCCGAACACATTGTAGTGAATGTATGTCCACAACACTATCGCTGTCCACATCACCGCAGTACGCTTTGTACTGCCTGTACCGTCTGCCTCGCTTAGTATTGACTTTAAGAATTTCATGCCTGGTTATTTTTTTAACTCTTTACGAATTTTTACAAGGTTGTATGCCACTGTTGTAATACCGGCCATTATTGTTACCCAAATAAGCAAGTCGCTTGAGGTGAACGCGTGAATAAAAGCCAGGGTAACAGTACCACCGAATAACCTTGCACTTGTATTATCCATCCTGTTTTATTAAGGGGGTTATTTGCCTTTTAAATGCCGTTTAAATGGTGGTGGTTATTCGTCCTGCCTTCGCACCAATGTTGCGAGAAGTGAACTAACCTGCGTGCCGGTAGTTGTAAACCTTGCGCGGTAGCTTTTATAGTATGTACCTGTAAATGGAAACAAGCCGCTGTTTGATGCCTGGTTAGCAAGCGTAAGCGTATCGCCTGCACCTGCGGGCACCCACGCTACACCATCGTTACTTGCATCAATTATAACAGTACCGGCAACGGTGCCGCTTATTTTTGTAACAGTAAGCTGCATACTCTTTACATGACCGGGTATACCATTAAAATACAGGTATGATGTTGTTGCATTGGTGTTGGTATCAAGGGCATAGGTATAAACATATAAGCTGCCCTGCTGGCTTAAAGTTTGTGCATGCGAAACGGCGCACGCACAAACTATTACTATAATTGCTAAAAGCTTTTTCATTTATAAAAATTATGCGTTAACTAAAGTTGTTGTAAAATGTTTCTTAAGGGTTTGTGGCTTATGCTGCTATATCTTCAATCACGGCCCATACACCGGCTGACCTGCGCTGCCTGCCGCCGAAACGCATATTGCAACTCATTAAATCGCCGTAGTATTCGGCACGGTCTGCATTATCAAAAACCTTTACATCACCCCTTGCACGCTCTATACAGCTTGACTGGTATATTAAGCTTGCGGCGCTGTCGTTGCTCTTATCGCTTGCAGTAAAGCCTGCGGCTTGTGTATCAACGGGAGCCCAAACACCGGCTGTATTTCTCCAGTATTGAACTGTTGAACGCATCATAAATTTGAAACCGAGGAACATACCTACAACGCCGTTTTTCATATCGGCAAAAGCGTTAAAGCCTGTTTTTGCTGCATCGCTCAAACTGTCAAGGAATTGCTGGTGGTGGTAAGCAGTAAGCAATGCAATGCGGTTATCACCAGGGATATTTGCAGCATTCATTGCTTTTACAATTGCACTAAACACGTCCTGCGTAAATACCTTGCGGCTACCAACTGCATTTGGCACAACGTCAGTTGCTGTTGGCGCGCCGGTTGTTAATACATAATTGGCTTTCGTATTGCCAATTACCGCAGGCGTTTTCCAAGCCAAATTATATAAGAAGCCATCCATTGAGTCCTGTATCAACTGCGCTTGCTGTTCACCCATAATGCTCTGGCGCTTGTCATAGCTTAACTCTGCCTCCTCAACGTTCTGCACAAACTGCGGTGCCTGAAAATATTTGTCAATTGGGTAAATAACATCGCTGTCCGTTCTCTGTACGCCGGTTATGGGAAATACAGTCGCATTTTTTTGTGAAGCAAGCGGCGCACCTGCATTGGGCACATGCACTACAGCACCGCCTAAAACATATTGGTCAGCGTTGTATGCAGCCTCCGCAAACTGGTTATTTTTAAACAGGTTGCCGACAATATCATTTTGCCATATTTCTTTTTGTATGGCCATCAGCGATACGCCTTTTGGCATTTTAAACAATAAGCCTGTTACAAACAATACCAGGATAAAAGCGCCCAAATTGAACTGGAATAGGTTGCCAATTAATATGGCTGCTGAAAGGGTTAATAAAAGAGAGGTTACAAATTTTATCGGTTTCATCTATGTAATTTTAAAATTGAATGATGCATTTTGTTTTCAAACGAAAGGGTATTATTTACTTGCCCTTATATTCAGTACCATACCTGTTTTTGAATTTTGCCTTAAACGCGCCCAGGTCTAAAGCTTTAAATCTTTCCAGTTGGCCGCTTCTGTCTAATTCATCGTAGCTTTTATCCATAAGGTTTTTCAACTCGGCAGCTGTGCCATCACCGCCATTATTTATTGCACCTGTAATGCTGTTGTATTTTGGCGTTGCATCAATAAGGCTTTTTAACCCGGTAGGGTTACCAATAAATTGCGCTTCAATTACCTTACCCTGCGCTACAGTAAACTTTCCTTCTTTAATTCCTTCTGCAACCAGGTCTTTTACTTCCTTTTCAATTACAGCCGTTTTCATGTCTGCCAAATCCTTAACGGCTTTGTCATGTTTATTCGCCTTGTCAATAAGGTTTGCAAAGGCGTTTTCTACGTCTGCTTTGCTTGCAGCGGCAGAAAGGTTCATTGCCGCAAGGTTTGCGGGCGTAAAAAATATTTGCTCCATGTTTAAAATTTTATTGTTTGAATAATCGGCAAGGTTTATGGGGTTATTGTCTTTGTCAAACAGTTGCTTCAGCGCATTGTAATTGCCTGGTATATCTACAAGGCTTGCCTCCCTGTTAAACCATACCGGCACTGTAGGCCCTTTTTGGTTGGGCAAATAATCTGCGGGGTTTGTGCTTATATCTAAGGCAACAATATTGCCCACACTTGCAGCATTTAAAAAACCAGTTTCAATTTCATCAACTGTGCGCTGGCCGCGAGGGTGCGAAAGGTTTATACATGGCTTTGCTAAAATCTTATCTCCATCAATGCGCAAATCTTCCCACTTAACCAATACACCGGCTTCACGCGGGTACTCTGTAGTACCATGCATATAATACCCAATAGGGTTGGCAGCAAAATCGGCAAGCCTGTAACCGCTTGTCAATAAACGATAGTCGTACACATTTACGCTGCTATCGCTTAATACAAAATCTTTGTCAATCTTTTTGTAATTGTCTGCCATCTGTTTGCTTTCGGGTGTAAAATTGCAATCCTCTGAAACCCTTGCCAAATAAGCAAATCGGCACATTACACGCATTGCACAAACACTATTTACTTACTGTACCGTCACGGTTTTAGCTATTCGTAAAAGGGCATAGCATAAAGCAACTTTGCGTAAACGCAAAGCGATGGCAGAAATGACAATTGCAGATAAACAGTACCTCGCTAAAATATTATTTACCCGTGAGCAGCTTGAGCAAAAAGTTGTTGCCAAAAGGGTTGGCATCAGCGAAAAAACCATGAGCAAATGGGTGAATGAGTTTAACTGGAAGATGCTGCGCAACAGGTTGCTGGTTGGTAAAGAAGAAATTTTAACCAACATGTACGAACAGCTTGAGGAACTGAATAACGCCATTAAAGAGCGTGAAAAAGGGCAGCGCTTTGCTAATAGCAAGGAGGCAGATATACAGGTAAAATATACCGCCTCTATACGCAACCTTGAAACCGATTTAGCCATTGCAGATTTAGTGGAAAGCGGCATACGGTTTATAAAGCACCTGCAACAGGTGGGCACATACCAGCAGGTGTTAGAAATATCATCATTGTGGAACGGCTTTATACAGGCAAGCATTAAGAAATGAGCACCGTAAAAATTGTAACAGCAAATAAAAGCAATAAGCAGGCCCTTGATGAATGGGAGGCATTTCTGTTTGCCCTGCGCAACAGCACGCCGGTTGATGTTAATGAAACAAAAGCCGACAAAGTAAAGCGCATGCAGCGGCTTGAAAAGGATTTTGAAGAGTGGGTTAAATATTACTTTCCAAAATATTGCTTTGCGCCTGCGGCTGATTTTCAGAAGAAAAGCAGCCAGCGGATATTTAAAGCTGTTAAACGTTTTTACCAGCGCCGTGCATGGGCACGCGGATTAAGCAAAACAACACGCCGCATGATGGAAGTGTTGTATTTGATGTTTGTAAAAAAGCTGCGCATTAACGCGCTGCTGGTAAGCAAATCAAACGACAATGCACAGCGGTTGTTGGGCAGCTATAAGGCTAACCTTGAAGCCAACAACAGGTTTATAAATGATTATGGCGTACAGGAAAAGGCAGGCAGTTGGGAAAGCGGTGAATTTACTACGCGCGATGGCTGCACGTTTCGCGCCGTTGGCGCAGGGCAAAACCCGCGCGGCGCGAAGAACGAGGAATTGCGTATTAATGTTTTGATTTTTGACGATATAGACGATGACGAGGTTTGCCGCAATACTGACAGGCTTAATGCGCTTTGGGAGTGGATTGAACAGGCCGTAATACCGTGCGTTGATATAAGTAACCCCTATTACATTTTTGTTGATAATAACATTATTGCGGAGGACAGTGTTGCAGTACGTGCCGGGGCATTGGCGGATGATGTTGAAACGGTAAACATTCGCGATGAATTTGGCAAAAGTACCTGGGCAGCAAAAAACAGCGAGGAGGATATTGACTATATTGAAAGCAAGATTAGTTACGAAAGCTTTCAAAAAGAATATTTTAACAACCCTATTGCAGCCGGTAAAATATTTAAAGAAATTACGTATGGCAAATGTCCGGCTTTAAAAGACCTGCCCTTTGTAGTTGCTTATGCTGACCCATCACCAAGCAACAGGGATAAACCGGCGCTAAAGGCAAAACAACAAAATAGCTGCAAAGCTGTGATACTGCTTGGTTACCACAATTTAAAATTCTACATCTATAAGGCATTTGTTGATATTACGACCAATGCAACATTTATAGACTGGCTATATGCCATACGCAACCATGTGGGCGGCAATACACAGCTTTACAGCTATGTTGAAAACAACACTTTGCAAAACCCATTTTACGAGCAGGTATTACTGCCGCTTATACACGCAAAGGGTAAAGAGTGCGGCAACGTATTGGGCATTACACCCGATACCAGGGATAAGCCCGATAAATACTTCAGGATAGAGGGCACGCTTGAGCCGCTTAACCGTATGGGCCTGCTTGTATTTAACATTGATGAAAAAGACGATGTGCACATGAAACGCCTTGAGGCGCAGTTTAAAAGTGTTAGCGCCAATAGCAAAACTATGGACGGCCCCGATGCGGTAGAGGGCGGCGTTTTTATTGTACAGCAAAAAATAAACGCTGTAACCGCAGACAGCATTTTTTGGCAAAGGCGTACACCAAACAATAAACGTTTTTAATTATGGCATACTTAACGCAAGCAAAATTATATAAGATATACCCGGAGATTTTAAACGAAATAGGAAGGGCGACAATAAACGTACACGATACGCTTTCCGACTTCCCATCGCCAGGTATAGAGCGTTATTTCTATAAAGCAAATGATACTGGCCTGTATTATATATGGGATGGCAGCAATTATGTGCAAAATGATTTTATTGATAGAATACAAAAAAGTATAAATGAAGGTATTGGCAAAGCAAAATCTTATTTGAACCGTTATGACTTGGTAAAGATGTTTAGTGATGATGATACTAAGCGAACATTTCAGGACGATTTTTTAGACGGTCTTGTACTGGATATTGTGTGCTGGTATGTTGTAAGAATAAGTCCTCCCAATATCGACATGGAGGTTTATAAGGATGCACATAATACCGCTGTAAAGTTTTTAGAAAAGGTACAGGCGGGTGGCCCCGACCCTGACGGTTGGCCACTAAAAGCAGACAACCCAGATACCCCCAACGATGATGCAGGAAACATCATGTATGTATCATTTCCAAAACGTATAAATAATTATTGATGGGTAAAAATAACAGGTTAAAAACCTACGCCAAAAACAATACGCAGCAAAAGGATAATACCGTTACGCCTGTTATAAGCGGTGGGCAGGTATACCCGCATACCAATGCAGGCGGCGGTGTTATGCGTGCCCCTGAACAAACAAACGCGCAGTTTATATTTAACGAAATTGTATTGCGAAATATAGACCGTACGCCAAAAACGGTGGGCAACTGGCGCGATAGCCATAAAGCTGCGGAAAGCATTTATTACCCCAACCGCAGCCGTTACCTTGACTTACTTGCCGATGTTGTTTTAGATGCGCATTTAAGCGGTATTATTGACAAGCGCATAAAAACAACTACCAACAAAACCATACGATATGTGCGCGATAAACAGGAAGATTTAAATTTTAAACTATTGATTGAAAGCAATGAGTTTAACGATATGCTTTATGAAGCCTTGCTGAGTAAGGCTTATGGCAATACAGGTTTTGAGTTTTTACCCGGTGCAGATTTTTGTTTTAAAGAGATACCACGCAAGCATATAAAAACGGAAAAGAAAGTTATTGCCATAAACCAAACAGATTATGACGGCATACCCTACGAAGATTTAGACAACATTTGGGTAATTGGCAAGGACAGGGATTTAGGCTACCTGCTTAAAGCAGCGTTTTATGTATTACTTAAGAAAGGCAACTTTAGTGATTGGGCAAATTTTATTGAGATATACGGACAGCCCATGATGGTTACTAAGTATGATATGTTTGACGAGAAAACCAAGATACAGCTTACCAACATGATGAAAGAGGTTGGCAGCAGCTTAAGGCTTAGTATTCCCAAACAGGCAGATTTTGAAGTGATTGACGCTAAAAGCAGCAACGGTAACGGCGACCTGCAAAAACAGTTTGTTGACGCCTGTAATGCCGAAATAAGCGTGTTAATACTTGGTGCAACCGAAACCACCACAAGCAGTAAAAGCAGCGGCTTTGCACAAAGCAAAACACAGCAGCAGCAGCAAAGCGAGATTATAAAGGATGATATAAAATTCATCCGCAACCTGCTTAACAGCAAAAAGTTTAAAACAATACTTAGCAAGATGTATGGCTATGATACATCAACCGGCGAATTTGTAATTGACGAGGACGACGATGTAAACGACCTGCTTACACGCAGCCAGGTTGACCTTGCAATTAAGAACGGCGGGGTGCCTATTGGGGATGATTATTTTTACGATAACTACAACATACCAAAGCCCGCCGACTATGACACCATGAAAGCGCAGGCCGAAACGGAGGAGGCGGAACCGGAAGCCGAACCAGCGCCAGCGCCGGGGCAACCTGCCAAACCGGGCACAACGCCTGCAAAAAAAGAAAAGGCGCAAAATTTATCTGACAGGATAAGAAATGCGATTGCTGATTTTTTCGTCCCGCCCCGCAGGTAGCGGGGCTGACACACACTGAATTACAGGGGCAGTTAAATAATCTTTATGGGGCTGACTGCTGCGGGTTTGTAAACCTTGCTGACGCAGGCAATGGCGACGACCTTATGCAACTGGCCGATGACCTTGCAAAGGATATTTACGATGCGCAAAAAATGCCGGGCAAGCTGCCTGCTGCTCTTATTGATGGTTATGCTAAAAAGTTTTTAGAGGCGCTTAATAAAAATTTCAGTACGGAGGCCAACGGTGTGCCCGATGCAGAACAGCAGGCTGTAATAAATGACCTGCGGCTGAATGTGTACCAGTTTGCCGCTGCCAAAAGTTATACGCAGCTAAAGGCTTTAACAGAAGCCATTTTAGATGATGCAGGCAAGGTGCGCAGCTGGAGTGAATTTAAAACAGCGGCATACCAGATAAATAACGAGCATGTTGTTACATGGTTGCGTGCTGAATATGATAATGCGGTTGTTGCCAGCCAGATGGCGGGCAAGTGGGTCACCATACAAAGCACCAAAAAAACATTGCCGCTGCTGAAATTTATTGCGGTTATGGATGGCCACACCACATATACCTGCCGCACGCTTAATGGCACCGTGTTACCGGCAGACCACCCGTTCTGGCAAAAATATTACCTGCCAAACCATTGGGGCGAACGCAGCGATATTATACAGCTTGCCAGTGGCGATATAACGCCTGAAAGCGATATACCATCGGCAACATTGCAACCCATGTTTGAGACAAACCTTGCTGAAAAGGGCATGTTATTCCCTCCAAAGCACCCCTATTTTGTTAACGCGCCCGAAAGCGTAATTAAACAGGGCACAAACGCTTTTAAAACGGCTTTTAAAGGCAAATAAAGGCATGACACAATTTGACAGCATAAAGGGCCGGGTTAATGAAGTTATGCTGCGCTTGCCGCTTGTGGTTGGCAACGCTGGCGTTAATTGGGTAAAGGATAGTTTTCGCATACAGGGTTTTAGAACGGTAAGCAATTTTGGTATTGCCTGGTACCCGCGCAAAGATAAAAGCAGCAAGAATGCCGGGCGCGATGTGCTTATAAAAACAGGGCGATTGCGCCGCAGCTACCGGGTGCTTAGCTATACGGCAACCAGTGTAACCATTGGCAGCGACCTTGTATATGCAGCGGTGCATAATGAAGGGTTAACAATACGGCATCCCGGTGGCAGCAGGGTACTGCATTTTAAAAGCACCAGCCAGAACATAAAAACCGGCAAGTTGAAAGGCAAGTTTAGTAAGGAACGCAAGGCCGATTATGCTCAAAAGGTTGACATAAAGCCGTATGATATTAAAATGCCCAAGCGGCAGGCCATGCCAACCAGCGAGACCGACAGCCCAATATTTGTGCGGGATATGGAGAACGTTATTAAGGAACAATTTAAAGACATATTTTAACCATGCCAGTTACAGCACCCATTGCAAACATTTATTTGCAGATAGTGGCACAGCTTAAAACAGCCTGCCCCAATATTGCGTACATAGACCAGGACTTAGGACAACTTGAGCATTATGAATTACGCCCGGCAGTAAGCCTGCCTTGTGCGCTGATTGATATTGACGATATTGCTTTTGAGCATAATGGCGATAATGCGCAAACAGGAGAAGGAATAGTGCAGGTACGAATAGCCCACCAGCCATATAGCGCAAGTAACAGCCTTGCGCCCGACGAGGTGCGCCAAAAGGCTTTGGATTATTATGAACGTGAACAGGATGTGTATTTAGCCTTGCAGGGCTTTAGCCATGACAATTTTAGAGACCTTAACAGGGTGAGCGCAAAAACCGAAAAGAGAAACGATCCTTTGCGTGTGCGGGTTATACGCTTTAGGTTTGGTATGGAAGATTATACAGCTATGCCAAATACAACACCGGTAAACGCTCCTGCGGTTGTTATAAGCCTTGCGATGGAACAGCCTTAGTCCCAAATTATCCAGGGGAATTTTTTTTGCAGGTCTTTAACCGTAGGGGCCTGCTTTTTTATTTGCAGTATAGCATCGCCGTTTGCCTGTATAAGTTTTTGCAGGGTTATTTTGGTTAACCACACTTCGCGGCTAAGTTCTTTAATACAATCGGGGTAAAGCCTGCGCAGCATTTTGCTTTTGTAATAAAAACGGTGGAAAAGGAAGTCGTTACGCTCGGCGATTAGTTGGGCGTCACGGATGCAATTTTGAGGCTTTGTGGCCTCAACAATTGTTTGTTCGTCTTCAAAGAGAGAGTTGAATAATCGTATGCCGCGTTCCATGAAAGCAATAATAATACTACTAATATTATTGGCAAAAAAAAGATAGGAACAATGAGGGGTCTATAAATGAGCCGTAGCAAAGTTTATCCCTATGTTTGGGTTTTTCTTAATTGAGATTTCAGGATTATTGCCATGCCACGATATGCTTATTCTATCGTTTACAAAGTCCTGCGTAATTTCGCCTTTGCTTTTCAAATCGTTCAACGATATGTCTGATTTTTCCCAATAATAAACAAACAGCTTTATCATATTGTCTGCATTACCCGTTATCCTCATTGCTGTTGTACGTTTATCGGAATTGTAATAAACGGTCATATAAATATTACCACTTATTTTAGATGTATTTGGGGTGAAAGTGTATTTGGTAAAATTATCCCCATCTTTAAAATCAACGTCCCATCCCTGATTTTGCAAATAGTATGAAAATTCGTTAATCCAATAAATTTTTGCTCCTATAAATACTACCAGGTTATGATGACTGCTTTGCCTTTTCAATTGCTCCTGGTATCCATACTCGAAACTTGTTCCGAAAGTTTTTGCAAATGATACTGAATCCATCTTTAAATCTAACCAGGGTTGCTTGGTGTTTTGTGCGCTTAACCGGAGGCTGGCAATGCAAATAGAAAAAATAATAAATAGCTTTTTCATATCTATAATTTTAATCCGTTTATAACTGTATCTACCCCTGAACCGCTTTTTACAAAAATGTAAGTGGTATTGTGAATTTTATCGTTTGTTTCGGGGCTTGTATTTAACCACAGAAATTTAGGCTCAATCTTTTCAACTAAAAATGTCACGGTATCGGGTAAGTAATCCGGCTGGAATATTATCCTTATTTTATCACCATCAACATGCCAGTTTATAAGTTCGTTTTTTGGCTTTCCATTATCCTCATAATCAGCTGTGCCGTCTTGTTTAAAATTAAAAACCATCTTTCTGGCTAATGGATGATAACTAACATTGCTGTCAAGGTTGTATTTGTTATATAAAATCCAATCGCCTGAACATAAAACATTTTTATCTACGCCTGGGGAACAGGCGGCAAATAAAAACGCAATGGCAATCAGCTTTTTCATGCCACTAATGTAAAGGCTTTTAAATATTGTTTTATGTGATTTTTCACAGCGGATTTATATTGTGCAGGTAGGCTAATGCTTTGGTGGCGGCTTTGTAAAATGTTTTTGCGCTGAATGTCTCGGTAATGCCCTCAAAGGTTACTGATATATCGGTGATGTTTTCGCCGGTATCGGTTTTAACTACTATGCCGGGCTGGGCGTTGTATTCTTCTAAAACGGTTGCCATATCGGCTTCGTACAAGGGTATCATTGCTAAAATTTGTTAAGGTACTGGTTATATACCTGGGTAAACTGTGTTACTAAAGTAGGCAATTCTTTGTAAGTGTAGTTGTCTAAGCTTTTTTTAAGGTGGCCGTAGGTTTTACACCAGCCATCTATCCGGGGCATGTCGGCAATGGGTTTTCGGTTTTTGTTCAGCAGCAGCTTGCCGGTGCCGTCTTTTTTATGCCAGCCCATTTCATGCGCCAGGCTTATTATTTTTTTTCGCATTTTGTCGGCAGCTGCGGCGTTGGGGTCAAGTGTGCGCAGGTGGGCAATAAGGGCGCCAAATTCGGCGTCTGTCATTGCGCTTATGCTTGCGGTGCGGCCAGCGGTAAAGCCGCTTATAATGTCTTCCTTGCGGCTGCTGTTGCCTGTTCGGCTTAACAGCGTGCGGGCTAATGATATTTGTGCGGCGTTTGGACTACTCATTCTGTGTAAAATTTAACTGGTACTCATCCGGCAGCATGGCTTTTAGCAATGTGCCAATGTTTTTGCGGGCTTCGGGGCAGGGGGTATTTTCAAGGGCGGTAACCATATCGCGCAGCAGGCTTGCGTAATTGCCTGCGTTTCCCTGCGCCTCTATCATTATCACATGCCCTTTGCCGGGTAATTGCTTAATAGTTGTCATTCTCCTGGATATTGTATGCTGACTAAAAAAAGTGGGGATATAAAACCCCGCATGTGTTCGACACACCGGTGCAAAGCACACAATGCCGGTGCATAATAGAATTGCCCTAAAAAAGGCATTCGCAAACTGCACGCCATGCGGGTTACTTTTAGTTGTAATCCGTAGCGCGCTTTGCATTATCCCGGTAGTGTCGAACTTGTGCAAGGTATATAGATTATAGTTATATGCAGGTGTTTAAGGTATTTATAAGGCTAAAGCTTTGCCCATTGGTTTAGCCACTGTTTTGTTTTAAGGTACTTTTCAGGCAGCATGTATTTATACCACTCCCTGTTGCGCTCGTAATACTTGCGGTATTCTGCAAGGCTTATAAAGCACTGGTACTGGTCGCTGCTGTTTAATTTAGGCCAATAAGCTAAGGCCAGGTGCATGTTACGGCTGTAGGGGTATTCGCGTTTAAAATCATCCCAGGTAACTTCAAATTCCTTTTGCTCAATGGTTACGGGTTGCCCCTCAAATGCTTGCTCTATATCCATGCTGCCGGTGGCAGGTATGCGCGCCTTTAACCATTGCAATCCTTTTGGCTCCAGATTAGCGCGAAAAAAAATGGCGCAAATAATATCGCTGGCATCGTAATGCACTTCAATATTGCCGGTAAAGCGTGGTGATGTAATTAAAAAGCGTCTCATGATAATAATTTTGGCATGGCTTCTTTACTTATATCGCCCTTCCCTATAAGCTTCATTGCGTCAACGGTAACTTTGGCAGCGCCTACAATGTTTGCCGCCACGCCGCTTATAGCTTTTGCCCTTTCTATTTCTGTGGTCAACAGTTCGCCTGTTAAGTTTTCATCATTCAGGCGTTCAAGCTGCAAAAAAAGATGGTCGTTTAAATCTGAAAGTTTATTTTTCATGTTGCTTTATTTTTTTATTGATTTTTGATATTGTGCGGATGGTTTTTTGTATCTCTTCCGGATAATTATGAATTGAGTTGCGCCGCATGTTTTCAGCCCTGGTAATTAATTCGAGGTTATTGACCTCGCAGTTCATCGTATCGCCGTTTTTAAAAACCACAATGTACCCGGCGGGTACGGGGCCATTATGCTTTTCCCAATTATACACATGTAGCATACGCCAGTCGCGCAGGGTAACCCTTATCCATTTATATAATTTGTTTCCCCCTTTTTTGCCCATATCCCGGTGTGTAACAATTTCTCCATCTTTATAATGCGCCCAATTGTGTGGTACTTGACCTTTTTTAAACTGCGTTTGCCGTACCCGTTCCAATGCTTCTTTCGATAAAAACTCATGCTGCTTTTTGCCTTTATTAAACGGGTTAAGCCCCATTTTAAAACTACCAGCCAATTTTCGTTGATTGATAATTTCTGCTGGTATTGTCAGTCCCATTGCCTTAAGCCTTCCGTTAATGCCTGTTGCTGCGCGTCCCATTTCGGCGGCAAGCTTTTTAATGGGTGTGGTCAAATATTCCTTTCTAATCCTTTTATCTTCTTCACTGGTAAAGGTTGTCCTGCCTGTCATTTTTTGCGCACGGAATTTTATTATAAGTTCACGCGGAACCTGTAACCCGTTCCTGTTTAAATACCGGGAAACAATACTGCCCGAGCAACCTATGTGCGCCGCCATATCCTTAGCGCTTTTTTTTAGCCTGTTGCGTTTAATATAGGCTTCATTTACTGGCGTTAAAGTTGTTTTCATTTATGTAAACTTAAACCGTTCATTTTCTCTTATTATTGTTGCTTTTATGGGGAATTCATGGTCGGGCACCTGCTGTATTGTTTCCTGCAAGCCTATGGCGCTTGTAAACAAAATACACAGTTCGCCTTTATAGGTAACCTGCAAACAAAGCCGCTTGCCATTACCCTTATCGGTAAAGTTGCTCGGCTCAATTTTGTATGCGTGTATAATAGTTTCAATGTTGAGTATTTTTTCAATTTTTATTTTATCTCCTATAAACCCTTTATCAACTTGCTTAATATTCAGTTCTTTAAAACTTTTCATTGCTGGTTAGTAATTTTTTTATAAGATGGTTAGTGTTGGCATGCTTTGCCCAACCCCAATAAGCGGCAAGGCTTTTTGGATTGCCTTTTTTTACAGCGCGGGCAAAGTTTTGTTTTATGGTTTTGCGCAGGCGTGTATGGGTATGGTAAAATACATAGCCCAAAAAATCAATGCCACGCTTTGCAACGGGAAATACCTGGTGATTGTTTTTTACAGTTAGCTTTAAATGCGTGTTTAAATAGGCTTTTATATCTGCTAAAATGCCGTGTAAATATGGTTTGTTGCTGGCAAGTATTACTATATCATCTGCATAGCGAAAGTAATACCGCACCTGCTTTTCTTCTTTTATCCAATGGTCAAAATAAGTGAGGTAAAAGTTTGCGAAGTATTGGCTAAGATAGTTGCCGATGGGCAGGCCGTCTGCGCTGTCAATAATTTCATCAATCAGTTGCAGCAGGTCGGCATCCTTTATTTTACGGCGCAGCAATTCTTTTAATATATCGTGGTTTACTGATGGGTAATACTTTTTTATATCAAGCTTAAGGCAGTACAGTGTGTTTTGTTCATCTGCCAATGCCCTGCGTACACTTTCAGCAGCAGGGTGTATGCCTTTGCCTTTTATACAACTGTAGGTATCTGCGGTAAAGCAGGCGATGAACATCGGCTCAAGTATGTTCATTATGGCATGGTGCAAAATGCGGTCAGGAAAATAAGGCAGGCGGAATACCAGGCGTTCTTTTGGCTCATATACCGGGAACGTTGTGTAAGGTGATGTGCGGAATGTTTTATTGCGCAGCATGGTATGCAGGGCCACAATATTGGCATCGCGGTTTTTGTTATGCTCAATAACGCCGGGCTGCTTGCTTTTGCCCCTGCTGGCCTTTGCATCTGCAAGGTGCAGGTTTTCAACGCTTATTATTTGCTGGTATATGTTGCCTAATCTTTTCATGTTGCCTTTGCTTTAAAAGGTCGGTTTCGTTGTGCTACTAACGCCCTTTTTAAATGAGGTTATTTTTTGCCATGTGGCAGGGTTTGCATTGCTATAAAAACCAAAACAAATTCGGGAGCTGACGTTCGAGTTGTCGTAGTCGTAGTCGCAGTCGTTCAACTGAAACCCGGCACTGGCAGAACCTAAACGCCACGCAATGCACAACCTTTGTACTTTAAGCTGGTGTAAGCATGTAATCTTTGTACAGGTCTACAAACTGCGTTGCTGCATACTCCGCTGTTTTCTCGTCTTTAAAAACAAGGCGGGAGCCGACGTCCGAGGAGTCGCAGCCGAAGACGCAGACGCCCAACCGAAACCCGGCACCGGCAGAACCCATGTAGAACCAGGGATAATGTTTCCACTGGTTGGTATTATTCCAGTCCGGTTTCCACTTGCCGTTTAATGCCCTGGCTATTATGGTTAGTTTGTAACAGGCGGTGGCGAAAGCAACAAGGTCATCGGGCCATGTTGAAAAATCGGGAAGCGTTGCGCTTATTTTTAATGCCTTGCAGGCATCTTCAAAGGTTTTAATCTTTTTCATGTACTGGTTTGTTTTATAATGTCATGTAAGCTTTATACAGGTCTGCAAATTGCGTGGCTGCATATTCTGCCACCTCCTCACTTTTGAGGCAAAGGCGGGAGCCGACGCCCGAGCCGTCGTAGTCGCAGCCGCAGACGTCCAACCGAAACCCGGCACCGGCAGAACCCATGTAGAACCAGGGTTGCCATTTGCGTTCACGAGTATTGTTCCAGTCGGGTTGCCATCCCTCGTTTAAGGCTTGCACAACAACCTCTAATTTGTTATGGGCAATTATGTGCGGCTTGCCTGTTGTAAATCCTGCATCGGTTGGGTTTATACCCAATGCGGCGCAGGCATCTTCAAACGTTTTGATTTTTTTCATTGCTGATTTTTTATAGAGTGAATAATTAAGCTGTGTAGTAATCTTTGTAGAGGTCTAAAAATTGCGTTGCCGCATACATGGCAAGTTCACGCGATCTAAAAACAAGGCGGGAGCCGACGCGCGAGGCGTCGAAGTCGAAGACGCAGCCGCCCAACCGAAACCCGGCACCGGCAGAACCCATGTAGAACCAGGGATAATGCTTTTCTTCACTTTTGTTATCCCAATCCGGCTGCCAGCCATCATTCAACGCCTCTGCGATAACTTTTAATTTTCGGTGCGCAATTTCATCAGGCTCACCCGAAGTAAATTTTTCGTCAAATGCGTTTATGCCGGTTAATTCGCAGGCATCTAAAAACGACTTTACAATTGCCGTAGTTTTTTGAATAATAGTATCCCCAAAAATCTTAATAAGCGCGTCCTGTACATCAGCGTTTGCTGATATGTAAATACGGCGTGCTTTTAATGTTTGTGCTGTTTGCATTTTTTATTGTTTGAAATGATTAAGAAAATAATTCTTTTTGTTCTGGCTGCTGACTTGCTTTAACCAGTACTTTTATTGCACCGGCTTTTATATAAGGCATCAGCATTACATCAACTTTTTGCTCACGCGCTTTTGCTACCTGTAGCCTAAATTTGTTTGGGCCTTCAAAATATTTCTGTTGCGCCTGGCGCATTTCATATACCGCCTGTAACAGGTCGGTTTGTTCTTTTGGAAAGTGCTGGCTTTGCTGGCTCATATAACTTCTTTTAAATCCTCTTTAAATACCGGCTTTTGCACCTCCGGTAATACCTGCATGTGGGTTACAGCTTCGGGCTGCAGTTTTGGTTTGGCAGTTCTTTTTTTTCTGTTCTTTTTGTCGTTTGCACCTGTTATAGCGTTGTTATAATCCTTGCCCCATTTAAGCTTTGCGCCGTCCTCCCAAATAACATAAGGCTTGTTGCCGCCGTAGCGGCATACTACAAAACCTATATACCTGTCAACATGCACTTTTATACCGGCATCATATCTTATTGCCTCTGCAATACCGCCTTTAGGGTCTTGCCCGCGTGCATGGCTTATGAATATAAAAGCCTTGCGTTTAAACATTTCTTTAAGTGCCTTGTACTGTTCGTAGTTGATGTTCCAGTATTGTATGCTGTCAATCACAATAAACTTTGGGCTTTTCTTTTTCTTAAGCTTTGCAACAAGCTTATCGTACGTCATTTCATGGTCGGCAAATTCAATCTTACCCGTGTGTTCTTCAATATTAAAATGCCTGGTTATTGTTTGCACAATGCTTGCCTCGGTGCCCTCCTCAAGGCTTACATATAACACCTTGCCGTATGGCATAAGGGCCTTAACCACATCAAACGTCATATTGCTTTTGCCGTTGCCGCTTTTGCCCCAAATAATCATTATAAAGGCATCAACCAGGTTGCCAAAGCTTTCTTTCATTTTGGCAGGCAAATCCTGCAAATAGTTATGCTTTTTAGTAAGCAATTGCTTAAGCCCTAATACTTTTGCCATCTGTTTTTTAAGGTTTGATTTTATTAGTATGCTTTGCCGTGTTTATATGGCCGCAGCTTGTTATATTCAAACTTGTGCTTTATATGCCACTCTATGTTTATACCCAATTGATATGCGAGGTCTAATAACCGTATAATTGCATCTGCCAACTCATCCTCTATGCTGTCCTTAATGAAGTACTCAAAACCCCTCTTAAAAACATCGGGGCAACCCTGCGGATGTGATAAAGGCGCTCCGCCACTTCCGTTTAAAAAAAAGGCTTCGTATTCGGCTATATTGGCAAACTTTTTCTTTCTATGCGCCTCCAGTGCCTCGCTTAATTCTGATACAGTAAGCATAAGCTTTTCGCCCACATTAACACCATCGCTCCAAAAGCCTTTTTTGTGGGCTTCTTCGTTTATTTCGGTTGATATTTCATTTATGTGCATGGCTGATAAAATATTTTTTTACTGCATTCAATTGCAATAGCGTGCTCAATGCGTGCGCCCTTGCTGTCTTTCCAGTTGTTAAGCATATAAATACCATCGCATTTAAACAGGTGTAAAATGTCTGTTATCATAAAATCATCCCATGTTTTAGCCGATGTTTCGTGTAAGTCCAATGGGTTTACAACCTCGTAACCCATTGCTTTTAAATGCTGTTCTGCCACCCGAAACCGGCTTTCATATTCGGGTTTTGGCAGGTTTGATATTTTGCCGGAAACATATATTTTCATTTTTCGTGCGGTTTTTTAAGCGTTTTTGGCTTATAACCCTGTATTTACGCGGGTTTTGCCGTTTTTTTATTCTGAACAAAGGGGTAAAAGCCCCCCTGTTATCCGTTAAATAAGGGGGCGGTTTTCATCTTTTTACCGCCCCCATTTGTGTGAGGCCTTCGCCTTTTAGACCGTTAACACGCTCCCTTGTCTGTAGGGTTTCCAAGCTTGCTTTCCAGACTGTCTCAGGTTACAGGGCCTTACCTGTAGGCCGGGCATAAGCTGTACCTCGTTGTTTGTATTTGGTGCGTATTACTTAAGCACCTTCCTTTTTGTGCGTTTGTGGAGACGGCTGGATTTGAACCAGCGAACGCCCCGTTTTAAACTGCCGGGCCGGTTTAGCCTCTGCCGCACGTCCCCTTATATTGTCCCTGCTTAAACAAGCAGGGACACAGTACCCAATTATCCTAAAAAAATCCACCTAAGAGAAACTTACGCCGCAACCTCCTCGGCTTTGGCAGTTATGTAAAAGCTTTCATCCTGTACAACATCAATGTAACAGTCCTCTAAAAGCTGGTTTAATACGACTTCGTTCTTTTCAGCCAAAATGGCCTCCTTATTTACCTCCTCCGTAACACGCAAAAACTTTTTAAGCATGTTGTTTTTCTTCATCACTTCAACAATGCCATCCCATGTAAATTTTTTGGTTGTTTTTTCAACCTTTGGCGTGCCTGTTCTAAAGCCGATTATGCAATGCAGCAGTTCAAGGCTTTTCTTCTTTCCCCAACCTTCCTTTTGTTCGTAGGCGAACACCTCAAGCACTTCTGACGGCTCGGCCAGCCCTTCCTGCAACTCTGTTATTTCAGCCAGGTACTTACTTTTTATGTTGTTAATTTCCGCATTCATTTTCGCCTTTATCTTTTCAAGCGATGTGGTGTTAGCCGTAAATGTTTCCCCGGCCTGCTGCGCCTGCTCAAGGGTTACGTTAACAATTACTTTTTTCTTTGTAGTTTTTGTAGCCATACAGTTTTTGTTTTATTTAAAAAGGTGATTGTAATGCTTTTGCGGTGGCCCTGCTTTGGGGTATTTGCGTTGCTTGCGTTTGTCGCCTATAAACCATGCGAACAGGTGGTAAATAAGTACATCAACAATGCAAACAAGCGCGAGGTAAAAAAGTATCATGTCTTTTAGTTTGGATTATGCGAAATGCTTATCAATTTTTAAACAAATATTGTGTATGGTTATACCGGCATGCGTGCTGTCAACATGGCCCTGCCATTGCAGCAATATTGCAAATGCCCATGATGGCTTAACATGAAAGCTGTATTGCTTTTGCCACTCTACCTTTTGCTTGCTAAGCTTTACCCACAGTTCCTCAAGGCAGGCTTTTATAATGGCATCTTCCAACTCCATCATCTTATTATCGGCAAGCGCTTTATAGCCCTCAATAGCCTCATTAAGCTTGGCGCAGAAAGCTTCCATTGCGGCGTTGGTTAATTGTATTGTCATTTATTAAGGGGAGTTTAAACTTTTCTTCAAAAAACTTTATGGCATTAATAGTTGCAGCATCTTTTACTTTTATATACCCTTCAATGGTGTTTATTGAATTTATAATTGTGGTATGGTCTTGCCCAAGTTGCCTGCCAATAGTTACCATCTTATTATTCATTAAATGGTAGGCCAGGTAGCAATACATTTGCCGCGCTTTAACTATTGTACCTTTTCTGCCTTTCACCATTATTTGAGCCCATGAAACATTATAGTAGTCGCATATCAGCATTTGTATAGCCGACTCGGAAATGTCTGTTGGGTTAACTGAAAGCTTTATTGCAACGCTGTACCCTGCCAGGTGAGATAACTGCCTTTCAGTATCCTCAATAATCTTTATAACGGCTGGCAATACCTGGTCGCTTACCTGTATATTCATTTCTTTTCCTCCTTATTCAGCACCGCTTCCCATATAACCTGGGTGGGCCTTATTTGGGTTGTTAAATAATATGGGTCGTTCAGGTCGGCATAAATGTTGGCCCATTGTGCGCTACAGTGGTCGCCAAAATCGGTGGCAATAAACTGCTGGTTGCGTATTTTAAACTGGTTATCCCACCATGCCCAAAACAGCGGGCATTTTAAAAAGTCGGTTATCAAATAATGATTATGGTCGGTTAGGTAAACAAGGTAACGCCGGGCAATACCTTTGCTAAAACGCTGGTACTGGCTTTCGGTAATGCCTAACAGGTGGCATACCTGCTGCATGGCATCAATAGCGGCAAGCTGCTGCTTTTCTGCCTCGTCAAACACAAATGTGCTTAACAGATTATCAACCTCTTTTATTTGTGCTGGTGTGCTTTGCATGGCGGTTGGTTTAGGCGGCGGTGTCAATTTTGTATGCGGTAATTAAATCACGCAATACCCTAATATCATTGTCGCACTGGTTATGAAATTTTGCTATAGTGGCTTCGTCTGTTACGCCATTGAGTGAGCATATAACTGCAACGTCTTCTTTAAACTCCTTTTGTGTTGGGTTAATCTCAAAAAACATTTTGCGCATGCGGCTATATATTTCAGCATAACCACGCTTGCCACGTGCAACGCCAGCCTCAATACGTTTTTTAAGATATGGTGTGCCCAGGAACACTATACCGCACTTCATGTTAAGCTTGTTTTCAAGGTCAATAAATATTTCAAACACTTCATCCCTAAGCTTGTCAACCTCGTCAAGCAACATTACAGGCTCATTATCGCGCTCCAGATACCTTACAAGGCTTGCAAGCATTTCTGCAAGGTTGCCGCTGCTATCTTTGCCCATTGCCCTTAAAATGCTGCGCAGCAGGTCTACCATACGCATGTGCCTGTGGCAGCGCACATAATACGCAGTGCCATTGTTTGCACTAAAGGCATCAACAACGGTACTTTTACCCATGCTGGCATTGGCTATAATACCGCGTATGCCATTGGGGTTTTCCTTTTCCATTTTGATGATGCCTGACGCTTTTTTAAACACACTGGTGGGTGCTATCTTCCATTCCTTTTGCTTAACGCATGTTTTTTTTGCGAGTGTACGCCACATGGTCTCTGCAATGGCATTCCAGTTGCCGTTAAGTACCTGGCTTATTGTGGCGCTGCTTACATTAAGGCTGTGGGCTGCGCCTGCCTGGCTTTCATACTTTGTTACGTACTCTTTTACGCATTCCTGTATGAGGGTTTTTTGTTCGTGTGTCATGGCTTTTTATTTATTGGGATTAATTGGTTACCTGTTTAATAAAGCTTTGTATACATCAAATTCCTCTGTTATCTCCTCCACATCGTTACCCGTATAACTTAGCGGCAATTGATAGCTGGCCTCTGCCAGTTGCTTAACCTGCTTGGGCACGGTAATACCGCGTTTTAAAATATCCTGCACATCAATATTAGCATCCTGTAAAACTGCTGTGCGCCTAACAGCTTTCGCTAATGCATTGGTGCTGTCGTCCTTTGCTTCCTGCATTATTTGGTTTAATAATGCGCGGCCACCCTGCGCGTGCATATCGGCCATACAGCCTGCAACCGGCGTCATACTGCTGGCTACAAACCGCAGCTTTTCGCCATCGGTAATAAGCACCCTGTTCATATCGTAGGGGTCGTAAATAACCTGTACCTGCTTGCCGTTGTTTGGCATGTAAAGGGCTGGCGGCACACTGTAGGCATACTTAATGCCCATAATGGTTGGGCGAACACCTGCGCTGGTAATGCTGTTTTGACTGCCATTGCGCGGCGCATGGGCAAACCCGAATTTCAACAGGCGCTGTTCGTCGCTAATAGGTATCTTCTTTTCTTCCGGCATTGCGGCCCATGCCTCAAGCCATTCCTGCTGCCTGCTTTTATTGGCTGGGTTATAGTTGCGGGGTTGCGTGCGCAGGCGTTCTACAAAATCAGCCATCTGCTTTTCGGCGTCACATATATGCGGCCAGTTTTTGCGGTTGGCTAAAACAGCCTCTTTATTTACGCCTATAGTTTTTGCACCTATGTTGTGGCCGTTGTAGTTGTTGTTGCCAATTTTAAGGCTGCGCTCCCAATCAATGTGTCCGAAAAAGTTCTCAAGCCAGCCACGGTTTTTACTGCCCACCGGCGTATCGCAGTAATGGGCAATGCTTTCGTAAAAAGGGCGAAGCTGTTTAATGTTCCACTGGTCTGTTTTAACCTCAAAAGGCAAATACCAGCCGCCCGTAAGATCGTGTATATGGTGCATGGCGTTCAGGTAGGCCAGGCGTACCAGTTCTGTGCCCTGCATTTCGCCATCGGTAATGGCATAGCCCAAAATATAATCGTTAAAGCTGTCGGTAACAATAATGCCCTTTATGCGCTTGTAATCCTGCTGGTCGTTTGTAAACCACCAGTCCAAATGGTTATCATCGCTTTCAACCAGGTACAGCGGTTGGGTTGGGCGCTGGCGCATAACCTTGCGGCGGCTGTTTTTATTCCATGCCTCGCGGCCACTGCGGGTATGTTCAATTTCTGGTTTCCATTCCGCAAGCTTGTTGGCTACGGTTTGGCCGGTAATGGGCTTGTAGTTATTTTCCGCAGCCCACTTGTTATACTGGTGGGCTATAAGCTGGCAATCAAACTGGTTGCTTTCGGCCAGCATAGCTATAAGTAAGCTTTTACTTATTTCGTCGGTAAGTTTGGCGGCAGACTGGTTGCCAAAACGGGGGTCTATAAGGGAGGCGTAGCCGGTAGCCTTGTATTCGTTTATCTTTTCAGTAAGGCGGGTATAACTTACAGGGAAATTTGCGCTTATGCGGCCTGTTTTTTTCTCCGTCTCAAGCAGTTCACGCACATGGGTAAAAAACTGGTCTATACTAAGCTTTAAACCCTCTTTAATTACCTTTTTAGCGTTATCGCGGCTGCTTATTATCATGTTAAGCCATGCAGCCTCGTTGCTGTATTTTTGGGCGGTTTCTGTGGGTAATTTTTTATCGTCAGCAAGCTGGTGGGTGAAGAAAAACGACTCTGCTTTAAAATCTTTGGTAACCAGGGCGCGGATAGGTGCTTTGGCAAGGTAGTCGGCAGGGTTGCCGTATAAAGCCTCAACCATCTGGCGGTATTTGGGTGCCATACCTTCGTAGCAGTAAAGAACTTTGCGTTTGTCTGCCGTGTCGTTAATGGATGGCAGCATGCGGTTGCCAACACTATTTGCCTTACGCAGGTACAATTCAACCTTTTCAACCGGCTTTTGCTCAAACTTTGCAATAGCTGCGGCAACTTCCTGAAATTCTATATAAGGCTTGTTTTCTAAAAGTTTCATGGGAAAGGTTGTTTAGTTGAAGGGGACTTGTTTTCTAAATTCGCTTACCATGTTTCTTAAAAGCGCGTTATCTAACTCCTCAAAAAGTACCATGTAGTCTCTAAAAACATCCTCGTTCTCCCTATCGCCGTCAACAATCATCCTCACTCCTCTCCGAGAAAGCCCATGCTTTTCTGCGGTTTTTTGTATGGCAAGCGCCCGAAGATTGTCCCTTTTCTTTTGTTTCATGGGAGTTTTAATTACTTTTATGCTGTTCCTTTCAAGTGAACACAAATTTAATCTCAAAAATTTGACATTACCAAATCTTTTTGCCAATTTTCTGACATAATTTATGAAAAATTACTTTTCAAGCAACCTTTATTACTTGCGAACGACCAGGAAACTAAGTCAATCAGACATTGGTAATCAAATAGATAAGGGGCATACTACTATTGGTAATTGGGAGAATGGCAAAGGTGGGCCAGATGTATTTGAATTGGCTAAACTTTCTCAATTTTTTGAGATAAGTACCGATGATATTATTTTTAGTGATTTAGAGAAAGGTAACCTAATTGAAAAAAAAGCAGATTTAAAAACAGAGCAAAAAGGTAACCTAAAAGGGAACGCAATTGGTAACCTAAATACCAAAAAAGAGGCTAATTACGGCGATATTGAGGATCCAGCGCCTTGGGTGTTGCAGGAAGGGATTAAAACAGATAACAAGGCCATAGTAATGCCCCGCGTGGTTACAATTGACACCAAAGGGGAGGAAAATGCGGTATTTGTGCCGGTAAGGGCGCGCGCAGGGTATTTAATGGGTTATGGAGATGCTGAATTTATAGGCACATTGCCCGCTTTTAAGATAATTGGCGACCGCAATAAAAGCTACAGGATATTTGAAGTTGATGGAAATAGCATGTTCCCCGCCTTACACGATAAAGATACCGTAGATGCTTACTGGATAAAGCTTTCAGAAATAAGGGATGACAGGATACACGTTATTTTAACCAAGAATGACGGCGTTTTAATAAAGCGAGTAATTAACCGTTTCAGCGAGGGCCACCTTGTTTGCAAAAGCGATAACAACGACAAAGGCGAATACCCGCCAATAATACTGCCTATACACGATGTTTTAGAGGTTTGGTACGTAGAAAAGGCCACCAGCCACAATTTAGCCAAGCCAGGGGAGATTTATAAGCGCATGATAGACCTTGAGGCCAACGTTGCTTTACTTATGCACCGCGCCGGGCTATTAAACCTGCCCCAAAACCCACCCAAAATGGAAGGCAATTAACCGCAACGTTTTTTATCGGCAAATTGGATTATACACATCAAACCCGCGCCGGTATTGCTTTTCGTGCAAAATTTGCACATTTTATAAGCTTTATTAAATTATCCTTTTCGTTTTACCCCCCTTAATAGGGAGTAAAAAAATAATGTATTAATTCATACTTTTTGCAAGTAATGCACTGATAATGAGGCTATTACAATTTTTAGCGTTCCTCCTTTTTCCTCCCTTTTTCCTCCCGGTTTCCTCCGTAGCAGGCGGGCCAGTTAGGGGTTTGCCTGAACTTTAAGGGTTACTTTAACTTCATCGCTTAATACCATGCTGCCACCGCCAATATCAAAATCGCGTCGGTTGATATTAAAATTGCCCTGGAAGAGGTAGCCGCTGCCGGAGGATGTGACAGTAATAGGAAAGTTTATTGATTTTGTTATGCCTTTAATGGTAAGATTACCGGTTACATTGGTTGCACTTACAGCGGTGCTTGTAAAATTGATAGTAGGGAAGCGGGCAATATCAAAATACTTTTCTTCCTTTAAATCTTTATCACGCATGTCAATACCGGTATTTAGGGTATTAACATCAACACTTGCATTTATTTGGCTTGCGGCGGGGTTGGCAGCATCCCATTTAATGGTGCCTTTCAGGCCGTTAATGCTTCCTTTGGTGTTTATGCCAAAATTTTTAATAACAAAAGTTACAGCGTCGGCACTATCAACAGGCTTTAATGTAACAAGGGTAAAACTGCATAATAATAATCCCAATAAAACGGGTAAAGCTGCTTTTTTCATGTATGTGTAATATTATGCAAAGCAAAACATTCTTATTAATCAAACGGTTGCCCTGTTTATTATAATTAGGTTAAAACTAACACATTGCGATGCCGGAACGCCATTGCATTAAACAAATTGGCATTATATTTTTAATGGTTACGATAAATGCATATATGCCCGAAACTGTACAACTACCAAAGCTCTCACACCGTGCATTATTAACGGCTGATAAAAACCCTGAAAAGGCGGCAATGCTTGTTAAGCTTGTATATGTAGATACAAACGGGCCTGGTATTATTCGGGCACAGCATGGTAAAAAGGTTACCTATATTTTTGATAATAAGCCATTAAAAGATAATAAAGAAAAGGACCGCATAAGAAAACTTGTTATTCCGCCGGCATGGACCGATGTATGGATTTGCCCTTTGCCCAACGGCCACATACAGGCAACCGGCTTTGATGCGCGCCGCCGTAAGCAATACCGCTACCACGAGTTATGGAATGTGCTTAGGAATGAAACAAAATACCACAGGTTATACGAGTTTGGCAAAGTATTGCCGCAAATACGCCTGAAGATGGAAGCAGACCTTGCAGGTGCGGCCCTTACACAAAACAAAGTACTTGCAGTGGTGCTTAGCGTTATGGAAAGAACATATATCCGTATAGGCAACAGCGAATATGAGAAGACGAATGGCAGTTATGGTTTAACTACTTTAAAAGACCGGCACGCAACTATTAACGGAGATAAGGTTAAGTTTTCATTTAAAGGGAAAAAGGGTGTATACCATGATATTACCCTAAAAAACAGGCGGCTTGCGAAAGCTGTAAAGGCTTGCCGCGATGTACCCGGTAAGGAGTTGTTTCAATATTATGATGAGGAGGGTAAGCGGCGCCCAATTGATTCAGGTATGTTAAACAATTATATTCACGAAGCAGCCGGAACAGATTTTAGCGCAAAGGATTTTAGAACATGGGCGGGATCATTGCAGGCGCTGCAAGCATTTCGCTCAGTTGGCGAAGCGCTTACCGATGCAGATTGCAAAAGGAATATTGTAAAGGTGCTTGATGAGGTAAGCAATAAACTTGGAAATACAAGAACGGTATGCAAAAAATATTATGTGCACCCATCTCTGGTGAAATTATACGAAGAAAGAAAGCTTGTGAACTACCTGGGCGAGCTGGATAAGATTGAAGAACCGGATGATATATCAGGGTTAACGCACGAGGAGCAATTATTAATGCGGATTTTAAAACAAGCGTAAAGCAAAATACAAATGCAACACTGTAAGAGATACAAATGTTGCAGTGGTTAGTAACAATATAAATTGCTGCGGCAAAAAAATTTTCTCTATTGAGTTAGGAACGGGGTATGAGAACTTTAAAACTAAACGTACCCGGCATACACTAAGGCCACATCATCAATCACTCACCTTAGCCGTGGTACGTTTATGTTGTATAAATGTTTTTCATAGCGAATAAAACGGGCGGATAAAAATATACTTATCTATCATGCCCTTTGAATAATTGCTAACAGCAATGAAATTACAGCCAGTACAATAAGTATATGTATAAGGCCGCCAACGCTGTAAACAAATACGCCTAATAGCCAGCCTATTATTAATATAACGGCTATTATGTACAGGATGCTTCTCATAAAATAAAAAAATTAAGGTTAATAATAAGAGTGTTTAACGATACTATTATAATGTAAAAACGGTGCCAGAAAAAAATGGAATGATGCTAAATGCAGTTGGGGCAGAATAAATACGAACGGCAATGTTAGTGTGAAATAAAGTCTACACCATTTATAAAGTTTCATTCTTCCAATTGCTTCAGGCATTTTTTTAAATCAATGCCTTTGCCTAAAACAGGAGAGAAGATGTCGCCAATTTTACTTAATCGCGCCTGTATGTTTTTTATTGTGAAATTGGAAGGGTGCAAGCCTGTTTTCACTTCTTTCCAATACAATGGTGTTGAAACTGTGGCACCGGGCTTTGGCCTTACACTGTAAGCGCAGGAAAGTGTTTGCCCTTTGCGGTTTTGCAAAAAATCAACATATATTTTTTGCCCTCTTTTTGCGAGCGACCTTTCAAGGCTGGTGGTATTTGGCAGTTGTTGTTGTGTTAAGGTGGCAATAAGGTGTGCAAAATCTTTTACCTGGTCGTAAGTGTATTTGGCGCCCATGGGTATATATACATGCAGCCCTGTGGCGCCACTGGTTTTGCAATAGCAATCGGCGCCTGCTTTATCCAGTACGGTTTTTACAGCCAGCGCGGTTTCAATCACTTCGTCAAATGTATTTTTTTCAGCGGGGTCAATATCAATAACCATATAGTTAGGGTTATCAATTTTAACGCTTGTTGAATTCCACGGGTTCATTTCAATACAGCCGAGGTTAGCGATGTACAGCAACGATGCTTTATCGTTACACATGATATAATGAATGGTTTTGCTGTTTGATTCAGAAAAAACATCAATCTTTTTAACCCAGGCAGGAGCGTGTTCGCCTGCATCCTTCTGGAAAAAACCTTCATCCAAAATGCCATTGGGATTGCGTTTCAGCGACATGGGCCTGTTTTTTACGTAGGGTAATATGTAAGGTGCGATGGCTTCATAATAGTCTATCATATCACCTTTTGTATACCCTTCACCGGGCCAGTATATTTTTGAAAGGTTGCTTAATTGTATAACATGTTTATCTACGGTTATAGATTTGTTCGCGCCAGATTTTTCACCCCCTTCTGTTGCAGCTACTGTGGTTACTTCACCTTTTTTGGTGCTAACCTTTTTAACAGGTTTTGGCTCTTCGTTTTGCTTTTTCACGTCTTTAATGTTTTTATCAATGCGTAATCCTTCATATACAGGGTGCCTCAATGATCCTTCGTCAGTAACTTCGGTAAAGCTAAGTTCGCAAACAAGTTTTGGCTTTATCCATGTAACAGGCATATTAACTTTAACCTTTGAAGCAAACGGCGATTTTGCAGTTACAAGGGGCTGCATTTTATTCCACAATCCCTGCAGGCCTTTTTGGTCAAAGCCTGTACCGGTATGCCCCATATATGTTAAAGTGGTACCATCGTATTGGGCTAAAACCAAAGCGCCAAAATACTTTCGGCTATTGCGTGGCTGGGTATAACCAACAATAATAGCTTCACGGGAATTTTTATTTTTTATCTTAAGCCATTCCTTTGTACGTATGCCACACACATATTCGCTGTTAGCCTTTTTAGCAATAATGCCTTCGATATTTTTTTTGCGGGCAAGATCAAAAAAATCAATACCGTATTCTTCAATGTGGTCGCAGTAAAGTATAAGGTCGTTATTGTTTTGTGCTAATACCTCTTTTAATAGTTCTTTACGCTCAAGCAAAGGCAAATGGCGTATGTCTTTTTTATTAAGAAACAACAGGTCAAAAACATAGTATACCAATGGCAGGTCAGTATTATCCTCGTAGCTTTGCAGCTTTTGAAAACTTGGGTTGCCATTTTTATCCAGCAAAACAATTTCGCCATCTAAAACAACATCGGCGTTAATTGTTTTAACGGCATCTGCAATAACTGAATATTTATCAATAAAAGATAAACCATTGCGGCTATACAACTGCAGCTTTTTTTTCTGCCAGTCCGCAACCGCGCGGTAGCCATCCCATTTTATTTCGTATATCCAGTTCTTATCATCAAAGGGTTTATCTGTAAGCGTGGCCAACATAGGCTTGTAATAGGTATCAAGCTTTTTTGGTGGCGCTGGCGCAGGCAGAGCGGTTCTCTTTTTAACGGCTGCTACTACTCCTTTTGCGTTCTTTTTTTTTTCACTGGCCTTTATGGCAGCGGCAGGTGTGTGTTCTTCGCTGTTATAAACGTCTTCGGCAAACTCATCGCGATGCTTTATCAGTAGCCAGCTGTTATCTTTTTTGCTATCACTTTTTAAATGGACTAAAACAAATTCGCCTTTAAGCTTTTTGCCTTTGAGTAAAAATTTTATTTCACCTTTATGTATAGCAGCCAACGCCTGTTTTTCTGTAATGGGCTGGTGTTTTGCATCAACAGGTACAAAGTTGCCTTTGTCCCAAACTATTACATCACCCGCGCCATAATTGCCTTCCGGTATTTTGCCCTCAAAGTTTATGTAGCTTACCGGGTGATCTTCCACCATCATGGCAAGCCTTTTATCTTTAGGGTCAAGTGATGGCCCCTTAGGCACCGCCCAGCTTTTAAGCACTCCGCCAAGCTCCAGCCTGAAATCGTAATGCAGGTGCGATGCATCGTGCCTTTGCACAACAAACCTGTAACCTGCTTTTTTACCTGCCTTGCCTTCGGGTTCGGATGTTGCTTTAAAGTTTCTCTTTTTATTATATAACGCCAATGCCATCAGGATGCTTTTTTGTGGTTAGTTTTTTGCAGGCTTGCCTTAAGCTGCGACATCAGGTCTTTCGCTGCAGAATGAACAACCTTTAAATGTGGCGTAGCCGGTTTTTTACCTTTTGCCTTTGCTTGTATCAATTTCATAAGTTCATCTGAGTAAGTGTCTTTATACTTTGATATATCAAAGTCGCCGCTAAGCTGGTTTATAAGTTCAATTGCCATTTTTAATTCAGCGGGCTTACTCGTTGATGCTGGAATGTTTATATCGTCGGTACTTCTAATTTCCTGTTGAAACCTAATTTTGTTGGCAAGCAGAACATCGCCGTATGGCCGGAGTATGCAAAGATTTTCACGTGTTCTAAGTACAAAATTACCAAGGGCTGCTTTTTTTGTTTTTTTCAGTGCATCCCGCAATAGTGCGTAAGCTTTTACTCCAGATTTTTCCGGCTCAAGATAATAAGGTACATCATAGTAAATGCTGTCCACCTCAGCTTCATTTATAAACTCCGCTATCTCAATTAGCTTGCTTTTTTCGGGGCTTGCTTTTTTAAAATCTTCGTCGGTAAGCACTACATATTTTTCATCAATCTTATAACCCCGTACAATATTCTCCCACGCAACCTCTTTGCCGGTGTTCTCGTTCACTCTTTTAAAGCGAATGTTACTGTGATCTTTTTTATCCAGCATGTCAAGGTCTAATTCGCTGCCCTGTACAGCACTGTATAGCTTAACTGGTATGTTAACAAGGCCAAAACCAATAGCACCCGTCCATATCGCTCTCATAGTAATATTATTTTGTTTAATGTAGGTATCTTAAACTTTATGCCAAAATGCAAACGTTTTGTAAACAAACATTTTCGGCAACCTAATGGCAGGAAAATTGAGCATTAAGTTAAAAAAATTTATGAAACACCGCATAATATATTTTGTTGTATGTGTAATGGCTGTTTGCAGTTTTACCGCGGTAAAAAACAACTGCTTTGCACAGAAAGAGGTATTTACTGAGGCTGCAGGTATTGGCGGCACATGGAAATTAATGCCTGTGCTTGCTTCAGACACAGCTGCAGGTAAGCTGGCAAATCTGCAGTTTGATATGGGTAAGCACAGTTTTACCGGCAGCACGGGATGTAATGCAATGAGTGGTAAATTTAAAATCAGCGGCGCAATGCTGTCTTTCAGCGAACCTGAAATTACAGGTTCCAACACCTGCCAGGGTTATAATGAAGATGCATTTATGGCAAACCTTATAAAAGTTAACCACTTTAAAATTGAGAATGGTGTACTTGAATTAATGGTTGACCAAACTGTGCTTTCAAAATGGGTTAGAAACGAACCTTCTGGCGGTATAAAAACCTGATAACCTGATCTTATAAATAGCCTGATTTTAATTTTCAGTTAATCCCAATTAAATATCCAATTACTAAACCTGTAAGTTGGTTTTTCGCTTTTCTATTTATAAACACTTAAATGTTATGTTATGCAAAACTTAGCAGGAAAAAGAGTTGCAATTTTAACCGAGAATGGGTTTGAAGAGGTTGAATTGACCAGTCCGAAAAAAACATTGGAAGAAGCGGGCGCGAAGGTTGACATCGTTTCGCCGCAAAAAGATAAAGTTAAGGCCTGGAACGGCGACAACTGGTCAATCGAACTGCCTGTAGATGTTACACTTAATGAAGCAGACCCGGAAATTTACGATGCTATTGTGGTGCCAGGTGGCGTTATAAATCCTGACAAAATGAGACGCAATGAAGCTTGTGTGGATTTTGTTCAGCATTTTTTTGATAACGGCAAGCCCGTGGCTGCGATATGCCACGGTCCGCAGCTTTTAATTGAGACGGGCATGCTTAAAGGGCGAAGAATGACATCATTCCCATCAATTAAGACAGATCTTGAAAATGCGGGCGCGACATGGTACGACAGGGAAGTTATGGTTGATAACGGACTGGTTACCAGCAGAAGCCCTAAAGACCTGGATGCTTTTAACCGCAAGATGATTGAAGAAATTAAAGAAGGTGTACACGAACATGCCTGAAGTATTAAATAACAGTTAAACCAATGAAAAAGCCGCTCTAAAGCGGCTTTTTCATAAAAGTTGGTAAGCTTTTTTCTTGTAACATAAAAGAAATGAAGATTTTATGAAAAAGAAGATATTGATAATTGACGACGAACAGGATTTTGGGTTGCTGTTAAAAGGCTACTTTATTAAAAAGAAATATGATGTACAACTGGCATATACAATTGAGGATGGTATGAAAGCTTTGGAAGAAACTCGGCCTGATTTTATATTTTTAGATAATAATTTACCTGATGGGCTTGGTTGGGGTAAAACCGAGTTTATTTTAAATCATTATCCTAAAACTCAAATAAACCTTATAAGCGCTTACCATGTACCAAAAACGAGTACAAACGCCTTTAGAATATTGGAAAAACCGTTAAGTGTGGAGGATTTAAATAGCATATTTGATTAAAAACATTAAGCCGGGCTGGCAACAATTTCAATCCAATACTTTCGCAGTAATTCAACAGCGGTAAGCAACGATTCGTATATCGGGGGCTTTAAAATATAACTGTTTGCACCAAGTTCATAACAGTTATTTATAACCTGTTGGTTACTGGTGGTTGAAAAAACTATCACTGGTATTTTGCGTAAAATGGGGTGCTGTTTAATTTCCCGCAAAGCTTCCTGGCCGGTTTTTTTAGGCATGTTTAAATCTAACAAAACAAAAAGCGGTGCAGCAAAATCATTTTGATGCGCTGCAAACATATAGTTAAGCAGTTCCTCTCCATTCTCTGTAAATACAAGCTTTTCCGTAAAACCTTTGGCAGCAAAAGCTGTTTGCATAAGTTGCCTGTCATCCTCATCATCCTCTGCAATTAAAAGATAGCGATCTTTTTTTAGTATAGCCATATGTTGATTGCAGCTTTTTTACATTTAACTGTAAACCGCCATTAACGGTAATTCAACTACTTGTGGCGCACAATATAATATAGTTTTCAGTTAATTTTTAATTTAGATCTGGTTATTTTTTATCAAGCATTTGTATAAGTTTTTGCCCATTCCATATTGCATTGCCAAAATAGTCGTTATTAAAAAAAGCCCAAATTGTGTGTTTTTCTTTTTGCCATTTTTTAAACATTCCTGCAAAATTTGATAAAATTTCGTCGGTATATGACGAAGCATACAGCTCTTTAGGACCATGAAAGCGTACATATATATTTTTAGCCGTTACAGCTTCTGCGTAAGGAAAACCTACACCCGATTGAGAAATAACAAACGCAATATTGTATTTCGTCATCAGCGAAAAACTGTCTGTTTCAAGCCACGTATTGTGGCGGGGTTCAATCGCAAAACTGTATGCTGTGTAATTTTTTTTCAACAAAATGTAGAAATATTCTGCCACATCGTAATTAAAGGTTAGCGAGGGTGGCAATTGCACAAGTACCGGCCCCATTTTATTTTTCATCGGTTCAAATACTTTGAAAAAACGTTCTAAAGGCTCTTCGGGCTCCTTTAATCTTTTTATGTGGGTAAGGTAACGGCTCATCTTAGGGCAAAACATAAAATTGGCGGGCACCTTTGTAACCCATCCTTCCACTGTGCTCCGTAAAGGCAGATGGTAGAAGCTTGAATTTATTTCAGTAATATCAAATGTTTTGGAGAAATAACCCAACCATTCTGTTGGTTTTAATTCAGGTGGATAAAATAAACCCTTCCAATCTTTATAACTCCAGCCTGATGTACCTATATGAATGTTTTTTAGCATACCCTGTTGTTGAACAGCTAACCCAAAAGTTATGCTAAGAGTAAAAAAAGGCCTTAGGCGGGGTTAAAAGATATGGTGAAAACTGAGCCCTCACCAACTTGGGATTTTACATCAATTAAAGCCTTATGGCTTTGAATTATATTAAGTGTGGCTGCAAGGCCAAGGCCCAGGCCATTACGTTTTGATGTAAAATACGGTTCAAAAAGTTTTGCAAGGTTTTCTTCGTTAATGCCGCTGCCATTATCGGTTATAACAACCTTGTGGTACCCGTCATCCGCTGCTATTTTTACAGTTAATTCACCCTTTTCTTCAATCATTGCTTCAATAGCATTAATGATGATATTAAGAAAGGCTATTTTTAATTTTTCAGCATCTGCCATTATTTTATATTCCCCATCGTCATAAAACACATTCAGCTTTATCTTTTTCAGCGTTATCCTGTCTGAGGCAACGGCAAGGGTATCATCTAAAATTTCTTTCAACGACTTTTTATGTAAAACCATTTCAGCCGGCCCGGATGAGGTTAGCAATTCACTTATAAGCAATGCTATGCGTTTACTGTTACGGTTTACAATATCAAGAAACATTTTTGAATCGCCGGTAGTATCCTGGTAAAGCTGGTCAACAGCAAGGTTAATATTATTTAATGGGTTTCTAACTTCATGCGCAAGGGTACTTACAAGGCGCCCGGCAGCCCTTAGCTTTTCAACTTGCAATGTGGCCTTCTCTGCCTTTTTAAGATTAGTAATGTCGTGTATAATGCCCTGTGTATATTTTTCACCGGTTAAATTAACTTCTGTAGAAAGTGATAATATGCAGTTAACCTTCTCGTTCGTTTTTGTAACCAGTTCAATTTCCCTGTCGTCAACCTCTCCTTTCGATAAAATTTCTTTTCTAAGCCCCTGCTTATCCAGCTTGTTGGCAAGCAGGTCATACAAACTCATATCAAGCAACGTCTCCCTGTCGTATTCCAGCAGCTCTGTTGCCACGTGATTTATATCCCGGAAAATCAGTTCTTCATCAGCCAGGAAAACTATATCTTTCGATCTTTCAAAAATGCTGCGAAACTTCCTTTCATTTGCCTTCAGCCGCTTCATTGATGTTGTACGTTCCAGCGAATAACGAATGCACCGCTCAAGCTTCTCTGTATTAAGTTCGCCTTTTACAAGGTAGTCAATGGCCCCTGCCTGCATCGCCTCTACGTCAATGGCCTGGTTACCTTTGCCGGTAAGCAATATCATAGGTTCCTCGCAATGGTTTTGCAAAGCCTCTTTCATCAGGTCCAACCCGGTTTTAGCACCAAGCCTGTAATCAATAAAATAAATATCGTATTCCCTGCCACATATCCTTTCCAGCGCGTCTTTATAACGGTAACTCCAGTCAATAACAAAAGCACTGCCCTTAATTGCTTTTATATATTCACTGGTTAAAAAAAAGTCATCTTCATCATCATCAACTATTAAAACGCGTATGGGTGCTATTAAATTCATTTTTAAATAAAAACTTTTAACCGTTTGTCTCTGGCAATATTACTGTAAAAATCGCCCCGTTACCAATTTGACTAACCGCGAAAAGTTTGCCATGGTGGTTTTCTGCGATCTTTTTGCAAATAGCTAACCCGATACCAGCGCCGGGATATTCTGATTTGCCATGCAGGCGCTGAAATATCTGGAATATTTTTTCTGCATATTCCTGTTCAAAGCCAATGCCATTATCCCGTATGCTTATGCCATAATATGTTATATTTTTTTGCAGGTAATAATTGTCCTTCTCTGCATCGGTAAGCTTTACACAACTAATGCCTACAACTGGTGCAGCATCGGGCCTTCTGAATTTTATTGCGTTTAAAATAATGTTGCTGAACAATTGTTTTATTTGCGATGGTATTACCGGCAATACCGGCAAAATTTGCTTATTAACTGTGGCGCGGCTTTCATCAAGCTGCAGCTCTATTTCAGTAAGCACTTCATCCATCAAAACATTTAGATCTGTGGTTATGTATTCAACCGCTTTTAACGTTAACCGGGAAAAATTAAGCAGGTTTTCAATAAGTGCACGCATATTGGCAGTAGCCGAAAGCATGCGTGTTATATAAGCCTTACCGTCATCACCCAACTCATTTTCAAATTTTGCCTTTAACCTTTCGCTAAATGTAGCTATTTTCCTAAGCGGCTCCTGCAGGTCGTGCGATGCTACATACGCAAACTCTTCCAGCTCTTTGTTTGAGCGTTCCAGTTCAATTAACTTCTTCTCAAACTGCCTTTCATATTCTTTTAGCCGGCTTATGTTTTTTGTTGCGCCTATTACTTTTACAGCACTGCCATCGCTTTGCCGTATTATTTTTCCGTACGTTTCAAGTCTTTTCTTTACCCCGTTTTTCGCAGTTATAGTTTCCTCACGTATAAATTTATCAGTACTGCTTAAAAATTCAGTCCAGTTTTTTATTGTTCGTTCTGTTTCTTCATCTGAAAAATGGGAAAAATATAATTCCGCGGATGGCTCCGGCAACAACTCTGTTTGCGGGTCGTATCCAAAAAGCCAGTACATACCATCACTCCAGCTTATTTTACCTGTTGTTAAATCAACCTCCCAGTAGCCACTTTCAAGAAACTGTTCTTTTTCAAGCCTCATTTGCAACTCTTCAATTTCATTGGTGTGGTCATTTTTAGCCCGTATTTCTTCTTCGGCTTTAATAGTATGGCTAATGTCTTCGGCAGTAAATAAAAATTGCTGTTCACTTTCTCCCTGTTTAAGTAAACAGCCGCTTGTTTTAAAATATTTGCTGTAACCCTGTTTATGGTTTAAACGGCTTTGGTAGGTAATAGTTTCATCATCTTTAAGCAAGTAAAGTTTTGCCATCTCAAGGGTGGCTGTTGCTGCATCATCTTTATGTACAACATTTTTTAAATAACTATCCCAGGTATCAACTTCTTCAACTTCAAAGCCCAAAATTTCGGTAACCTTATTATTTAAATAGTGTACCTTTTTTGTAGCTGCATCGTATGTGTAAATTATAAGTGGAACTAGTGCGCTTATTTTTTCCAGCATGTGTGTGCAGCCATCGTCAACAGGTATTTTAGTGTAACTTAAGGCTGGGTTTTCTGCTGGGGTATTCATGCGGCAGCATTAATCAGAAATTTTTTAATTCCTGGTACTGGTTCATTTTATTATACAACGTTTTGCGGTCTATCTGCAATATCTTGGCTGCTTTACTTTTATTGTAATTGGCTTGCCTCAAAGCACGCATAATAGTTTCAAACTCCGCATCAATGCTCGCTTCCTTTAACGATGTTCCGTCTACCACCGCTTTTGTTGAATGGGTGGTGCGCACATCCTGGCTGCCGTCATTACTGCCCGCTGGCTGGTCAGCAAACTGCAGCCTGCTGTAATTGGAAATTTCAAACGGCAAAACGTGCGGCTCTATGTAAGTTGTTTCGGTTAGCAGGGTAGCTTTTTTTATAACGTTCTTTAGTTCGCGCAGGTTACCAAACCAAACATAACTTTTAAATATCGCTTCTGTTTCAGGTGTAAAGCCTTTTACGCGTTTATCAAGTTCTGTGTTGGTTTGCTGTAAAAAATGGTGCGCAAAAAGCATTATATCATCTTTTCTTTCGCGCAGCGGCGGCACATTTATATTAAACTCATTAAACCTGTGGTAAAGGTCTTCCCTGAACTTTCCCTTGCGGGCAGCTTCCCAAAGTTGTTCGTTGCTGGCTATAATTATGCGTACGTCAAGGTCAATATCCTTAAGGCCGCCAACCCTGCGCATCTTTCTTTCCTGCACTACGCGTAACAGCGACACCTGCACATCATAAGGCAGGTTGCTTATTTCATCAAGAAAAATAGTGCCACCATTGGCAATTTCAAAACTTCCCGCCTTTTGGTTCAATGCCCCTGTAAATGAACCTTTTTCGTGGCCAAATAATTCACTGCCTGAAAGCTCTTTTGAAAGGGCGCCACAATCAATAGCAACAAATGGCTTCCCGCTTCGTTTACTGCGCTTGTGTATCTCCTGTGCAATAGCTTCTTTGCCACTGCCACTTTCACCGTATATAATCACGCTGTAGTTGGTAGGTGCAACAAGGGTGATCTGTTTAAGTATATTGGTAAATGCTTCAGTATCGCCAAATATATAATCGCCCGAATGTATAATGGTACCTTTTTCACGCGAAGATGTTATTTCACCTGGTGTTGTTTTGCTGGTATTTGCAGCCTCTTCCTTTTGCAACGCATGCTGAATAGTTAATAAAATTTCATCCGGCAACAGCGGCTTGGTAACATAATCAAAAGCACCCAATTTAATGGCATTAACCGATGTTTTAATATCACTGTAACCCGTCATTATTATAACAGGCACGTCTGCGTATTTTTCCTTTATTTTTTTCAATAGTTCAATACCATCCATGTCTTCAAGGCGCAGGTCACTCATAACCAGGTCTGGTTTTGCACTTTCAAGATATTCAAGTGCCTTTTTGCCATTATACATTTCAGTTACCTCATAGCCTTTGCGCGTAAGAAAGTGCTTTAGCAAAAGGCACATATCACGGTCATCATCAATCACCAATATTTTTTGCATGCTTTTTATTTATACCAAAAATTGAAAAGTAAGGTTACTGTTTTGGGGCAAATTCATTACCATTATTAGCAAATAGAACACCAAATAATAAAAACTGTGGAAAATACTCTATAACCTCATTTTAAGCAGGTGAATTGATTTTTTATATTATAAATTTATTTAAGCTGTACAACAATATCCCCATTAAATTGGGGAAAAAAGGCTACAGTAATAAAATTATATAAAAAACTGCAGCAAATTGCAAAACTTATTTGCACCAGCATAAATACGGCATTAATGACGCTTTATAAGCGCTGTTAATAATATTTTATTATGTCATAATATTTTTTTGTAAAGCTTTAAATAACCCACTGACTGTTATATAATTAGATTTGAAAAATGAATAGCTGTAAGAAGACATCAATAGTTATAACCGGGGATGATGGCGACGACCGGTCTTTGCTGCAAACAGATTTTGCTGAAAACGGTTACAGGGATAATATAGGGATTGTAAAGAACGGCGCCGCGCTGATGAAACACCTCAACAGCCTTGCTGGCAATAGGTTTATTAACAATTTGCCTTTGCTTATTTTGCCTGGCCTTAACATGCCACTAAAGGATGGCCGTGAGGCCCCGGATGAAATAAAAACCAATAAAATACTGAAGAAAATACCTGTTTTAATTCTTTCGCTGCCGAAAATATTGCCTAAATAAAGCGTTGCTATTACAACGTGCCGGCAATTATTTAATTAAGCCCAATACCCTTTACGGCCTGGTTAAAGCAGCGCAAAATATGCACAACTACTGGCTTGATACTGTAAGTATACCTGCATAGCAGGTGGCGGGTAAATAGCATAAAAAGTACCTGTTACCGGGTATTTTTACCCAATTCCTGTTTTTGGTAAGATTTTTTCTGCTAAAATGGATATGGAGAAGAAGAAAGTTCTGATTATTGACGATGAACAGGATTTTGGGATACTGCTTAAGGGGTTTTTTACAAGAAAAAATTACGAGGTTTATCTTTCTTACACCCTGACAGATGGCATGCAAATGCTTGAAACCATTGAACCTGATTTTATCTTTCTTGACAATAACCTGCCCGATGGCCTGGGGTGGAGTAAAACTGAATATATACTTGAAAAATATCCGCACGCACAGCTAAACCTTATAAGTGCATACTACGTACCCAAAACCACAGCTTCTATTTTTCGCATTTTAGAAAAACCCATCAGCATTTCTGAATTAGATAAGCTTTTTGCGTAAACAAAAGCATGAATTTAACCGGTGATTATTATATTGCAGCATGAGTTTTTATGCCCTTATACTTGTGCTGGTAGCATCTGTTACGCATGCTTACTGGAATTATCTTTCAAAACAGGCAAATGGCAAAACTCCTTTTATATGGCTTATTTACAGTATCTCGGTAATATTATACCTGCCTTTTGTTATATGGCAATTAATTAAAGGGGGTATAAGTGTAACCTGGTTGGTTTTAGGTATTGGGCTGGTTAGCGCAATTTTAAGGCTATCGTATTTCGTAATTTTACAAACCGGGTATAGAAAAGCCGACTTATCTGTAGTATATCCATTGGCAAGGGGCAGTGGGCCTTTGTTTGCAACCGTGGGTGCTATATTATTTATTCACGAAACACCAAATATATACTCACTAAGCGGGCTGCTTTTAATAATTGCTGGCGTACTTATTATTACAAAACTAAAAATTACTGCAAGCTTAAGCACCAGGTTAAAGGCTGGTTTATTATATGGTATTGCCACCGGTTTATTTATTGGTTGCTATACAGTATGGGATAAATTTGCAGTTTCGGGTTACAATGTACAGCCACTGTTATTAATATACATTTCAAATGTATTTGGTGCTGTTGTTTTGGCGCCCGGCTCTTTAAATAAAATAGCAGAAGTTAAAAAAGAAATTAAGTTGCACCTGTGGCATATTATTGCTATAGCCATATTAAGCCCTTTTAGTTATATACTTGTTTTAAAAGCAATGCAGGTTACGCCGGTTTTATACGTTGCACCGGCAAGGGAGCTTAGCATTTTAATTGGTGTATTTATGGGTGGAAGAATGATGAATGAAGAAGATAATAGGCGAAGAATGTTTGGCTCAATATTTATATTAACCGGCATTATTTGTTTAGCGTTTGGATAACTAACTTATACATACTGCATAGATAAAAAATTGGCAACGCGTTTGCAGTATTAAGCGCGATAACACTTCCCGAAAAAGTAACCTGTAACTACACCAAACACAAAACCCCTGCTTAAACGACAGGGGTTTTTTATTGCTATGCGGTTTGATGATCCCGCAAGAAAATGATCAATTGCACAGGCTTTTAAGCATGCTCAACAGCCTGGTAGCTTTGCACAGACTTTAACTGGTTGCCGATCCATTCCATTAATTCATCTTCTATAATGGCAGGGTCGTTATCGTCCAGTTGCCAATTGTTGGTTTCATTGTCCCTGTTTAAAAAAAATGACTGCAACCCCTTGTCTGGGTGCAGCAGCACAACAAGAAAACGCCCCGTAGTGGCATATTCTTCGCGTTCTATAATTACTTCCGGGTGAAAAGTTGCGTACAACTTTTTGTTGTCGTGTGTGTACTGACGGGTAAATACTTTTTCAGCATAATTGATCATGATACAGACTTTTTAATTATTAAACGTGATCCATGTCTTTAATAGTTTCAACAGTTATTATCATGCCAGATTGTATGTGAAGTTTATAAAATTTGAACGGCATTTAAGTTGCATACTAAAATTAATTTTACGTCTATCGCGGTAAAATTTTTATTTACTCCAACTTTACTTTGCTTTTTTTCTTTTTACGCAATGCTGCGCGCAAAACACATCAGTTTCATCCGCCAACGCCACCTCATTGCATAAATATGTTCGGGCACATTCTGTTGGCAATATAAGCCTGTATTTAGCCTGGTAACTTTCAATGTTATTTTATATCAACAAGCAATACTTCAGTCATTAATTTGCCTTCTTCAATATAATGTTTAAAATTTTCCACGTCCTGCTTAACTATATCTTCAAAAGGCTTTTTCAGCAGGTTTGCTACCGCAGTACCAATATAACCGGCAGGTGGCCGGTAAGTTATTAATATATCTACTTGTGTTGAGTTTTCGCCCCAATCCTCAAAGGTTATTTTGCCGGCCGTTTCAATCATCGATCCCGGTAACGAGCGCCAGCTGAGTTGATTAATGTTGTTTTGTAAAATTTCGGCATCCCATTCTACTACCGGTATGCCTGTTATTGTTTTTATCTTCCAGTGCGAGTGTTTTGGATCGATTACGCGAACCGACTTTAAATGCGTCATAAACACAGGCAGGTTTTCAATATCTTTCCAAAACCGGTAAACTGTTTCTTTTGATTGATTAACCAGCACTGAAGTTCTTATATTAATGGATGGCGCATGCATATCACCAGTTTTATTTTTTTGTAACGCCGCCGTTACAGGGCAGTTACCTGAAATAGCACGGTATAGCATAAAACCACTGGTAAGCTGCAGCAGCTTTTTAATAAATGGTTGTTTTATTGCTTTGGCTGCAGCAAATGCTGTTGCGCCTATAACTGCCGACATTTTTCTGCCGCGGTTACTCACATTAATAACATTCGATTTTTCATATAAATAGGTAGCACGGGGTTGCAGTGCTTCAGCATGTGTGTAGGTGCTCATAGATTTTTATTTTTATAACAGTTGCAAAGCATGTTCCAAACATTGTTCGGACAAAATATTGATGAAGGATTTAATTGAAATAAATCTCAATCACAGATATTTGCAGGGTTATGACAACAAATAATAACAACGAATTGCTTAGCAACGCTTACGATGCTTTTAACCGCCGCGATATTGATGAGGTTTTAGCAACCATGGATGAAAACGTGCATTGGCCAAATGGCTGGGAAGGCGGTTACGTGCACGGCTATGATGGCGTAAGGGATTACTGGACAAGGCAATGGGCTGCGCTAAACCCAAAGGTAGTACCGGTTTCATTTAAAGAAATGGAAGATGGCAGGATAGAAACACTGGTGCAGCAAACCGTAAAAGACTTACAGGATAATATTGTTTTTGATGGCACCGTTAAGCATATCTATACAATAAGCAACGGCCTTATTACCCAAATGGAAATTGTGGAAGTTTAGTTATGTCTGGTGACATTATTTACCGCAACACCTTATTATGCGGTGGTTTTAATTTTTTCAGTACCGGAATGTTGTAAAGAATCGCCTTCTGCAAGTGCCTTTGCCCGTTTAACTATATTTTCAACGCTAAAGCCATATTCCTTCATTACTTCTTCACCCGGTGCTGATTCACCAAACTTTGTAATACCTATAACGTCACCGTCATCGGTAGTGTATTTTAGCCACCCAAGCGGCGAGCCTGCCTCAACGGCCAAACGTTTTCTTATACCTTTTGGTAATATAGTTTCTTTATAAGCGCTATCCTGCTTTTCAAACAGCTCCCATGATGGCATACTTACAACAGAAGCGCTAATGCCATCAGTTTCCAGCATTTCCTGTGCATTTAAAACAAGCTGCACTTCTGATCCCGTAGCAATTAAGATGATATCAGCAGGTTTTTGTGAAGGTGATAAAACATAAGCCCCTTTTTCAAGCCCTGTTGCCTTTGCATATTTATGCTGGTCAATAACAGGCAGGTTTTGCCTTGTAAATATTAATGCCACAGGGCCACCGCTGTGCTCAAGTGCTACACGCCAGGCTTGAGCGGTCTCATTTGCATCAGCGGGGCGTATCACTGTAAGATTGGGAATGGAACGAAGTGAAATAAGTTGTTCAACCGGCTGATGGGTGGTGCCGTCTTCGCCAAGCCCGACGCTGTCGTGGGTATAAATAAAAATTGGCCTAAGTTTCATAATGGCTGCCAGCCTTATTGGCGGGCGCATATATTCAGAGAAAATTAAAAAAGTTGCTCCATAAGGCGTAAACCCCTTTGTAACTGCAATGCCATTTAATATGCAGCCCATTGAGTGTTCCCTTATACCAAAATGAAAATTACGGCCTGTCCGGTCCGTTGCAGAAAATGAAGTGTACTTATCTAAGTTGGTATCGGTAGATGGGGCAAGGTCTGCTGAACCGCCAATCAGCAGCGGTAAATCCCCCGCAATTGCATTCAGCACTTTACCTGATGCTTTCCTCGTGGCCATTTTATCACCTGCTTTAAATGCAGGTAATTTTTGCTGCCACCCGTCAGGCAACTTACCGCTGCACAATAATTCATATTCCTTCGCTAATTGAGGGTATTCTTGTTTGTAAGCAGCAAACAGCTCATTCCATTCCTTTTCAAGTGTAGCGCCTTTCTTTCCTTCCTGCCTGTAAAAGCTCAATACATTCCCTGGTATAACAAAACTTTCATCCGGGTTAAAGCCAAGATTTTTCTTTACAAGCTTTACTTCATCTTCCCCCAGTGCCGCACCGTGGGCCTCTTTTGTATCAACCTTGTTAGGGCTGCCAAATGCAATATGCGACCTTATTTTTATAAGCGACGGCCGTTCTGTTTCTTCTTTTGCTTTTTTTATAGCTGCTTCAACAGCGTCCACATCATTCACGTCATCAAGCACCTGCACATGCCAGCCATAAGCCTCAAATCTTTTGGCCACATCTTCTTTATCAAAGGTAAGGCTTGTGTTACCCTCAATGGTTATGTGGTTATCATCATATATATAAATGATATTGCCAAGCTTAAGGTTACCCGCAACAGAGGCAGCCTCGGCTGTAACGCCTTCCATCAAATCACCGTCACTGCATATTGCATATATTTTATAGTTAAACAGGTCAAAACCGGGTTTGTTGTAGCGGGCAGCAAGGTATTGCTGGGCTATTGCCATACCTACGCCGTTTGCAAAGCCTTGCCCCAGCGGGCCTGTGGTTACCTCAATGCCATCAAGTAACCCATACTCCGGGTGCCCGGCGGTTTTGCTATGCAACTGCCTGAATTTCTTTATATCGTCAAGCGTAATTGCATAACCGGTTAAAAATAAATAGCTGTATTGTAACATGCAGGCGTGGCCTGCTGATAATATAAACCTGTCGCGGTTGGGCCAGTTGGGGCTTTGTGGATTATAATGCATGGTTTTTGCCCACAACACATGACCGACAGGTGCCAAAGCCATTGGTGTACCGGGGTGGCCGGAGTTTGCTTTTTGCACCGCGTCTGCCGATAATACCCGCACTGTATTGATACACAATTGTATAAGTTCGTCTGCCATTGCCTGTAATTTTTACTGTTTATATAACACCGCTAACGGTTATATGTTTAGCCAAATTTTTACAGGTAACTGCAGCACAAATTTTAAGCCCGAACGCGCTTTGCAGTCAACAACTGTTTTATGGGTTTTTGTTTCATGGTCTCCATCGGGTTAATAAATCCTTATTTTGCAGCACAACAGTATCACAGCGTAACCTCATTCGTTCAAGGTTGTACGCCGAAATTACCCAGCTCATAGGATATTCCTCCTCATGGGTTTTAGCGGAATCGTATAAATTAATTTTTATGGGGGTTGAGGGCGACCCATTATTAAAATTGCGGAAATAATCTTCTAATGAACCATCAGACACCTTCGTACTTGAGCCCTGTATACCGGCAAGCGTTAAAAAAGGTGTGAACAGGTCGTTCACAAGCGGGTTTACCGGCTTGTGTATAGTGTCTTCAATTGCTGAACCATTATATATATGAATAAGCGTAAAATGCAGGCGCCCGCTATACATCTGTACCAATGTGTCCTTTTTATCGCTTAAAATGGTTTTTAGCTCATCCATAAACTCCCGTACAATGCCGCCGCCGGAATTGTCAAAATAGCCCCCGTCAACAAAATAATTATTAAGAATGCTGCCGGCAGGTGATACATAAGGAAACCGGGCGCTTAACATAGCTGCTGTTGCAAGCATCATATCACCGGTTTTATTTTTTTTGTTGCAGGTGTCTAAAAGCTTTAATATATCAATACGCTGGCTGTTTTGCGGAAGCTTTACTGAACTTACCTCGGCAGGCATACCATCATTCACGCGGGTACTGTTTATAAAAAGTATGGGTAGTTTGCCTGACGTATCAAACACCTGGCTTATCGGCCTGTTAAACAGGTTATTCATTAATGTGTCGTCCGGCCCTTCTTCCATCGCTGCTTCAATGGATGTTGCCCTGTCACGCCACGAAACAAAAGGAATAACATGCCTGAAAAAATCTGGTCCGGTAAGGTGCCCAAGGGTGTATGATAAAAAATCTGACGAGAAAAATGCATTGCTGTGCGGGTATAACACCTGTGTGCCTGGCATGCCATCACCTTGCGCTTTAAGCAGGCTGTAAAATACGCAATTGCCAATACTGCCGCCTGATGCACCTGCCATACAAAGCAGGTGGTCTGAAAAATGGCCGTTTGTGTCGTTCTTATTAAAAGAGGAGTCCTGCATTTTGCACAGGAAGTCGGACACCCAGTCGCCGGAGCGGGATGCCCCGCCATTGGATAAAACTATGTATACCTCGAAAGTATCAGTATTGGTTTTAAGTAAATGCTCTCTTTGCAGAAGCCACTTGTGAAAATATTCTTTTGAAGAAGGCCTTTGCCCAAACATTTTATCGGGATTTGAGTCCACACGTTTTACAGTATAGGGGTCGTAAAACAGCCCTATGATAAATGCCCATACCCACAAAAGAAAATTGATATTAAAACGAACGCGTATGGAAATGTAAGTGATAAGATTAAAAAAGCCTATCAAAAGCCCAAAAGAAAGCAATAAAATACCTATTGTACCAAAATGGTTTGTAACAGATAGCCAGCTTATTGCAACAATAAATAACGCAACTGCTATTACCGCAATAATATTCATGCCTAAAAAATAACCCGCTTCTGCATTTTTATAGTACTGCTTCATTGCAAAAAAACTAATTAACCCTGTAGGCGCAGCTGGCTGCCCATCAGCTTGCTGTGCGTCCTGGTCAATAGCTTTTCTGCGTCTTACAAAAAGTATAATAGCGCATATTTCAAATATAAATAACACAAAGGCTAATATGGTAAGCCACACCGGGTGCCGTTTATAAGTGCCTATTAAATGCCAGTGGGTATACAGGCAGTAAACCATCCAAATCAAATACGCACCAACCAGCAATGCTGCCAGCATAATTTTAATAGTAGCGTGCCCTTTTTTATCGTTTTCTAAAAGGCTTACTAACAGGTAATACAAAACATTGTGCGCAACAATAAACAACAATAAACCCCAGGAATGCAGGTGATAAAAATTTACAACCGTGCCGTCAGCTTGCTGCAAAGTTGACTGCAGCGTGGGCAATGCAAAAATTGCTGACTGAATAGCTGCAAAGCAATTAATTGCTATAAGCCTGGGTATGTGCCTGTGAATGGTAACCGGTATAGTGTCGTCAACAAAATTTTTGGCATAACCCACCATTCTTGAGCTGTACCAAACTAAAAATACCCAGCTTACAACACAAACAAGTGATAATATGGCCGGCCAAATATGTTCACCTACCTGTATAACAACATCAATGCCCTGCTCAAGGCTGGTTAAAAGATAAAATATGGTGATTACCCCTAATATGCCTGCTAAATAAAGCCATAAAGCTTTCATGAAAATTGCTAAGCGGCCTGTTTTTGGCAGGGATGCTGAATTGTTCATATAAAGGTTTTTTAGATTGCTGCATAAAAATTGCACAAATAATTGGCATTTGCAACAGGCAAAACAGTTTTTAAGCCCCGCGGAAAAAAAAACTGTAATAGCAGCTTTTAAGTGCCGGCATGGGCACAAATATTTTTGCCCTAAATACGCAGTACCATTACATTTACATGTTGCAATTATTAAAACAGGCTTACCCGTAAACAGAAATGCAAAAAAGGCTTCGCCCAATTCAACTGGCTGCTATTATTTTTTTAACTGTATCTGGCGGCCCTTATGGCCTTGAGCCTTTGCTTAGTTTTGGCGGTCCAAACGCTTCACTCCTGCTTTTAATGATAACGCCTTTTTTGTGGGATGTGCCGTCTATATTTATGGTGCTTGAGCTTAACAGCATGATGCCCGTAACCGGCGGTTATTACCAATGGGTAAAACGTGCCCTAGGCCAGCGCTGGGCTTTTTATGAGGGCTGGTGGACGTGGCTGTACACTTTTGTTGACCTTGCAATTTATCCCGTTTGGTTTGTAACCTATGCCTCTTTTTTTAACCCTCATTTGCTGGCCTACAAAATACCTATATGCTTAGCCATTGTTTGGCTCGGTGCAATTTTAAATATTGTTGGTATTGTAAGGGTGGGCAAAACCTCCATAATGCTCGGGGCCATGGTAATTATACCTTTTCTTGTAATGTTTGTTACCCAATTTTTTAATCATCATGGGGCAATAACTTTTCCTGAATTATCTTTTAAAGATGCAAAACTTTCCACAACAGGCATGGCATTATACTATGTAATGTGGAACTTTTTGGGATGGGATAACGCCACAACTTATGCTGAAGAGGTAGATAAACCTATCAGGAGTTATCTTATTTCAATAGCAATTACGTTTTGTATGGTGTTCGTGTTGTATGGCATTACCATATTCACGGCCCAGGTATCTGGCATCAGCTTTACTGCCCTCAGAGACGGTGGTTTTCCCCAGTTAGGTATGCTTATAGGCGGTAGGTGGCTGGGCGCATTATTGGCAATAGGTGGTATGGCAAGTATGATGGGTATATTTTCGGCAGTGCTGTTGTCAATGTCGCGTATACCAAAAGCTATGGCCGACGATAAATTGCTTCCTGCCAAATTAAATTCACTGCACCCGCGCTTTAATACGCCGCATATTTCCATTATTGTATGCGCGTGCATTGTAAGCATAATGGTTAATTTAAACTTTGAAGATTTGGTGATACTGGATGTTATGCTTTATGGTGCGGGCCTTTTGCTTGAACTAATAAGCCTTGTGGCCTTGCGTATAAAGGAGCCCAATACCTGCAGGCCATTTAAAATAAGGCTGAATACGCTTGGGCTTTGTATAATGATCTTGTCGCCCCTTACCCTGTTAATAATAGCTTTGAGTGGTGCGCTGGCTGGAACCGATCGTGCATTTGTGACTGCCGTGTCGGCGCTGCTTGCATTGCTTTCCGCCGAAGTAGGCTGGCAGATTATAAGGATATACCGGTTTTATCGGGATAAAAAGGCACCGCTGGTATCAGATTAATAAAACTTGGTATCATTTCACACAATTGCAACAAATTAAACACATACTATTGCATACTAAAAATCGCGGCACGCGAGTTGTTTAAAAATTTATCATGGATAGGAATACTGTATTATTGAAAAAGGTTTACTATGCATTTAATAAAAGAGACATTAATGCTGCGCTGGCAAGCATGCACCCCAACGTTTGCTGGAGTAATGGCATGGGTGGCGGCTATGTACATGGGCACGATGGATTGCGTGATTATTGGAGCAAACAATGGGAAATGCTTGACAGCGATGTTGAACCTGTGAGTATTTTGGCCGAAGGGAAAAACAAAGTTGTAGCAAATGTAAGGCATGTAGTAAGGGACATAAATGAAAACATTGTTGAAGACGAGATGCTGCAGCACACTTACCTTATTGAAGACAACCTTATAAAACACATGGATGTTGTAAAACTGCCCCTTGCAGTATAAAGCCAAAACTTTAATGGCTATGCATTGTTATACTACAGCAAAGCCATTATTATGCTGAATACCACTGCGTTTTTTGATTCTTTCTGCAAAAATGCAAAACATAATGCCGTTGTGATAATGGATACGACGGGTACTATACTTGAAGTTAACCAGGCCTTTCTAAGTTCATTCGGGTACCAGGAAGATGACATTCTTCAAGAACACTTGCGCATACTGTTTACTGACGAAGACAGGAAGATGAACAAGCCCGAAAGAGAGGTGGAAAAAGCAAACGTAGAGGGCTCATGCAGTGATGACAATTACCTTATCCAAAAGTCTGGTAAGCCCGTTTGGGTGAATGGTGAATCAATCTTGGTAACAGGCGATAACAATGTATCGTTTATTATAAAGATCATTCATAATATTGAGGCGCAAAAGCAATTGGAGCGTTTCCTGCTTGACTCAAATGATTTTATTGAAACCATCCTCGAATCAATAACAGACAGGGGGATGATGATTCTTGACAGCAGTATAAAAGTGGTTAAAGTAAATAGCAAACTGCTTGAAATATTCGGGCTGCAGAAATACCCTGACACAGGAAGTCGCATAAGCACACTTGATCATCCGTTTTGGCATAGCAATGAAATAAAACAGGTTTTAAGGAATATAATGGTTCGCGATGAGCCGATAGGCAATATGCCAATGGAATACCAAGACGCGAATGGTGACCGGAAGTACATTGAACTAACATCAAAATTTCTGCAAGCACGCAATGCAGAAAAAAGATTACTCTTGGTGATTAAAGAAGCACAAAAATAACGGGCATTTAATTGTTGTACCAGAAAAAAATTATACCAGCGTTAGCCGAATACGTTTTAGCAATAATGTTAGGCCCCCAGCCTATATTGGCACGAAATTTTTTTACCTGGTAAATTAAGCCTAACTGGTTGCCGATATAGTTTTTAATCTGCGTATTTGGATTTACATAATTAAAGCTTGCACTGGCTGAAAAATAAACCCTTTTTTTTAAAAGCAACTGAAAATAGCAAGCGGCTGAATAACCGTCTACCGAAGATGGAACAGGCGATTTTGCATAATGGTTTATGTAATGGATGTAGCTGATATATGGTATAACCAAACATTCGCCTGGAAACGAAAATATACCAGTAAAAGTCGGTTGAATAATACTCCTGTCGCTGCCCAATCCAAGTTTCCTGTCACCGGAAGGAGCTATTACCTGCAAACTTCCTTCAAGGGCAACGAAATGCCGGCTGATATTGTTTATTAACACAGACGTGTACCTTAACCTGATATCTGACAATCCAAACGATTTTTTGCTACCATTATAAAGCACCGGGAAAACCAGGTTTAAACTATTACCGCTGTTAAATGCATATTGAAGTGTGGGTTCGCCTGAAGTATTGATGAGATTTTTGTTATATGTTGCCCGTTGCGTGTAGCCTGCAAATGATTGAAAAATTATACGTTGCAAAGATGCCACCGGCTGAACATAGTAGTCCTGCGCTGAGCAATATGTTGCTGGCAGCACGCATAAGCAGCAGGTTACACAAAAGAAGAGCTTCACAGCTTTTTAAGGTTTTGGCGACACTATATTACTCAACTATTTAATTAAAACAAGCAGTGAGTGCGAAATTTAATCATTTTATAAAACCGGCATCAATAAATGCGCCCTTTGGCCAAATGTTGCTGTTTAACTAACAAGCCTGCTTACAGGCCGTGTTAGGCAAGTTGGGCCACCGCCGCCTTTTACGCTAATTTCATTGCCTTTATACACTGTTACCCTGCAACCCGCCTTTTCAAGTGCGGCACGTGTTTTTGGGTTGCCGTCAACCATAAGGCATTCACCAGGGGCCAGCGCCAGCACATTACATCCCATACTTTCAAATTCTTCATCTGGAACCTCAACTAAAGTATAATTTTTTTCAAGTAATAAGTTTCTGAATGGTATGGGCATCAGTGGTGAATACACAACAGCGATATTATCCGCCACTGGGCTTAATATCGACATTAAATGAAAAACGTCTGAAGGACCTTTATAATGCGGCAGATCAACAGTTATAACATCAACCCTTAGTGGGTGCAATAATGCTTTTAATTGTTGAATACCGGCTTTGTTGGTGCGGTAGGTGTGGCCAACAGCAAGCGTGTTTTCATCAAGCCATGCAACATCACCACCCTCTATAGTGCCGGGCGCGGTAATTTCCCCAAAAATGCGAATGCCGGTTTTTTCAAAAGCCGTCTTCTCTGCTGCAGGTTCATTTGCCCTTGCAGCCTTGCCCATGTTACAAATAATCATCCCACCGTTGGTTGCAATAGCTGCATCGCGGCAGTATATTGAATCCATATTCACCATTTCATCCTGCGGCAGGTACAATACTTGTATGCCTCGGGACATAAATACTTCTTCAAAACAGTGGTATTCATTCAGTGCTACGTTAAAATTTGGCTTGCTTAAATAATTCAGGTTTTTCCATTCTTTTTCAAGATGTGCATCATTTAAAAAAGCATCAGTTGCTTTTTTAAGAAACACCGATTTTAGTTTTCCAACCTCAGAATGAGCGGTAACTTTCATATAAAACGTTATAAAAGGTTTGTTGTATTAATTATACGTGAATTTGCCCATCTATATTTTTTTTGTACACAATCCACACATAAAACGGCACACCCGTCATTAATAAAATAAATCCCCAGTATACAATTTCCTGGCCCGCGCCAATAATAGCCCAGAGGGAAAAAGCGAAGGACAAAGTTGATAGCATTATTGTTGAAATAATTTTGCGCGTGGTCATCTTTTTCCGGTTAAGGCTAACTATTGCATAAGCGGCCGCACAAAACAGGTAAGGCACTACTGATGTAAGCGTTGACAGCAGCGACAGAAAAGTAAATTGCTTTACAAGCGCCTTACTGTAATTCATGTACATACACACCGATACTAATAAACTTGATATAATAATACCTATTGCAGGCATGCCACGTTTATTTTCTTTTTTAAAAATCGCGGGGAAAAGCTTGTCGGTTGCTATTGCGTATGGTATTTGGCCCTGCACCAATATCCAGCCATTTAACGCCCCAAACGCTGCAAGGCTTACGCCTGCTGCAACCAGGTAGCGCGCATTATCGCCGCCAATTAGCGCGGCTGCGTCAGCTAGTGGCGTAGCTGACAGCTTTAAATGTTCTGCAGGTATCATACCCATAACAGCAACGGTAACAAGTATATAAACCAAAGTAGTAAAAATGGTTCCTATTGTGGTAGCGCGGGGTATAGTTTTCCCGGGATTTGCAACACTAGCGGCAGGTATCGACGCGCACTCAACACCCAAAAAAGCAAATAGTGTTAATGATGCTGTCGCAGTAATAGCCTGCAGGTTTGATGTGCCGCTTATATTAAATGGCTTAAAGTTATCAAGCTTAATAAAAAACAAGCCGCCGATGGCTACAAAAAATAACGGCAACAACTTTAATATAGTTGTTACCAATTGCACTTTCCCGGTCGCAATAATGCCTCTTGTATTTATCCACGTTAAAAGCCATATCGCACTTAGCCCGGTCAATATATCTGCCACAGGGCTCTCTCTCAGTACCCGGGAAAATGTGCTCATGCCGCTTACAAAAGCTACAGCCAAAGTTGCATTGGTACACCAAACAGATATCCAGTACCCCCATGCCATTATGAAGCCTGCAAAATCTCCAAAACCAGCGCGTGTATAGGCATAGGGGCCGCCGTTAATACCTGGCAGCAGTTTACTAAGGTTGCCAAATACTTTTGCCAAAAAAAATGCACCTATTGCAGAAAATAACCAGCCAAATAAACTTATCCCGCCAAAACTGGCCAGGGCTGCGGGCATTAAAAACACCCCGGCCCCGATCATATTACCTACCACAAGCGAAGTGCTTGTCCACAAGCCAAGTTTGTTTTTAGTAGAAGGTTCTCTCATTCGTGGGGAAGATACGGGGAAAACGTGAAACACGAAACTTCATCCCGGTGCTTCTGGAGTGGTGCGATGAGGCCTTGATGATTAACTCCTGCAGATTGAAGCATGAAACGTGAAAAGTGAAACGTCAACGCGAATGCGATGAGGTTTCACTTTTCATTGCCCGCACAACGGGCTTATTTGTAATAGCCAATATTTGTTAAGCAATTAATCCACAGGTATTGTTACTTAGCTGCCTTAACAACCTGGTCGTACTCGTAACTGCTGCCGATGGTTTTTGCCGTTTCCATATAAGCAGTGCGCACTTTGGCATCTGCCGGCATTTTGCCTGCAATGGTTATCAGCACCGTGCTTTTTTCATACGCTGTATTTACGCTTGCGGCTGCATTTATCAGGCTTACCCATTCGTCAGTAGGCCACGTAGCTTTTTCCGCCAAAGCCTTAAATACCCCGCTTTTTTCATAAGCGCCGTCCATACGCCCCGTTACCTTTACTAACAAGTTAAAACTAGTATTGCTAAGGCTGTCGCTGTCAATTACTGTAGTAAGAACACCTGCCTTTTCATAGGCGCTTTGCATGCCATCAGCAGCATTAAGCAGTTTATTGCAGTTTTCTTCATCCAGCCCGTGTGTGCCAGCCACTTTTTTAAGCACCTGTGCTTTTTCATAATCCCCGCGTATGGTTGCTGCTGTTGCCACCAACTCTCCTAAAGCTGTTTTGTCCAACTGCTCATTTAAAGCAGCCTGCAATACCTGGCTTTTTTCATAATCCCCGCCTATGGTGGCAGTTGCCGCCAACAACTCTCCTATAGC